>JBJTMF010000068.1:0-13315 GCA_046063405.1 Microbacteriaceae bacterium
CGCGCACTCACAAGCAAGTTAGCCAGATAGCGTCGCCCCTCGGTTTGCGACAGATCGCCGAGGGTTCCCGGTGCTTGTCCGGCCCCGTCTACACCAAAACCAACGCTGAAGATAATGCGGTCAGCGCTTCGATGCGACAACGAAGCGATTGGAGTGATTTCGAACTTCTCGCGGCCGTGAGAATCAAACCACTCGTCAAGTTCGGGTTTCGCCTTGCGGGCTTTGCTCAGCGAAGACTCAATTCGGTCGGCGTGCAGTCGCGATGGAGTCGATACCAGTAGCGATTCGCTCTGGTGTCGTTCGGCATGTTCAAGCACAAGTGCCACCACGCGCTCTACTTCGACATCGGGACTTTCGACCGCACTGGTTCCCTTGGTCGACGAACCAATACCCGACTTCAAGATCTCTACGGTCAAGTTGCTTTCACCCATGAACTCGCGCGCGGTTGGAGCGAATTCGATTCGATTCTGATAAAACTCGCGATTGATCATCGAGCCAAGGGTTTGCCCATTGCCTCGCCAGGATTTGCGAAGTACCTCACGGAAGAAGTTGGACTTCACGACACCAAAAATCGACTTCACTCGATCTTCGCGAAACATCGGACTCTCATGCGCTTCGATTTCGAAGCCATCCGGAGCGGTAGTAGCTTCGTCTCCAAACACCACAACCTGATCAACTCGAGTAAGCCCCGCTAGGTTCTCGGCAACGGTTGTGCCAGCCGCATCCACCACGAAGGCGATGTCGAATCGATGCGACCCTTCGAGGTGGCGCGGGATCTCGTAAGGCGACGCCAATACGACTTTGAAAAGTTCTTTGGAAACATTTGGAGCAGCTTCGCGGAGCTGGGATATCGAAGACACTCGCGCGCGCAGAAGCGCTTTCAGCGCGGCTGCCTCGGCCGCATTTTTTTCGAGCACGTCTTGCCAGGTTTTCGACAATTCGAATGCCAGGCTCGGTGCCCCCGTTGCCACGAGCTGTTCATCAGCGATCGTGAAATCTTCCTCTAAAGCCTCAATCTGCTCTGCCGTGTACTGCATGACGCGT
Organism: Microbacteriaceae bacterium; assembly: GCA_046063405.1. Classification (GTDB taxonomy): domain Bacteria; phylum Actinomycetota; class Actinomycetes; order Actinomycetales; family Microbacteriaceae; genus Rhodoluna. The sequence goes on from JBJTMF010000068.1 coordinate 1,045, forward strand.
GAGTCTTTGGCTACCAAATACTCGAGAGCAGATTGCCACCAGCAGAGTTCAAGTTCGAGCGAAATCTGCTCTGGCTTACTCTTCAAGCTCGCCAAACTTCTAGCCAGCTCGGTTAGACCAGCGCTGCGAAGCGAGGCACGAATCACATTGCGCTCAAGAAGATTGGATAGCGGCTCGATGTTTTCAACCAACGAGTCGAACGTGTGCTTCAAATCGGGCAGCGGCAAGGCCGAAAGTAGCAGCGAGCCTTCGCCATCATCGAGGTGTTGCTGAAGTTCGGCAAGATCCGAAGTAAACGCCTGATAGTTGACCAACAAATCGGAAATACCAGCCGGGGCCTCCGGCGCATGGTCGCCAATCACATGCATTTGCCAGGCTTCTTTTTGCTCCTTGATGCGAATCAACGCCTGATGAAGGTCGGCAACGTGCATGCCGGGGCGCAGATACTCCTTGGCCAGCTTCTTCAGTCGACGTCGACTTGATCCCGAAAGTTCGCTACTTAGGTTTCTTGGGCCGGTTGCCGTGATCAGTTCATCCAGTGGCTTAGAAAAAACCTCAGGTACAAAACGGCCGAGTGTCTCGCGAATACCCACCACCAGTGCGATCTGTTCGCCCCAGTCGCGAATCCTGATGGACTTCTTGAAGTGTGACTTCAGAGCCAACTCGTTCATAGCCGCTTCTAGCGCTGGAAGCGAGTCATCGCGCAGCTTTTTGGCCAGACCGATGGCGTGCTCAACTTGGGATTCATCTTCGAATCTCGCTCCGAACCACGCTGCCTCGCTCGGCGTGAAGTCAAATTCTCCAGCCTTGTGGGCCGAATTCAGAAGCTCGAGTGCCGCGCCGCGAGAGCGATGCTGCATCAGGTGATCTTTATCGATTCGCGCATTGGTTTGCGGAGCCTTAGGTAACAGGCTCAGTTTTGCCAATTCGGTGAGAATCTCAGAGACCGAGAGCCCAAGGCTCGGTTCTTTCGATTCGAGTAAGTCAAGATACTTGACCACAGCGTTCGAAGCGTCGTCTTGTGCCCGAACCGACGCGCTTCGGTCAACCGCCGTGCTTTTCTCGTTTCGAGAAATCGCAGCGATGACATCGAACCAGGTGTTGTTGACCCGGATGCCTAAACCGGGAAGCCCAAGCGAAGCCAAGCGCTCGGCGAGTTCGTTGAGTGTTTGGCGTCGAGGCGCAGTCACCAAAACGGATTTGCCAGCGCTGACCGCGGCGGCAATTGCGTTGACCACGGTCTGCGTGTATCCGCAACCAGGCAGCGTTTCGACGGCGAACGATTGCCCGGCGACCACTCTTGAAACCACGCGTCGCTGAGTCGCATCGGCGTCGGCAATCAAAAGCGGCATAGCCTCTGGCACGGTCGGCAGAATTCCAGAATCTGGTTGCGGCTCCTCATCAAGATCGAGACCAGCCAACTTTCTTAGCAGTGGAGTCTCACTGCGTTTAACGTCGGCGGCGAGTTCAATTGACTCGGTGGCAAAGTTGCCGATCACCAGAATTTTGCGAGTCTCCAGTTTTGCCTGTGCACCAACCGCGCTGGCAATGTACTCGAGCATGGACAACGGCACGAAGTCGGCATCTGCACCAAAGAACGAAAGCACTTTTTGTTCGTCGAGGTGAACACCGTAGGCAATCTCGAGTGCTTCGACTAGACCAGGGTTTACGCGCGGTTTCGGGCTTAGAGCAACTTCGAAATCATCGGTTTTGCGAGTCAACTGGAGAGGCCAAATGAGAATAGGAAGCGAAAGGTCAAAGCCATCGTGTTCGAGATTGACTAAACCAGCCACCAGGGCAAGCGCTTCGATACCGAACTGTGAGTCGAGTTGTTCTGCTCTGGCCTTGATGCGTTTAGCCGCCGAGTAACTTCTGGAGAAGGCCAGCGGGTCTCGAAATAGGTTCGATAAAACACTTACGTAGGTGCTTGCAAGCTGCGCCGTTCCGCTCGGATGCGCCCGCTCTAGGTCGATTTGACCCACCGAATTGATTTCGAAATTGAGCAGCGGATTGGTGAAACCGATGGCGCGAATTTCGCGCAACCAAGGTTCCCAATTGATTTTCGTATCGCCGGTCTGCTGCACGTCTAAAGACTAACTTTCGAGCGCTAACAAGCCTCGCAGGCTTGCCCTGAGTGCGATGTATATTTGGTGAGTTCGGCTCCGTAGCTCAGTGGATAGAGCAGAGGTTTCCTAAACCTTGTGTCGTAGGTTCGATTCCTATCGGGGCCACCGAAATGATTCGCTACGAAAACCTATGCGACGCGAACGCCATTCCTTTGCGAAAACTCCTCATCGGACTGCGAAAGGTACAAAATACCTTCGATGAGGCCGATGATCGACGGAATCCAGGTCCACCAGAACAGTGCGTAAACGATCCCCAGCCCGATGCGGCCTAGATAGAACTTGTGAACTCCGATGCCGCCAAGCAAAATCGCGAATAGCCCCGCTGCCAGTTTTGACTTGATCGGCCCATATTCAATCGGTGGTGGGGTTGGCGCTGTTGGTGTGCCGATGGTCGGCTCTGTGCTTGCGGTTAACGGATGACCACACTGCGGACATGCTGCTGCCATAGGGCTGATTGCGTTACCGCAGTACGTGCAGAAGTTACCTGCCATTTTCTTTCCCCCTCGAGGATTGCAAAAATAAGTTGTTTTCTATCGTAGTCAGGGCGTCCGACCTCGTGATCAGGCGGCGTTCGGCAACGTGAGGAACTCGTCCCATTCCGGTTCGAACCGCTCGGCACCCCTGACCGTCCATGCGATACCGCTAGGCATCCGTGGCACGGTGCGAAGTTCCCAGCCAATTTCAGAAAGCGTCTTGTCGCTCTTGGCGTTGTTACATTTCAGGCAGCAGGCAACCAGGTTCTCCCAGGTATCTTTGCCGCCTTTCGATCGCGGTTGAATGTGGTCGATGGTGTTTGCCGATTTCTGGCAATATCCGCAACGGTAACCGTCACGCCGCAATACTCCGCGCCTAGAAACCGGAATGTTGCGCGAATTCGGAACTCGAACATAGCGCTGAAGCAGGATTACCGACGGCAGATCATATTGTGCCGAGGCACTGTGCACCTGTTGTTCGGCGGAACCGGCGAGAATCGTCGCCTTGTGATTGAGCACTAGAACGAGCGCTCGTTTGAATGAGACAACCGCCAAAGGTTCGTACCCGGCGTTTAAGACGAGAGTGCGCATTTTTCCCTTTCGAAATCACCCAGACGGCTTCCGGGTTTTCGGCAAGTGCAACCCACCTTGAAAACAAAAAAGCGCCGCCTATTTAGGCGACGCGTTGGCGTATTCGGATTGGCAGGATTGGTGGGGATGACGCAGGCAGTAGACATGCTTGGCAGGCAAACTAGACACGAGCGGCACCTCCTCCTGACAACCTGTATAAGTTGCACTTAGGTCAAAGGTTAGAACCGGCGATCTTCGTGCACGTTAAGAAACGCGCAACGAATTATGACGATTTGGTTTCGAATTAGCCGTCGATGCCGAGGCGAACGAAGTGAACGTTGCTGGTGTAGATCGTGGCAAGCTTCACGCGGTCACCCGGACGCGGCGCGTGGAAGAAGTTTCCGTTGCCGGCATAAATACCGTCGTGGCTCAGATCGTTGAACACTACAAGGTCACCCGGCAGCGCATCCTCGGGCTTGATGATCTTTCCAAGGCGAGCCTGGCCGTGCACCGAGTGCGGCAAAGCGATACCAAACTGAGCAAACACATAGGCCACGTATCCCGAACAGTCGAAGCCTGCTGGGGTGTCGCCACCAAAGACGTAAGGAACACCAACGTACTTATTGGCAACCTTCATGACCTGCGTGGTGTCATAACTCGGGAACGGCGGGTTCAGCAGGAAGTCGGCCGCTGTAGGGCCACTCCAACCACGAGCGGCAGCCAAGATTTGTTGGCGAGCCAATTCGTTGGCGCTGATGGTCTTGTAGGTCGATCGCGAATACTTCTCGGAGTTCACCGCAAGCACGGTTAGGTTTTGCGTGTCAGGATTGCTGGCAATCTGTGCGGCATCCGTCGTGATCAGACGGGTCATGGCGGCAAGGTCAGGGCTCATGGCGTAGGCCGGCAGCGCCGCGGTTGCCAACATTCCGGATGCAACAGCCATAGTCGCGATGTTGCGCAGCGGACGAAGTCGAGCGGTTTTGGTTGGAACAACGGCCTGGATAACCGAACCAGTTTGCAGAATTGGCTGAACGCTGGCCTCGAGCATCACGGCTTCGGCTGCACGGGTGTTCTTACGCTCGGCGCGACGAGCGAGCCGCGCTTGCTTCGCGCGTTCTGCTTGCTCTGCTGAGCTACGACTGCGCAATTCAAATTGCTCGAAGAAATTAATCTTCACGTCGGCTCTGCGGCGACCACCGGGCTTTTTAGCCAAGTCAAACCTCCAAAGTTTCAGTGACTAGTCACTCCGCATTCAACATTTTTTAACCCAGATTGCGGAATTGAAACCATCTGGATTTGGTCGAGCCTCAGGTTTGTGACGCTCAACAGTTCAAGTTTACCCGAGAGTTCCGTTTAATCCTCGACGAAGATGTGAGCAGCAAGATCGTGATCTAGTGCCAGTCCGTTTTCTTGGCCAACGAGTGACACAAAGATGCGGCCATCGATGTGTGAGGCATTGATCCGAGTTCCCGGCAATAGGCCTAGATCCCGCAGATCTGCTAGGAACTCAGGATCGATCTGAATCGGTTCGCCAAAACGAGCCAACTTCAAGTCGCTCGCTTGTCCAGTGCCTGCGAGTTTGCTGGGCAAAGATTGTGAGCCGGTCGCGTCGTCAAAATTCGAAACAATTCCAAGTTCTTCGAGACCGGGAATTCGATTACCGTATGGCGAAACGGTTGGAGTCTTGATCAGCTCGAGAATCTTGCGCTCAACCTGCTCGCTCATCACGTGCTCCCAGCGACAAGCCTCTTCGTGTAAAAACTCCCACTCAAGACCGATTACGTCTGCAAGGAGGCGCTCGGCTAGCCGATGCTTGCGCATCACTCGAACCGCCTCGAGCCGACCATGCTCGGTGAGTTCTAGGTGACGATCGCCATTGACAATCACCAAGCCGTCGCGAGACATGCGGTTTACTGTTTCGGAGACCGTTGGGCCCGATTGTCCAAGACGTTCGCTGATTCGAGCGCGAAGCACAACTTGGCCGTCTTCTTCGAGTTCGAGGATTGTGCGCAGGTACATCTCGGTCGTATCAATCAGATCGGTCATGCAACTCCCCTCGACTTAGGCTTTTCACTATTATCGCCCAGCCATGCGCTCAAGTCGTGCGGTGCGGCTTGGGTAAACTTGAACAATGCCAGAAATCCAAATTCCAGCCCAGTTCCTGCCAATTGATGGAAGGTTTGGTTGCGGCCCATCGCGAGTTCGCCAATCTCAACTCGACGCCTTCGCGACCAGCGGAGCCAAACTAATGGGCACCTCGCATCGACAGGCACCGGTCAAGAATTTGGTAAAGCGCGTTCAAGATGGCCTACTCGAACTGTTCCACAACCCAGCAGGCTATGAAATCGTTCTCGGTAACGGCGGATCGACCGCATTTTGGGATGCTGCCGCGTTCTCCTTGGTTGAGCGCAAGGCTCAGCACCTGGTGCATGGCGAGTTCGGGGCAAAGTTTGCAACAGCACTGACCAACCCGTGGCTCGATGCCCCGACCGTAATCAACGGAACCCCCGGATCCCGCCTTGCGTTGAAGGTTGAAGCCGGCGTGGACAGCTACGCATACGCGCAAAACGAAACATCGACCGGAGTCGTAACTCCAGTCGAGCGTCTGGCCGGCGTCGATACGGGTGCGCTGTTCTTCACCGATGCAACCTCGGCCGCCGGAGGAATCGACTTCGACCCACTAGCCACTGATGTTTACTACTTTGCGCCGCAAAAGAACTTCGCTTCCGATGGAGGTCTTTGGTTCTCGCTAATGTCCCCTGCCGCAATCGAGCGAGCCGAGCGCATTGCCGCTAGCGACCGATACATTCCGGAGTTCTTGAGCGTGAAGACCGCCATCGATAACTCTCGACTCAACCAGACCCTAAACACCCCGGCAATCGCAACGCTATTCCTGCTCGCCGAACAGGTTGACTGGATCAACGCAAACGGCGGTTTGGCCTGGGCCGATGCTCGCACTAAAGCCGCATCCGCTCACTTGTACAACTGGGCAGAAGCTGCCGAATTTGCTACCCCGTTCGTGACCGAGGTTGACCACCGTTCGCAGGTGGTTGTGACCATCGATTTCGATGACAGTGTGGACGCATCGGTTGTCGCCAAGGTGCTTCGAGCCAATGGCGTCGTCGATGTCGAGCCATACCGAAAGTTAGGACGCAACCAGTTGCGAGTGGCGACCTTCGTTGCCACCGATCTGGCCGAGGTCGAGTCGCTTACGGCTTGCATCGATTACGTCGTAGCCCAGCTGGGATAACTTTAGGCTTATGAAGCTCTACCCAGACAAAGCGGAACGCAAACCGGACCCGCAGCCCATCGAAACCAACCTGAAGCGGTTAGTTCTCGTCGGCTTGATTCTTTGGTGTCTGGCCCTGGCGGTTTTTGTTATTTTTCCGGCGACGGTTCCGGCCACGCGACCTTGGTGGCCTTGGACCTGCGTCATTGGAATCATCCTCGGCATCTACGCCTTCTTCAAAGTCCAGAAGCGCTAGTTCTTCGGCGTCTTCTAGCGATTCATCATGCTTTAGTTCGACATCCACAATGTCGTCGACGCTGGCTGCCTCTTCTTCGTCGTCAGCTTCGGCAGCTTCGGCAGCCGCCTGAGCCTCAAGTTCGGCCTGTAGCGCCTTCCAGTCGGCAAGCCGATCTGCCCAAGGCACCCAACTAGGAGCCAGGAGTGATTCAACACCGGGTAGCAGAACGACTTCAGAAACAGTTGGTTCGCCTTTGGCTGGCGCAAAGATTGTTACCGACCAGCGCCAGTCGAGGTAACCCTTTAGCTTGGATGCGAAAAGGAATGACCAGGTCGAATCATGTTCGTCAATGGTTTCTAGCCAGTCACCAACCGCATGCTCACCCGATGCGTCAACGGCAGCAGCTTTGGCAAAGTCGGTTAGGTTTGGCGCTTTGCGCTTACTCATCCAGCTCGTCGGCTACCTTGCGAAGGAGTGCAGCAATTTTTGCGGCGTGGGCAGGTTCGGGTTGCTTACCTCGGTTGAGGCCGGCTCCGACGTTGTCGAGTAGGCGAATCAGGTCTTGAACGATTACAGACATTTCGTCGGCAGGTTTGCGTGAACGACGGGCTAGCGAGACTGGTGCTTCAAGGATGCGCACCGAGGTGGCCTGCGGGCCGCGCTTGCCGTCAAAAAGGCTGAACTCAACACGAGTGCCCGGGCGTACCGAGAGCGTGCCGGTCGGTAGCGCGCTCACGTGCAAATACACTTCAGCGCCTTCGTCAGACGCGATAAATCCGAAACCCTTGGCGTCATCGAAGAACTTCACTTTGCCGGTTGGCATGGCTACCTCATTTCCTTAAGCAACGACTAGTTTACCTTCCGCGGTCGTGCTTGCCACAGGTATCCTAGAAGGATGGCTAAACCCAAGAACGTTCCCGCTGCTGCCGGCTCAAAAACCGAATCTGTTCTCGCCTACATGGCAACCGGAGTGATCGGATTCTCTTTGCTAATCATTGGCGTACTGCTTGTCGCCTACGCGACCGGCACCAAGTCCCTTCCGGTTCTGCTTCCGCTGCTACCGTTTATCGGCCTCCCACTTGGAATGCTCCTGATCATCGCCTTGGTTATCGTCAACATTCGCCGACGCGCTCGCGAATCGAAGTAACCGGTGAGCGAAATCCTGGAGCTAGCCGGCAGGCTACGCAACCTGGATGACCAGCACCTAATTGAACTAAGCCGCCAGAGCTCGATCCAAGTTCTCGCGGTGCGCGACTTTTTTGACCTCGCCGAGCAGTTACTTCAGCCTCGAAACGTAGACGCCTGGTTGGCAACTCAGAACCGGGCACGACTTGAAGAACTTTTGTCTGCGAACACTAACCAAGGGGCCACAGACGACATTCTGGCCGGGTTTGTGAAAAGCACAGTTCAGAACACGTCGTCCCTAATCCGTCAAAGAATCGAAGAAGCGCTAAACGCGCCGGTCAGAGCCACCGAGATAAAGACAACCAAGTTCGACAAACATTCGCAGGATGATGCGGGGCTGCGAGCGTTCGCGACCATTCAGGCGCTGTCCGAATTCATTCTCGATCTAGAGCAACACCTCGTTCGTGAAGTGGGCAAACAAGGGCTGGCGTTGCCTGATGCCAAGCGCCTCGCCGGATTGCTCGCGCGCGAACTCGACGAAGTGCGCGAACTCTGGGAACTCGCAAGCATCAACGGCCTTTGCTCGATCGCGCAGAGCCGCTGGACTGCCGGACCGACTGCGAATTCTTGGCACTCGCTGGACACCCTCGGCAGATGGAAATTGCTGGCAACTAACTGGCGCGAATCGCTTCCTCTGAAGGTTCGAAACGACCTTCTCACTCAGACCATGCAATCGGTCGACCTGCTGCAGTTGCTAGGGCACATGTATCCGATCTCATTGGGACAAAAATCAATTGATCGCATATGCAATCAGGCGCTGTGGCTCGGACTAACCTCCCAGGGACTAACTCAACCGTGGCTGACGCTCGTGCTAGAAGGAAACATCCAAGGCGCTGCCGAACAACTTGGCGGCCACCTGCCGCCGACTCAACGACGGGTGATACTGCAAGGCGATCTGTCGGTCATCACGCCCGGCCCTCTCGCCCATGAACTTGAAGAGCAACTTCGAGAATTCGTGGATGCCGAGTCGATTTCTCTGGCATCGCATTTCAGAATCTCTCCGCTCAGTGTTTGCCATTCCCTCGAACGAGGACACACCATCGAATTCGTAGCAGAGACCCTGACCGAACTTTCGGGCCAGGTCCTACCTCAACCGGTTGGCTATTTGCTCAACGACGTCGCCCGCAAATTTGGTCGAATCAAGATTTTTGATGACACAGCAAACGGAGGAAGTTACGTTCGATTTGCGGATGCACCGTTAGCCCTCGAACTGGCAAATGACCTGCGCAATCGCATCATCAGCCTGCGCCAGCTGGACGAGACGACCTTGCACTCGAAGTACCCACCAGAGGTGGTTTACTTCACGCTTAGAGATTTCGGTCACCTAGCGATTCGGTGTAACGCGGATGGTTCAACTTGGAATCCTCAAAGCGAAATCGCAGACCCTGCGACCCGCGAGGTGAACGATGGAGTGGAAGCAATGGTGCAACGCCTGCGCGCATCCGAGACCACCGACAGCGAAGACCTCTTGGTTCGACAACTGCAACTTGCAATCAAAACGAAGGCCAAAATCTTGGTTCGATACGTGGGTCGCGAAAATGAGGAACACCTTTTTAACCTCGAACCGATTGCCCTCAAAAACGGAAGATTCCGTGGCCTAGACCGATCCGCTGACATCGAACGCACACTCCCAATTGCCAACATTGCTGGCATCGAGGTTTCGAAGAGTGAATAGGCTAAAAGGATGACCGGACCACTAATTGTTCAGAGCGATAAGACTGCTCTACTCGAGGTGGCGCATCCGGATGCCGCTGACGCGAGGCACGACCTTGCCGTTTTTGCCGAACTTGAGCGAGCGCCAGAGCACATTCATACCTACCGAATCACCAAGCTTGGGCTGTGGAATGCGCGAGCCGCCGGACACGACGCCGAATTCGTTCTCGGAGTTTTAGATCGCTATGCGAAGTTTGCTGTGCCGGCCTCAGTTCGAACCGACATCAGCGAAACCATGGCGCGCTATGGTCGGCTCGTGATTCGGCGTGCAGATTCGGACGAGCTCGAACTAACTTCGGACTCGCCGCCGGTGCTGCTCGAAGTAGCCCGACACCGCAAGATGGCCGACCTTCTCGGCGGCAGAATTAATGATCACTCGTACCAAATTCAAGATTGGGCTCGCGGGGCGCTGAAGCAAGAGTTACTTAAACTCGGCTGGCCTGCAGAAGACCTAGCTGGTTACACCCCGGGAACCCCACACGAAATCGACTTGGTCGAAGCCGACTGGCACATCCGCGACTATCAAAAGTTAGCCGTTGAAAAATTCTGGAACGGTGGTTCGGGCGTAGTGGTGCTCCCGTGCGGCGCGGGCAAGACCATTGTTGGTGCTACCGCGATGACCGTGGCGAAGAGCAACACCCTGATCTTGGTGACCAACACCGTTTCGGCTCGCCAGTGGAAATCTGAGTTGCTCAAAAGAACCTCGCTCACCGAGGATGAAGTTGGCGAGTATTCCGGGTCGGTCAAGGAAATCAAACCGGTTACCATCGCCACCTATCAAATCTTGACCACCAAACGTAAGAACGAATTCGCGCACTTGGCCCTACTCAATGCGAACGACTGGGGCCTAATCATCTATGACGAGGTGCACCTACTTCCGGCTCCAATTTTCAAAATGACGGCAGACCTTCAAGCCAGGCGCCGACTTGGCCTGACCGCAACGCTGGTTCGCGAGGACGGCAAAGAAGGCGACGTGTTCTCACTCATCGGTCCGAAGCGTTTCGATGCTCCTTGGAAAGAGATCGAGGCTCAGGGTTACATCGCGCCGGCGGCTTGCTGCGAGGTGCGAGTCGACCTGGGCGATGACGAACGACTCGATTACGCCATGGCCGGCCAAGATGAGCGGTATCGCCTTGCCGCCACCAACCCGGTCAAAATCGGTGTGATGCAAAAACTTCTAGAGCGCCACAAAGGTGAACCGACTCTGATTATCGGCCAGTACCTAGATCAGATCTACACGGTTGCCGATGCGCTGAAGGTGCCTTACATCACGGGCGAAACCCCGGTGGATGAGCGCGAACGCCTGTTCGACGAGTTCCGAACCGGAAAGATCACCACGCTGGTGGTTTCTAAGGTCGCAAACTTTTCGATCGATTTGCCGGAGGCATCCGTGGCAATTCAGATTTCTGGCGCCTACGGTTCGCGGCAGGAAGAAGCCCAGAGATTGGGAAGACTACTTCGGCCGAAGGGCGATGGTCGCCAAGCCTGGTTCTACACGATCATCGCGCGCGACACCGTTGATCAAGACTTCGCCCAAAATCGTCAGCGTTTTCTAGCCGAGCAGGGATACAGCTACGAGATAGTTGATGCCGACTCGCTTTAAACGAACTCCCCGTTGGCTCTAAGGTGGTTCTCAGGAAACATTCAGAAACTACACGGATGCTGTGTCTATGGCTAGCGAACCAATCAAGGTGCTCGTTGTTGATGACGAGCCAAACATCAGAGATCTACTCACCACGAGCCTGAAATTTAACGGCTTCGCGGTTTACGCGGTTGGCAACGGAAACGATGCCGTCCTGGCCGCCGAAAAAGGCAACCCAGACATCATTCTTCTAGACGTGATGCTCCCGGATATGAGCGGGTTTGCGGTCACCAAGAAACTACGTTCGATGAACATCGAAGTACCGGTGCTATTTCTAACCGCTCGAGACGAAACCGAAGACAAGATCACCGGCCTCACCGTGGGCGGCGACGACTACATGACCAAGCCGTTTAGCCTCGACGAGATTATCGCTCGAATCAATGCGATTCTGCGCCGCACACAGAAAGCTGATGTCGAAGAGAGCATCCTCGAAGTTGGTGAAATCACCATGAACGAAGATGCACATGAGGTGTTCGTAAACGGCGAGCTCGTCGAGTTCTCCCCTACCGAGTACAAGCTCTTGCGCTTCCTAATCTCGAACGCAAACCGCGTCTTGACCAAGGCGCAGATCCTTGACCACGTGTGGGAGTATGACTTTGGAGGCGAGATGGGAATCGTCGAGTCTTACGTGAGCTACCTCCGCAAGAAACTTGACCCTTTGACCACCGAACCGGTAATCGTCACAAAGCGAGGAGTCGGTTACATGTATAAGACTCCGAAGAAAGACAAATAGAACTTGAAGGTACCGGCAGCTGCGGCATGGGAACGGATTTCGCTACGTTCCAAACTGACCGCACTCTCGGTGGCTTTGATCGGCTTGCTGCTGGTGGTTTCGAGCGTCGGAACCATGGCGCTTCTCAAGACTTACCTGCAGCAATCGCAAGACTCGGTTCTAACCTCTACCGCCACGGTTTTGCGGGCCGAAGATCCAACGCTCGTCGAGGCTCGTTTGGCCACCCGACAACTCGCACTGCCTAATCTGCCGACCGACTATTACATCGCGTTCTTGAACATGGATGGCTCGCTTATTTTGGGGTTAGCCGCCGGGTCCAATGACTCGACCAAACTTCCAAACCTCACCAGTCTCGACGCCGC
>JBJTMF010000069.1:0-19985 GCA_046063405.1 Microbacteriaceae bacterium
CATGGCATACAGCGACGCCTGGACCTGGCTAATCGTCATGGTTTTGATGCCGGTTGTCATGATGTTCGTGTCGAGCCGTTTGGCTAAGTCACGCGATAAGGCTTTCGAAGCCAAGCTCGCCGCCAAATAATCCACGGCTAAAAAAAGTTATTGACCGATCGCCGATTAGGCGGTTAGCCCTAGCGCATCCATTCGCAGCGAGTGCGCCGCCATCAACTCGGTAACCAGGGGCTCTAACTGCGAGTACGCGGTCAGGTTAACCTGGCGTTCCTGATCTAGAGTCAGCACCTTGCCCTTAGGCAGACCAGCAAGTTTGCGGTTGTCGAAGACAGCTCGAAGTTCGAGCAAAACATCGCCCATTAGGCGACGACCCCAAAGCGCTAGTCGCGACTGCAACTGCGGGTTGTCTTGCATCGATTCGAGAAGAACCCGTTTGGCAAAGCGTTCGAAAATCTTGTCGCTAAGCGCCTTCTCAACTTCTTCACGCAACTCTGCGCTAAGTCCCACCGCGAGGCGGCGATAGAAATCATCGAGCACGCCAGAAACCAGATAAATCTTGAGGATCGCTTCGTACCAGTCGATGCCCGTGGTGTTCGAGTGGAAGGTCTGAACTCGCTCAGTGTATGGATCCATCGCATCGGTGGTTTCATATCCAAGTTCTGAGAGGCGACGAGCAAGTGAGCGATAACGCTCGAACGAACGGGACGCCGCCTCGGAAAGTTCGGCTTTGTACTGAGTGTTCGGCGAGAGCTTTAGCGAGTTGGTCAGAATCTCGAAGTAGCTGAGTTGCAACAGCGCCGCCTGGCCGAGAAAAACCTTAGGTTCGGGAGTGTATGGCTTGAGGTTGACCTTGGCGGTGTTGCGCGCGGCGCGCTCTTCGCGCTCCGGCAGCACGTAATCGCGAGCCTTCTGTCTAAGTCGCTTCAACCAATCGAACACCCCTATAGATTACGCCAAGCGTCCCAGATGATGCTGGCAACTAGACTTGGAAAGACTCATAGGAGAACTTTGACTTTTCAAGAACTTGGCATCGACACGGATATCGTGGATGCCCTGGCCGCCAAGGGAATCACGGAACCTTTTCCGATTCAAGAGCAGGCCATCCCACTAGCCCTCACCGGTCAAGACATCATCGGACAGGCCAAGACCGGAACCGGTAAGACCTTCGGTTTCGGTCTACCGCTGATTCAGTCCCTCGGTTTTGATCCCGAGCTCGGGGCCAAGGCATTGGTTGTCGTACCGACGCGCGAACTTGCGATTCAGGTTGCCGACGACTTGGTGCTCGCGACAGCAAACCGCCCGACCAAGGTAGCCACCATCGTTGGTGGCCGCGCGTTCGAGGGTCAGATCGCAGACATCGAGGCCGGCGCTCAGATTATTGTCGGAACCCCCGGCCGCATCATCGACCTAAACAAGCAGAAAAAACTCGACCTTTCTAACATCCGCTTTATGGTTCTCGATGAAGCCGATGAAATGCTCGACCTCGGATTCCTGCCAGATGTAGAAAAGCTTTTCGCTTTCACACCGGATGGCCGCCAGACCATGCTCTTCTCGGCGACTATGCCGGGTGCCATCGTGTCGCTAGCCCGTCGCTACCAAAACCGCCCGGTGCACATCCGAGTAAATGACCCGGATGAAGGTCACACCAAGGCCGACATCAAGCAGTTTTTCTATCGCGCTCATTCGCTCGACAAAGACGAAACCGTTGGGCGTATTTTGCAGGCCGAGGGCCGCGGTAAGACCGTAATCTTCTGCAAAACCAAACGTCAGGCCGGCAAGGTTGCCGAAGAGCTTGCCGATCGCGGATTCAACGCCACGGCGCTTCACGGCGACATGTCACAGGAGGCCCGCGAGCGCTCGATGGCTGCTTTCCGAAGTGGCAAAAAGGACATCCTGGTTGCGACCGAGGTGGCTGCTCGAGGCATCGATGTCGATGACGTCACTCACGTGATCAACTACACGGTTCCAGAGGATGAGAAGAACTACCTGCACCGCACCGGACGCACCGGTCGTGCCGGACGCACCGGAATCGCGGTGACCTTTGTTGACTGGGAAGATTTGGCGCGTTGGAAGCACATCAACGACGCTCTTGAGCTCGGGGTTCCAGAACCGGTTGAAACCTACTCGTCGTCTGCTCACCTATTCACCGACCTTGGTATTCCAGCCGGAACCAAGGGAAGACTGAAGCCTGCATCGGCTAAACCTGCGGGCAGCGAAAGCGCTAAGCGTGACGGTTCTCGCCCGTCGGGTGATCGCAATCGAAACAACCGTGACCGCAACCGCAGTTCGGCGCCAAAGACTGAGGATTCGGGAACTAAACGCGAGCATGCCACCGGCGAGCACAAGCGCCCGAGCGGAAACCGCCAACGTCGCCGCACTCGCGGCGGCAATAGCGCCTAACAGTTCAGATTCACCGGGTTGGTTCCGGTTGCCTCTTCGATGATTCGAAGCAGGTTTTCTGGCGTGGTGGTGTTTTCGGCCAGTTCGTTGTTCTTGCCGGCCCTGCCGTGGTAATCGCTAGCGCCGGTAACTATCAAATCGTGCTTTTGAGCCATGAATCGCAGCCACTCGCGCGCCGGCTCTTCTACCTCGCGGTGCATTACCTCGAACCCAGCTAAACCCGCCGCAATCAATTCCTCGAAGTGTGCCTCTGGCCATGGGTCGCCGCCTTGACGATGCTTAGCTCTGGCTAACGGATGCGCCAAGATTGGCACGCCACCGGCGGCTCTAACCAGAGCTATCGCATTTTTAGTTTCGGGAACCGTGCGGTTCGGCACGTAGTACGGGCTGCCCTTGAACCAGATGGTTTCGAAGACTTCACCGCGCTCAACGAAGTGGCCGTTGGCGATCAGCGCATCGGCTACTGCCGGCCTCCCGAGCGTAGCTCCCACCTTCACCTGGGCCAACACGTCTTCCCAGCTCAGGCGGTAATCCTGTGCAATGCGCTCGGTGATTGCCTGGAGCCTGGTGACTCGCCCATCGACGCTGTCGCGCATGGCATCCACCAACGCGGCATTGTTTGGATCTGGCAGGTAGGCCAACAGGTGAACGCCGAATTTGATGGTGTTGCCATCTGAATCTTGCAGAATCGCGCGAGTGGTTAGCTCGATGGACGGAATGAACCCGATTCCATGCGCCTCGGCCAGCAGTGCCGCGTTGCCCCAGTTGGAAATCGTGTCATGGTCGCTGATTGCCAGCACATCGACACCGAGTTCACTCGCGCGCTCGAAGACCGACTCGATTGGATCTGTGCCATCCGAGGCGTCGGTGTGAACGTGTAAATCGATCTTCATGAGAGTGCTTTCTTTCCCAGACTAATCGCATCGACCAGCGATTTTTGGTGCGAGGATGTACCCATGAGCAACGAAGATCAAAAACCTACCGACGCCCCACTCGAAGAACGCGGCACCTATCGCGCACAGCGCCCTCACGGCGAAGAGTTCTTGAAGTACATTTCGGCAAACTGGGCGGAGCGCGACAACACTCTGCCTGCGCGTGCCGAGGTTGCCGGATTTGCCAAGACCCGACGAGCCAAAGTAGCCGAAAAATTCGCCGGCAAAGTGATCTTGATCGAAGCTGGTTCGGCCAAGACCCGATCGAACGACACCGAATACCGATTTAGAGCTCATGCCGCTTTCACTCACCTGACCGGATGGGGTTCGGCTACCGTTCCAGACAGCGTCTTGGTCATCGACACTCGTCACAACTCCGAAACGCTTTACTTCCGTGAAACCGCCGGTCGTGACAGCGAGGAATTCTTCGCTAACGCCGCCATCGGTGAGTTTTGGGTTGGCGCGCGTCCGACCCTCGCTCAGGTTTCCGCGTTGCTCGGCATCACCACCAAGTCGCTCAGCGAACTCGACGATTTCCGTGCCAGCCTGCACGATAGCGATGTGATTAGCCTCGAAAGTGAAGCGCTCGCCGAGTTCGTCAGCGAAATGCGTTTCGTCAAAGACTCCTACGAGATCGCCGAAATGCGCAAGGCCGTAGCTGCCAGCGCTCAGGGTTTCGAAGAGGTCGTGCGCAATCTTGACAAGGCCATCGGTCACCACCGCGGAGAACGAGTTGTCGAAGGCGCATTCTTCACCCAGGCCCGCTTGCTCGGTAATGACCTAGGTTACGAAACCATCGCCGCATCCGGTTCGCACGCCTGCACCCTGCACTGGATCATCAACGATGGCCCGGTCAAATCCGGCGACCTGCTGCTTCTTGATGCCGGAGTGGAGGTCGACAGCCTGTACACAGCCGACATCACCCGCACGCTTCCGGTCAACGGCAAGTTCACGGATGTTCAGCGCAAGGTTTACGAAGCGGTGCTCAAGGCAGCCGACGCGGTGTTCGCGGTGGCAAAGCCTGGCCTCAAGTTCCGCGATCTGCACGCAGAAGCCATGCGGGTCATCGCCGAAACCGTTTCGGACTGGGGTTTGATCGAGATTTCGGCTGAAGAATCGCTTCACCCAGACAAGCAACTTCACCGGCGCTGGATGGTTCACGGCACCAGCCACCACCTGGGCATCGATGTTCACGACTGCGCTCAGGCTCGACGCGAGCTTTACCTTGAACAAGAGCTGAAGCCAGGCATGATTTTCACCATCGAGCCTGGACTCTACTTCCAGCCGGATGACCTGATGGTTCCGGAGGAGCTTCGTGGCATCGGTGTTCGCATCGAGGATGACGTGCTGGTTACCGAAACCGGTGTCGAAAACCTGTCTGCCGCTCTACCGCGCAAGGTCGATGAGATCGAAGCTTGGATGGCAAGCCTGAGCTGAGGCTCTATTCAGCGGTGTCGCCACCGGCGATGCGCTTGGCTTGTTCTACCAAATTGCCTGGCACCTGGATTTCGTAGTCTTTTGCCTGCACCATCGATACGCTCAAGAATCCGCGCTTGTTTCTGGCTAGCGCGAATCGCACGATGTTGAACATCATTCCAACCGCAGCACCGATCAGCATCGGCTGAATCATGGCGGATGCGGTCACCGCAAAAACGTCGGACGCAGTTGATGAAACTGGGCTGAGTAGGCCGATGATCAAACCGACCGTAAGACCGCTTGATGCCCCGCCCAGAGCCACGCGGGCATTGGAAACCTTGCCGCGAACACGTTCAACGCTTCTCAGATTGCTGCCAACGATGGCTATTGCCATGGCTGGAAAATCTGCAGCCACCAACTTTTCGACATAGGCGACCGCCTCGTTGTAGTCACCAAATTTGGCAACCACTTCACCCTGCGTAAATGGCGCAGGAATACGGCTGAAGTTTCTTTTCCCGTTGTTCACAGAAGCATTCTCCCACGACTCAAAGCCGACAGTCTAAGGTTATTCTGTGAGCGCAACGAGAGTTTTTGTCGCCCGTTTGGCGGGCTGTGGGGTCTTCGACCCTGCCGGTGATCGCGTCGGTAAAGTCATCGACGTAGTCGTCGGCTACCGCAAATCTGGCGCTCCTCGAGCCACGGGTTTGCTCGTTGAAATCACCGGTCGCCGACGCGTCCTGGTGCCAATTGCCCGAGTCACCGCGATCGCCCCTGGCCAGGTCATCACCAACGGCATCATCGACTTCCGGCGCTTCGCACAGCGCGGTCGCGAGGTTCGAGTAATCGCCGAGATTCTTGGCCGCAAGGTGACCCTCATCGATGGTTCGGGTACAGCCCAAATCGAAGACCTTTCGATCGAACAGAACAAGAACCGCGACTGGATCGTCAACGAACTTTTCCTACGCCGCCCCAAGACCTCCGTTTCACCGTTTGCTCGCGGAGCTACCCTCTTTGCCGCCTGGGAAAAGGTAACCGAGTCGCAGACCGATGATGAATCTCAGAGTGCTCAGCAGCTGATTGCCACCTACTCCGAGCTTCGCCCAGCCGACCTCGCTAGCGCGCTAATGGACCTCCCAGAGGAGCGCATGGTTGAGGTTGCCGAAGAACTCGACGACGAACGCCTTGCCGATGTGCTCGAAGAGCTGCCTGAAGAAGAGCAGATCGAGATCATCCAAGAGCTTGATGATGAGCGTGCCGCCGAGGTTCTTGACCTGATGGAACCCGATGATGCCGCCGACCTAATGGCTAACCTGCCGGAAGAACGCACCGAGGCGATTCTGGAACTGATGGACGAAGAAGAGGCCGAAGACATCCGTCAGCTAATGCAGTACGACGAGTTTTCTGCCGGTGGTCTGATGACCACCGAGCCACTGATCTGTTCGGCAGACACCACCGTGGCCGAAGCCATGGCGCTGATACGTCGCAAAGAGATTTCGCCGGTGCTAGCCGCATCCGTTTTCGTGACCCTGCCGCCATACGAAACGGCGACGGGCCGCTACCTCGGAACCGTACACTTCCAGCGATTGTTGCGCTACCCGCCGCATGAGAGACTAGGAACGTTGCTCGACACCGAACTCGAACCGGTGACCGCATCGACCCCAATCTCTCAAATCCACCGAACGCTGGCTAACTACAACTTGGTTGCGCTTCCGGTGGTCGACGATGAACACCGCCTGATTGGCGTGGTCACCGTGGATGACGTGCTCGACCACTTGCTGCCAGAAGACTGGCGAAACGAAGACTAGGAGGTGCCCCATGGCAAAGTCCCGCGACCGACTCGACTCCCCCATCGAGGCACGTGCCCGCTTCGTGCCGCGTCTTGCAATCGACCCTGAAAAGTTTGGTAGAGCGTCCGAAGCCTTTGCGCGCGCGATGGGTACCGGCGGCTTCCTGATCGGAATGACCGTGTTCTGTGCCGTTTGGCTGACTTGGAACACCTTTGCGCCGGTAGAGATGCAGTTTGACCCACGTCTCACCAATTTCACTCTCCTAACTCTGATTCTTTCGATGCAGGCTTCTTACGCGGCACCGCTAATCCTGCTTGCGCAGAACCGCCAGGATGATCGCGACCGAGTGAAGTTTGAACAAGATCGTCAGCGTGCGGAGCGCAACCTGGCCGACACCGAATATCTCGCTCGCGAGGTTGTCGCACTTCGCATCGCCATGGAAGAACTGGCGACCAAAGACTATGTGCGCGATGAACTTCGCGACCTGATGCGCGAACTACTAGAAGAACTTCGCGAACCTAAGCCGGCCAAGGGATCTCGCACATCCAAATGATCGATCGCGAGCGGGTTGCCACTTGGCTCGCGGGTGTTATCGACCCCGAGCTGCGTCGCCCAATCACCGAACTCGGGATGCTCGGAGCCGTCGAATCGAACGGCCAAGACACGAGCGTCGAAATCAAGTTGACCGTTACCGGCTGCCCTGCGGCAGAGCGCATCCGAAGCGACGTCGAGGAGGCGCTGGCTGCGGGTTCGAGCGATCAGCGATTCGATGTGGCTCTCACGGTGATGACTCCTGATGAGCGCGCCGAGCTCAAGCAAAAACTCCTTGGTGGCCGCGCCGCACGTACGAACCCGTTTGATAAAGACACTTTGACTCGGGTGTTTTTGATTGGCTCTGGCAAGGGTGGCGTCGGAAAATCTTCGCTCACCGCAAATCTGGCTGTCGCGCTGGCGTCTAAAGGCCTGCGAGTAGGGCTCATCGACGCCGACATCTTCGGCTTCAGCATTCCCGCGCAGTTAGGGGTATCCGACAAACCCACTCGCCTAGATGAAATGATTCTGCCGCCGGTGGCTCACGGCGTGAAGGTGATCTCGATCGAGATGTTTTTGAAAGACAAACAGCCGGTCGCCTGGCGCGGTCCAATGCTTCACCGCGCGGTGGAACAATTTTTGGTAGATGTCTACTGGGGTGACCTCGACTTCCTGCTCGTCGACCTACCACCCGGCACCGGTGACATAGCGATCAGCCTCGGGCAACTGCTACCAAGCGCGAAACACATCGTGGTCACCACCCCTCAAAATGCAGCGGCGGATGTCGCCGAACGCTCCGGATCGGTTGGGCTACAAACCGGGCAGGGCATCCTCGGTGTGATTGAAAACCTTTCTTGGCTCGAGCAGGCTGACGGCTCAAGACTCGAGCTCTTTGGTGCCGGGGGCGGGGCGGCAGTCGCCAAGCGCCTAGGCGAGCTATCTGGAAGCGAAGTTGCACTTCTAGGTCAGGTGCCAATCTCGATTGCTCTGCGCCAGTGTTCTGATTCGGGCATGCCCGTGGTGCTCAGTCATCCAGAAGATTCCGCGAGCGCAGAAATTCTGAACATCGCCACCGAAATTGCAAAACAGCAACTCGGTTTGGCAGGACGCAGACTTAAACTGAGCGTGTGACCGATACCAGCCTCGCAACACTTCTCTCGCACTTTCCTTCCACCGAATCATCGGTGCCCCTGATCAACCCGGTCAGCGCTAAGCGCGTTACCGATGTACCTCAACTGAGCTCGGATCAGGTTGAGGTTGCCATCACAAACCTTCGAGCCCGTGCCGAGTCGTGGTCGGCGACACCGGTAAAGCAGCGCGCGGCCATTATCGCCAAGTTGCACGACGTTATGTTGCGTAATCAAGACAAGATGCTCGACGTGCTGCAACTCGAAACCGGTAAGTCTCGCGCTCATGCCTTCGAGGAATTTGCCGGTGGCGCGGGTTCAGCACGTTACTACGGCAAGCACGCCAAAAACTTCATGCGCCCCGAAGTAACCCGAGGTGGTGTGCCGATTCTCACCAAAACCTGGGTCGAACGAGAGCCACTCGGAGTTGTCGGTGTCATTACGCCTTGGAACTATCCGCTAGCGCTAACCATGCTTGACGTCTTGCCAGCCCTGGCCGCTGGCAACACCGTTATCCAGAAGGCTGATAACCAAACTCCGCTTACCGTGCTGTTTTGCCGCCTGATGGCGGTTGAGGCGGGGCTTCCGGAAGACGTCTGGACCATCGTCACGGGTGACGGACCTACCGTTGGCAATGCCATCACCGACAGCGTCGACTACGTTGCTTTCACCGGCTCGACTAACACCGGGCGAGCGGTTGCCGAACGGGCATCCAAGCGGCTGATTGGGTACTCGCTAGAACTCGGTGGCAAGAATCCGATGATCATCTTGCCAGGGGCAAAGGTTGACCACGCCGCCGAGATCACCATCGCTGGCGCCTTTGGTTCGGCCGGCCAGCTTTGTGTTTCGACCGAGCGCGTTTACGTTCACAACAGCATCAGACATGCTTACATTCAAGAACTGGTTGGGCGAGTCGAAGACCTCAAGCTCGGCAAGACCGGAGATTTTGATACCGACATCGGTTCACTCACTTCAAAGGCTCAGCTTGAGCGCGTCAGGGGCTTTATCGACGACGCCAAAGACCAGGGTGCCCAGGTTCTTGCCGGTGGCGAGGGTGCCGTCGATCAGGGCCCTTACTTCTTCAAGCCAACCGTCGTGATCGATGTTCCAGAGTCGGCGCGCATGTTCCGAAGCGAAGTATTCGGTCCGGTAGTCGCCATTGAAGGTTTCGATGATGTCGAAGAAGCGATTGCCAAGGCGAATGACACAGAATTCGGTTTGAACGCCAGCGTTATCGGCCCCGAGCGTGAGGCTCGCGAGGTAGCGAGTCGTTTGCACGCCGGAAGCGTCAACATCAACGAGGGTTTCCGAGCTTCGTTCGCATCCATGGCTTCACCGATGGGTGGCATGAAGTCTTCTGGCATGGGCCGCCGCAACGGCAAGCAAGGCATGCTGCGATTTACCGATTCGAGAACCGTGGGAGTTGCCGCAACCTGGATGACATTGCCGACTCGTGGACGTCATTACAAAAAAATGGCACCCATGATGCGGGTGCTCAGTCGACTGCTAAAGATTTTTGGCTAGGTCGCTTCAGAATCAAACGGAGCCGACTGCCCTGCCTTTAAACGCTTGGCCGGCTTAGGTGCGTTGAGATCAGATCCGAGAATCGGCTCATCTTCGGTCAGGGCCTCACGAATAATGCGGCGCGGGTCATATTGACGAGGGTCCAGCTTGCGCCAGTCGACATCCTCATAACCTTCACCGAGTTCTTCTTTTAGCTGGGTCTGCGCGCCATCGGCCATCTTGCGAAGGCTCTTGATGAACTGAGCGAAGCGCTTGGCATATTCGGGTAGTCGGTCAGGGCCGAGGATCATGGCCGCGAGAACTCCAAGAATGAGTAACTTCTCGCCGCTTAGACCAAACACGAGAACTAGGTTACCTCCTCCAACGATGTAAGCACTCACGGCGATATCCTTGAGGTAGGCCCGAGGAGCTAAATGGTAGACAAAATCACTTCCTGGAAGTACACAGAAGAGTTCAGCGACGAATCAGATGCGATGCTTCGCGCCCGCGCACGAGCCGATGAGCTTGGCATCGAGTGCATCACCTCCTCGACCGGTTCGCACCTGGCTCTGCTGGTCTCAGCTCTCGGCGCAAAGGCGATAGTAGAAGCCGGAACCGGCGCTGGAGTTTCAGGTCTTTGGCTGCTTTCTGGCAACAAGGATGCAGTTTTGGCCACGATCGATACCGAAACCGAAAACCTTGCCGCGGCAAAGGCATCGTTCAAAGATGCCAAAATTCCGGTCAGCCGCACTCGCGTGATTCACGGCCGTGCATCCGATGTCATGTCAAACATGGCGGATGCCGCCTACGACTTGGTATTTCTAGACGGCGATCGAGAAACCCTCGAACAACAGATCCGTGAAGCCTCGCGTCTGCTTCGCCCGGGTGGCGTTATCGCTGTGGCCCACGCGCTATGGCGTGACCGCGTTCCAGACCCAGCGATCCGTGACGAAACCACTGCGATCTACCGAAACGCGATTCGATTCTTCTCGGGGAACGATGACTTCGTCACCGCACTCTCACCCGTCGGAGATGGCCTACTAATCGCCAGCAAGCACACTCTGTAGAGAGGTCTCAAAACCTAGCCTCAACATTCGGGCAATAGAAAAGCCGGTCACTTTCGTGACCGGCTTTTTCAGTGAAGAAAACTTACTTCTTTACGACTCCCTCAAGAACCTTGTAAAGGTTCTTGGCTTCTTCGTCGTTCACCGAAACAACCAAACGGCCGCCGCCTTCGAGTGGAACTCGAAGAACAATTAGACCGCGAGGTTCACGTTCGGCTTCCATCGGACCGTCTCCGGTGCGTGGCTTCATTGCTGCCATTGTGTAACTCCTTGATGCTTGGCGTCTCTGCCAGAAGTTTAATTTTCTCACATCTTTCGGCCGTGAAAAACCCCGATTGCACACTAGATGTTGCTAAATGGTAACGGTCTGGCTCTGGCCTAGTTGACGCGCTGGTAGCGCATCCGTTTCGCACTAAGGCGGGGTGAAATCCGGTGCCGTATATTTCCAGCAGTTCAGCATCCACCAGACCTGCAAAACAGTCGCGGCGATCACTACCAGGAGTGTTGCCCAGCCCGAAAGCCGACCCACCCTCGTGGCGAGCGGGCCGGCCAGAACAAATGCCGGAAACAGGATGCGCCAGGTGCTCGATTGAGGGAAGAACACGGCAAACAGGTAGAGCAGGTAGGCGATGGCCCAGAGATTCAGCACCCCGAGACTACGCACGCTCGGCCAGGTGAACATCCAGACCAACCAGGCTAACAGTGTCGCCAAAGCGAACCAACCGACCGGGTTGCCGAAGTAGTAGTTGAACGAGGCGATCCAACCGGTGAACGGCAAAAAGTTCGATCCGGCGCCGTAGCCGGCACGCCAAGACATTTCGGTAGCCAAATACGCATCTGGCCGGCTGGTTGCAAACCAGGCGACTAGCACCCACGCGAAACCTAAGGCAGTGGCCCCAGCGGTAGCACCAGCCACCCGGATTCGCTCACTGAGCGAGAACGAGCCGCCCTCGGTTCGCCAGCGCCAAGCAAAAACCAGAACGAGCAACAGTGCAACTGCGATTGAACCGGGTCTGGTGAACGTGAAAAGTGCTAGCGGAAACAGCGCCAACAGGTATTTCTGATCGAAGATCAGCAGCAAAGTGCTGGCCAAGAACACCAGACCGAGCGACTCAGCGTATCCAACCTGGAGCACGGGACTAGCCAGCCAAAGCCCGACCAGAGCAATGGCCCATAGCGCGATTGCGGGTTCAAGCACCCGCAAAAACAGCCGATACATAACTAAGGCAGCCAAAAACGAAAACAGCAGGGCGAGAATCGGCGCGAGTGGCTTCCAACCCAATCCGGTAACCAGGTTGAAAAGCTTGACCACCCCAGGAAAAATCGGCA
Organism: Microbacteriaceae bacterium; assembly: GCA_046063405.1. Taxonomy (GTDB): domain Bacteria; phylum Actinomycetota; class Actinomycetes; order Actinomycetales; family Microbacteriaceae; genus Rhodoluna. The sequence goes on from JBJTMF010000069.1 coordinate 12,090, forward strand.
GAAATGCCCATTCGTTTTGACGAACACTGCCATCCGAGTTCATTGGCAGTTCCGTGGGATACCCGTGATCGAAGATGCGGGAGAACCATTCGGAATCCCAAAAGGCGGCGAACTCGAAATAGCCCGGTTGGGCGTTCGTCCAGTAGCTCTGCCCTTGGAGCGAAGCAGCAAACAGCATGATTGCGGTGGTAAGAGCACGAGTGGCGAACCAAATCGCGGTGACCTTGAGCCACCAGGGCGAGTTACTGAATCTGTTCGCCATTAGGTGCGGCAGGGCCTAGTTGGTTAGCCAGTTACGGAGAGCCGACTCGCAAGCAAAAATCTGCTCGATCGGCACATTTTCGTCATCGGCATGAGCCTTGTTGGGATCCCCCGGACCAAAATTTACGGCTGGAATGCCTAGCGCGCTGAATCTGGCAACGTCGGTCCATCCATACTTCGGCATCGCAGTGCTGCCGGTGGCCGCCACAAAAGCTGCCGCCTCTGGCAGGTCGAGCCCCGGGCGAGCACCCTCCGCCACATCGATCAGAACAACATCGAACCCGCTGAAGAAATTCTGCAGATAGCTAAGCGCATCATCGGCCGACTTTGATGGCGCGAATCGGTAGTTCACCGTGACTTTCGCAGCATCGGGAATCACATTGCTGGCAATGCCGCCATCGATCAGCACTGCGTTCAGGCTCTCGCGATAAACCAAGCCGTCGACCTCAACCTCAGCCGGTGAGTTCTCTGCTAGACGGGTGAGCACCTCGGCCAAGGAGTGGATGGCGTTTTTGCCCATCCAGGGGCGAGCCGAATGAGCCTTCACCCCGCTGGTGCGCACTTCAACACGCATTGTGCCGTTGCAACCGCCCTCAACCTGGGCGCTCGAAGGCTCACACAGAATGGCAAAGTTGGATTCGAGAAGCTGTGGGTTATTGCGCGAAATGCGCCCGAGTCCATTCAGCGATGCTTCAACTTCTTCGTGGTCATAAAAAACCCAGGTGACGTCAACATTTGGTTCTTCGATCTCAACGGCCAGCTTGAGCGCTACGGCAACACCGGCCTTCATGTCGACGGTGCCACGGCCCCAAAGAACTTCAACGCCATCAAGGGTTCGACGCGATACGGGAAGGTTCTCGGCAACCGGAACGGTGTCAATGTGCCCCGCGATCACCACGCGTTTTGCTCGACCGAGGTTGGTGCGAGCGACCACGGCATCGGCGTCGCGGAAAACCTCAAGGTGACTAGCCGATCTCAGAGTCGCTTCAATCGAATTCGCGAGCTGATTTTCGTTGCCTGAAACCGACTCGATGTTGCAAATTTGCTCGGTGAGCGCGGCAACATCCGCTTCGGTATTGAGATTTAGCGAGGTCACGCTACGAGCCTACCCGTAACATTGACCTGTGAGTTCTGAGAATTACATTGCAAGCAAGGCGTGGGGCCACGGCCTCGCATCCATTTCGTCCGCCGGTGTGGTGCTAGACGTTTGGTATCCAAACCCGGTGCTCGGTGAAGCTCCAAAGTCGGACGCCCTCTGGGTAGTGCCGAAGCAACTCGATGCACTGGTTGGTCAGGATGCTCGTCGTAACGTGTCTGTTCAGGTGGTTCGCACCGAGATTGACCTGCAACTTCCGGTCACCAGCACCGCAGATGCCTACCTGCGCCTACACCTGCTTTCGCACCTGCTGGTCCAACCAAACACGATCAACCTTGAAGGCCTGCTTCCCGCCCTGCCGATCGTCGCCTTCACCTCGGCTGGTGCCGTTGCGGTTGATGAGCTAAACGAACTTCGCCCAAATCTTCAGCGTGCAGGCATCACCATTCACGCCATCGACAAATTCCCCCGATTGGTCGACTATGTAACTCCGGCCAAGGTTCGAATTGCGGATGCCTCGCGTGTTCGACTCGGAGCGCACTTGGCACCGGGAACCACGATCATGCACGAGGGCTTTGTCAACTTCAACGCCGGAACACTCGGTGTCGCAATGGTTGAGGGACGCATTTCGCAAGGTGTTGTAGTTGGCGATGGTTCTGACATCGGCGGTGGAGCGTCGATTATGGGCACGCTTTCGGGTGGTGGTCGTGAGCGCGTCAAGATCGGTGCTCGTGCGCTGCTCGGGGCTAATGCCGGAGTGGGAATTTCGGTCGGCGACGACTCGGTGGTCGAGGCCGGCCTTTACGTGACGGCCGGAACCAAAGTGACCCTGATTGATGACCTCGGCGAAAGACCGATGAAGGCGGTAGAACTTTCGGGAGTTCCGAATTTGCTGTTCCGCCGCAACTCGGTAACCGGTCGCGTGGAGGCAACTCCCCGAAGCGGCGTCGGCATCACGCTAAACGCAGCGTTGCATAAATAATCTGCTACTTGCCGATAATCGAATCCCAACCTTTTTCGGCGATTGGCGAATCATCGAGCCAGACTCTGCTCTGGCTGTCTTCGGTGGCAAACACCACTCCGATCGGTTTGAATTCCCGAGGAATCTGCGCTCCTGCTGGAAAGGTCGCTAGCAAAGAGTGATCCTCTCCGCCAAAAAGCACCCAATCTAAAGCGTTAGCACCGATTGCGCGGGCCGGCTCCTCGACCATCGCTTCGAATCCGTTCAGGTCGCGTGCGTTGAATCGGATGCCAACGTTTGAGGCCTTCGCGATGCGTCCGGCATCCTTGGCTAATCCGTCAGAAATATCGAGCATCGAAGTAGCACCGGCGAGACTCGCCGCGATTCCCGAGGCGATTGGCGGATGCGGCCGAAGTTGCACCGAGACGAAATCGTCATAGGCAGAAATGGCGTCGGTGTTTTTGCTGAACAGCAGCGACAAACCGGCAGCAGCCCGACCTAGAGTTCCGGCTACCGCAACTATGTCTCCAGCGCTGGCACCCGATCGCAATAACGGTTCGCGCCCCTCGAGTGCACCATGCGCGGTAACCGAGATGAAAACCTTGTCACTGGCCGCGAGATCTCCCCCAACCACCGAGGCACCGGGAGCAAGCTGCTCACAGCCATCGCGAAGTCCGTCGGCAAATGCTTCGAGATCTTGGATGCTTGTGGTTACCGGAACAGCAATCGCGACCACCAGTGAGGTGGGTTTTGCGCCCATGGCTGCAACATCAGAGACGTTCGTTGCCACCGCTTTATAACCGAGGTCGTAAAAACTTGACCAATCTAACGAAAAGTCATGCCCTTCGATCATGGTGTCGGTCGTGACCACGAAACGATCATCGGTGGTCGACACAACGGCGGCGTCGTCGCCCGAGCCAACCACCTCGAATTCACCATGGTTGAGTCGACTGACGGTGCGCTTGAGCGCTTCATTTTCGCCAAGCGAGCCGAGAGTTTCGAGATTTTCCACTTCTCAAAGGTAGCCTGTAATCGATGAAGTTTTCTCGCAAAATCACCACTCTGACCCTCGCGGCAAGCCTTGCACTAGGGCTTGGCGGTTGCTCGCAGGCCGTGAATCTCGAAGCCGCGGCCGACGCCAACTCGGTAGTGTGTGCCGAGCAGATGGTGCGGTTGCCAGATGATGTTTCGGGAGAGGCCCGACGTTCGACGAACGCGCAATCGACTGGGGCCTGGGGAACTCCCGTGTCGGTGATCTTCCGCTGTGGGCTAGCACCGGTAACTGCCAGCGAGCTCCCCTGTGTTACCGCATCCGATGTCGACTGGCTAGTGGATTCGAGCAACGCTCCAAGCTACCGTTTCATCACCTTCGCCAGAAAACCGGCAACCGAGGTGATCGTCGATTCGAGCAAACTATCTGGTGCATCGGTACTCGACGCCCTAAGCCTTGCGGTCTTGCGAGCTCCGGCATTCGCCCGCTGCAGCGTTTAGAGGTGCCCCTCGAGGGCAAGGTTGATTAGTTCCGAAATCAAATCTGGATAGGAAATACCGCTTGCCTGCCACAACATCGGGAACATCGACAGCGGCGTAAATCCAGGCATGGTGTTGATTTTCATTGACGAAGAAGCCATCTTTGGTCAAGAAGAAATCGACTCGAGCGAGCCCAGCACCGCCAATCGCTTCAAATGCTCGTCGCGCGATGGACTGCATTTCATCGAGCTGTTCTGCACTGAGATTGGCTGGAACAACCAATTGAACCGCGGCCTCATCGCGGTACTTGGCTTCAAAATCGTAGAAATCGCGACCGGTCACGATGATTTCACCGGCCACCGAAACTCTTGCCCGCTTTCCGTTGCGTCCGCCCAAGACTGCACACTCAACCTCACGGCCAACCAGTCCGCGTTCCACGACGACCTTGTTGTCGTTGTCTAGCGCTAGCGCCACTGCCGCGGCGAATTCTGACATGTCGCTTACCTTAGAAACACCAACCGAAGAACCGGCGCGAGCGGGTTTTACAAAGAGCGGCAGGTCACCCAGACCGGCAACTTTAGCTAGCGAGTGTTCGGGGTCATTCACCCAAGAGTTCTCGCGAATTACCACGTGCGGCGTCACCGGAATCCCGGCCGCCTGGAACAGGGCCTTGGTGAACTCTTTGTCCATACCGGCCGCCGACGCGAAAACGCCATTTCCGACGTAAGGCATGTCTAGAAGTTCGAGCAACCCCTGAATCGTGCCGTCTTCACCATACGGCCCGTGCAACACCGGGAAAACCACATCGATCTCACCGAGCGAAGAAATCTGCCCTGAGCCGTCGATGGCGCGAAGTTCGCGGTTGCCGAGCTCTGGCCAAATGCACTTGATGCCAGCAAATTCGACGGTAGGCAGTTCACCTTCGGTCAGCGCCCACAGCGCTGGGTTGTCGAGGACCGGAACCAGCGTGCCCTGCTTGGTGATTCCCACCGGAACGAGCTCGAATCGGTTTCGATCGATGGCTCCCATGACTCCGGCCGCGGTTGCGCAAGAAATTGAATGCTCTGATGAACGGCCGCCAAAAAGCAGCAAAACGCGAATCTTAGACATCTACTCCCCCTGAGGTTCGTCGGATTCGTGGGTTAGATGCGGCGCGATTTCGCGCGGGTGCATCTTGCCCTGCATCACGAGATAAACCTGCTCGACGATCGGCATATTGATGCCCTTGGCTTCGGCGAGTTGCAACACCGGCGCAATCGAGGCGAGACCCTCAGCGGTCTGCGAGAGTCGCTTGATGACCTCGTTTAGTCGATAACCCTTGCCGAGCATTTCACCGGCTTTGTGATTACGAGAAAGCGGAGATTCAGCGGTCGCGATTAGGTCACCGAGACCGGCAAGACCGTTCATGGTTTTCGATTTGGCTCCGTGAGCAACCGCAAATCTAGAAATCTCGGCGAGCCCGCGGGTCATGATCGAGGCCTTGGTGTTTTGACCGTAGCCCACACCGTTGACAATACCGATAGCCACTGCAATCAAGTTTTTCAGGATTCCACCGAACTCGGTTCCGATTACATCCGTATTGGTGAAGGTGGTGAAGTAGTTGTTCGAAGCGCTCTTCGCAACCGATTCGGCGTTGTCGAGCGACTTGCAAGCAGCCACCGAGGCGGTTGGCTGTTCGGCGGCGATCTCGAGCGAAAGGTTCGGCCCGCTGACCACACAAATTTGTTCTTCGGGGAATCCGGTTACTTCGGCGATTACCTCGCTCATTCGAAGGCCGGTGTCTTTTTCGACGCCCTTCATCAGGCTAACCAGAATGGCATCCGAAGGAATCACTCCCTGCCACTGCAACAGGTTCGAGCGTAGGCTCTGCGACGGCACTGCGAGATAAACCTGCTCGGCCCCGGCTAGTACCTCCGAAACATCGGCGGATGCCCTCAGCGTGGCGGGTAGCTCAATGCCCGGAAGGTAGTCGCCGTTTCGGTGTTCAATGTTGATTTCGTCGGCAAGGTCGGCGCGACGTGCCCACAGCACAACATCGTTGCCGGCATCTGCCAAAACCTTGGCAAAGGTTGTGCCCCAGGAACCGGCACCCATAACGGCAACGCGGGTCACGCGTCGCCCACCTGTCGTTTCGGATCCTTTTTGAAGTTTCCGTGCTCGGATAGCCCATGCTCGCGAGGGTCGAAGAGCTTTTCGGGCGCCTTGGCACCTCGAAGAATCTCGGTAAGTCGGGTGATTTCGCGCATCGCGAGTTCGGTGGCCTCGGTGTATTCGGCGTTGGTCAGCTTTCGCCCACGATACTTATCTAGGTTTAGCGGTTCGCCGATCAAAACCTGCACCTTGTGCCACGGCTTTGGGCGCAGCTTCTTCGAGTAGGTTGCCAGCACCTGCTCGGTGCCCCACTGTGCCATCGGGATGAATGGAACATCGCAGTCGAGCGCTAGCTTGATCGCGCCGATCTTGCCGCGCATCGGCCAGCCGTCTGGCTCTCGTGTAAGAGTGCCCTCGGGGAAAATTGAGATCACGCGACCGGCTTCGAGCACTGCGTGCGCGGCATCCATCGGCTCACGGTTGGAATGACCGCCGCGGTAAACCGGCACCTGTTCGACAGCAAGCAGAATCGAACCAATCAGAGGAGCTTTGAATAGGTTGCCTTTCGCCAGAAAGTGTGGCGTGCGCTTGAGCTTGAAGTAAACGGCATAGGCTACCGCGAGCGCATCCAGATAAGTGACGTGGTTAGCGGCCAGCACGTAGGCTCCGGTCTTTGGCACGTTCTCGATGCCTTTAACCTTGAGCCCGTAAAGAAGGCGGACGGCGGGGCCTAGGAGTCCGGCGACAATTCTCGTGCCGAAGTGGATGTCACGCTTGTGAATCTTGGGCATCTTTAGGAAGTCGCCCGATTTCTTTTTCGCCATCTTCTACTCCGTATAGGTGAATTCTGCTCCGAGGGCCTCAAGTTTGGCCAGGAAGTGCTCGTATCCGCGTGAAATCAACTGCACATTCGTAACGTTGGATACGCCTTCCGCGGCGAGCGCCGCAACCATGTGGCTGAATCCACCGCGAAGGTCAGGAACACGAATGTCGGCTCCGTGAAGTGGTGTCGGGCCAGAGATGACTGCCGAGTGGTTGAAGTTGCGCTGACCGAAACGGCAAGGGTGACCGCCGAGACACTCGCGATAGATCTGAATCTGCGCACCCATCTGAACCAGCGCGTCGGTGAATCCGAAACGATTCTCGTAAACCGTCTCGTGAACGATCGAAAGACCCTTGGCCTGAGTCAGCGCAACCACGAGCGGCTGCTGCCAGTCGGTCATGAATCCTGGGTGCACGTCGGTTTCGATTACCACCGGCTGAAGATCGCCACCAGGGTGGTAGAAACGGATGCCGTCGTCGTGAATGTCGAATGCGCCGCCAACCTTACGGAAAACGTTCAGGAAGGTCATCATCTCTTGCTGGCGAGCGCCACCGACGAAGATGTCGCCGTTGGTGGCCAGCGCTGCTGCTGCCCAGGAGGCTGCCTCGTTGCGGTCAAATAGCGCGCTGTGGCTGTATGAACCGAGAGTCTTTACGCCTTCGACACGAATCACACGGTCGGTGTCGACCGAAATGATTGCACCCATCTTTTGCAAGATGGCGATGAGGTCGAGGATTTCGGGTTCGACGGCCGCGCCCGAAAGTTCGGTTAGGCCTTCGGCACGCACCGAAGTCAGCAGCACCTGCTCGGTGGCTCCAACCGATGGGTAAGGAAGCTCGATTTTGGCACCCTTGAGTCCGTTAGGTGCGCTGATGCGTATTCCGTTTTCGTTCTTGTCGATTACGGCACCGAAGTTGCGCAGGACGTCTAGGTGATAGTCAATTGGGCGGTCGCCGATGAAGCAGCCACCGAGGTTAGGAATGAAAGCCTCGCCAAGCTGGTGGAGCAGCGGGCCACAGAACAGAATCGGGATGCGCGAGGATCCGGCGTGGGCATCGATGTCGACCATGCGAGCCGACTTCACGTTAGAAGGATCAAGCGTCATGACGCCGTCGTCGTCGTGCGTGATCAAAACGCCGTGCAACTTTAGGAGGCTAGCGACAACTTCGACATCGCTGATGTGCGGAACTTCAC
>JBJTMF010000011.1:0-5594 GCA_046063405.1 Microbacteriaceae bacterium
ACCCCGGCGTAGTTATCGCTGGCGAACCCGCGCCATTTTTTTCGTTCGGTCATGCTGTGATTCCTGCCGTAGCTGCGATTTCTGGTGCCAGTTTTTTGCGAAGTGCTTCATAGAACACGTTGAGCGGAAACTCGTCTGGCAACACCAAGTTCACCATCTCTTTGAGCTCGCCGTTGACAGGCAGGTGGTCGACACCCTTCGCCCACGATGAACCGGGATGCGGTTCGACGAGCCCGGCAACGAACTCGTAGGAGCTGAGCCAGTGAGCGAGTCTGCTGCGGTCGATGCCGGTGCGATAGAGGTCTTCGACCTGCTCGCATAGTTCGACCATCGAATCATTCAGGCGATCCCACTCGAGTGAAAGCGTGTTGTCTGTCCAGTGCAGCACACCTGCCTTGTGCAGCCAGGCAAAGATGATCTGCCCACCGAGGCCGTCGTAGTTGCGGGTTCGGTCGCCGGTGATCGGAAAACGGAAGAGACGGTCGAACAAGATTGCCAGCCGCACGAACCTCGCTAGGTAAACCCCCTGCTGCTCGAGCTTGGTGGTTTCTCTAAAGGTGGTTAGGTCGCAGCGCAACTCTTCGAGTGCGTACATCCAATAGGGCATGCGTTGTTTGATCATGAACGGATCAAACGGCAGATCACCGTGGCTGTGCGCGCGGTCGTGCACTAGATCCCAGAGCATGAAGGTTTCTTGGGTCACGTGCTGATCGGCGAGCAGGTAGTCGGCGTCGGCCGGCAGCGCGAGTTTCAGCAGATCTGAAGCGGCAGCGGTGATGCGACGAAAGCGAGCTGCTTCGCGGTCGCAGAAGATTCCGCCCCAATAGAACTTGGCGAGTTCGCGGGTTGCCACCGTCTCTGGAAACAGCACCGCAGAGTTGGTGTCGTAACCCTTGGTGAACGCAACGAACTCGATCGGCACGAAAGCCGGGTTGTTGTATTCCTTGGCTTCGAGCTCCGAGATCCAGTTTGGCCAAACGGTTCGCGTGACAACCGCCTCAAAGTTGCGGTTCGGGTTTCCGTTTTGCGTGTACATCGGAAAGACGACGAGGTTTTGCAGCCCATCGATGCGGTTGAGGTCGGGGCGAAACAAAAGCAGTGAGTCTAGGAAGTCGGGAACACCAAACCCGGAGGCACGCCACTTCTCGAGATCAACGATGGTGGCCTCTAGTTGTTCTTGCAGGTGAGCAAATCGCGGCATCAGTGAACGAATGGCGTCGATCATGCTTTGCACGTGAGCGGTAGCCTCGAGCGTCGCCGACCCTCCCTGCTCCGGGTCGATCGATCCGTCTTTGATCTGTAATGGGCGAATCGCCTCGACGGCAGCGGTTAGCGAAAGCCAAGCGGGGTCGGTGGTGGTCCAGTTACCGTCGAGCCCAGAGCCGGATGCATCGCTTGATGCAGCTGCCCAGGTCACCAGGTTGCGCCACAGGGTTAGGTGGTCGAGGTCTCCGATTGAGTCATCACCGAACAGGTCGCTGTCGGCGCAAATGACAACGCGTCCGCGACCGTGGGTCTGCACCACAAGCAGTGGGGCGTTTGCTGGTGCAGCGGATGCACTAGTGGAAGCGACGACAAACGTGTTCTGGGCGACCTCAGGCGCAATCGCGAGCGCACCGGTTCGGTAGAAGCAGGCCTTGCCGACACCCGCGACCAGGTTGTGGCGGGTAGCCGGCATCAGATCGCCGAGCACCCAGGTTGCTACATCTTTGTAGTTTTGTTGAGGGTCTTGGGCAGTAACATTGAGCACCTCGATGCCGAAGCGGGCGGCTATGTCAGCAGCCGAGTTTCCATATTTGAGCTGCTCGGTTTCGGCGAAAAGCACGAGGCCGCCGCCATTAGCTACCCAGTCGACGACAAGGTCGATTTCTTGGGCAGTGAATTTGGGGTCACCCACGTGACTGGTCGATTCGAATTCATCCTTAGATGAATGAAGAGCCACAAACACTTTGGTGTCTTTGAGGGATTCGGCGAGATCTGCCGTGGTGTGCACCGATACATCGAAACCGTCGGTGGTTAGTGCGTTGGCTGCCGTTACGTATCCGGCATCGGCGGGGTTCGCCGGGTTGATTAGCGCCGCTACCTCTGGTCTTGTGGACCAAGCTGGGCGGTGCGACTCATCGAATGTTACTCGAGCGAGCATTCGTACCTCCTTGTACCCATCCAGCCTAACAAGCCGAAATGTTCGAGCGCATAGGGCGCTCGGTTAGGCTGGCAGTTATGTCGCGCAAAGGTCTCCTGCTGTTTCTCGCCTGCGGAATTGTGTGGGGTATCCCCTACTTTTTCATCAAGGTTGCCGTTGAGGATTTCAGCGCACCAACCGTTATTTTGGCTCGCACCGCGATCGGCGCAATAGTTCTCGTGCCTATTGCGCTAAAGCGCAAGGCGTTCTTGCCTGCTCTTCGCAAGTGGAAAACGGTTCTAGTCTTCGCGCTGTTCGAAATGATCGGCCCTTGGTGGCTAATCAATAATGCCGAGAATGGCCACATCAACTCGGGTCTTGCCGGCCTACTGATCGCAACCGTTCCGTTCTTCGCGATGGCGATCGGATACTTCTACATCGGCGATAAGACGGCAGCTCACCCGAAGAACATCCTTGGCCTGGTCTTCGGCTTTGGCGGAATCTTGCTCTTGGTTGGCATCGATGCCTTTACCCAGAACCTAGAAGTCGTTTGGGTTGGCGCCATGATCTTGGCCGCGATTGGTTATGCCGTCGCACCTGCAATTGCTTCTAAGACCGCCCCCGATGTCGAAATGGTCGGAATCTTGTCGTTGTCGATGGCGGTTAGCGCGCTTTTCTACGTAATTCCGTCGATCATGAACCCGTTGGCTCCCGGAGTGGTGACTCCAAGCGTTGGCGGATGGGTTTCGCTTGCCGTGCTCGGCGCGGTTTGCTCGGCACTTGCGTTCGTTTTGTTCTTCGCCCTGATTCGTGAAGTTAGTTACAGCCGCAGCACCCTGATCACCTATGTGAACACTGCTGTGGCGATCTTGATTGGTGTTGCCTTCGGCAACGAGCCGTTCACTGTTGGAATGGCGGTTGGGTTGCCGCTAGTTGCGGTGGGCTCATACTTGGCAAGCCGACAGCACAACTAGCGGCAACTCCGGCTCGCGTTTGAAGGCGGGGGAATGCCACGAGCCGTGTTTCACCTAGAGGCTAAACCAAACGAACTCAACTTCTTGAGTTTCGTCGATGAAGCCTTCTTCTGAATCCACCAGAAGTTCGAGAGCCTGGGCGTCAGAAAGAGTGCTCGAAACCTCGCGGTTCACAGCCATGTTTTCGGATGCCTCGGCGAGCACCGCTGCGTCGTCGCTCAACACGACCACTACATCGGCATCGTTGCCGTGGCGAGCAGATTCGATCGCTGCGGCAAGCTTGGTTTTGGTTCCGTCGATCGAGAGCGCTTCGGCACTCGATGCGGTGTTGATTCGGATTACTGCTACTACTAGTTTTTCGTCATTCATATTTGCCACCCAACTTGCGAGCTGGCCTTTCTGTATAAGGGACCGTATCGGTTGAAACGGACTTGATACAGGAATTCTGCTCTCAATCTAGAAACTTTGGTGACCCCAAAAAAAATCTGTGGATAACTTCTTAAAACAGCGCTCCCGACCAGTAAATGAGCGGGAGCAAAGTTTTCAGCTAGAGGCTACTTCTTGCCCTTTTTCTTGCTGGTTGGTTTTTTCTTCAAGACGACCGCCTGTCCAACAAATATCTGCGCACCTTTGGAAGTCATGGTCGGTGAGCCATAAAGTTCGTAGCCCGCGTCTAGGTGATCGCTGACCTTCTGGCAGAACGATGAGTCATCGATTCCGGTGAGCATCTTGAAACGCTTTTCGGTGCTGATGACGGCCTTAGGTGCAGCGACTGCCTTGTTCTTTGGGGCTGGCTTTGCTACGCGAGTTGCCGGCTTAGCGGCAACCTTAGCGGCGGTGCGAGCGACTGGCTTTGCAGTTGCCCGAGTCGCTGGCTTGGCGACGGTCTTGGTTGCTGGAGCAGCGGCCTTCGCGGCGGCTGGCTTTCTTGGTGTGCTCATGCGACAAGTTTCGCAGAGCGAAGCGGTAAATGCGCCCTATGTTCACCAAGATTTCAGCAGGTAAACAAAACAAGTCGCCATTAAGGCAAGATGCCGCCCTGCTAGAGGGCGGCATCTTGAAGGATTACTAACTACGCCTTGCGACGACGTACCACGATTCCAACAGCCACGAGCAGTGCACCAGCGGCTACCGGAAGCCAAGGCTCCGAACCGGTGAATGCAAGCTCGGCTGAGTTGTCGTCAAGCTGCTTCTCGACTTCGCTGGTCGACTCTTCGCCAGCAAGGTAGAGGTTGTACTTGTAGTCGACAAACGCGGATGCGTTGCCACGCTGCTGAGCACGGAAGGTGAACGAGTCCGTTCCCTTGTACCCTGCCGCTGGCGTGTAGGTGATCTTTCCGGTGACCGGGTCAACCTCAACGGTTCCGTGCGTAGGAGCATCAACAATCTCGACGGTAGTCGGGTCGATCTCTGGAGCGTTCGGGTCGAGAGTGGTTGGGTCGATCACGAGCTGCTTATCAACGGTCGAAACCTCGTCGACTGCAACCTTTGCATCCGGCTTGATAACTACGGTTACGACCGCGCTGACGCAGTTGGCTGGGTCGGCGGTGTCGCAAACCTCGTAGGTGAAGGTGTCTTCACCGCTGAAGCCCTTGGTTGGGGTGAAAGTGATCTTGCCGGTGGCCGGGTCGATGGTCACGGTTCCGTGTTCAGGATCGTGAGTCACCTTTACCGATGCCGGGTCAAGCGGGGCAGCTCCTGGAGTGTCGTTCTTCAGCACATCGATTTCAACCGGAGTGTCCAGCTTGGTCTCGGCTTCATCGTAGGTGGCAGCTGGGTCACCCTCGTGTTGCTCTGGCGAAACCAGCACGGTCACCTCTGCGGTGGTGCAGAGCACAGGGTCGCTGGTGTCGCAAACCTGGTAGGTGAAGGTGTCGGTTCCCGAAAAGCCGTCCGCCGGCGTGTAAGTGATCTTGCCGGTTAGTGGATCAACATCGACGGTTCCGTGCAACGGCTCGGTTCCGATGCTTACCGAACCAGGGTTCAGCGGGTTCGAACCAGGAGTGTCGTTGTGAAGCACATCGACTTCGATTGGGGTTTCGAATGGAGTGCTGTCGGCATCGTCGGTTGCTTCTGGTGCAACGTCCGGACTGTCGGCTGGCTCGATCGTGATGGTCACGGTTGCGGTGTCACAAAGCTCTGGCAAGTTGTCATTGCAGACTTCGTAGACAAAGGTGTCAGTGCCGGAGTAGCCGGCATCTGGCGTGTAGGTGATCTTTCCGGTGGCCGGGTTCACCGAAACGGTGCCGTGACTCGGATTCGAAGTTACGTTGACAGTCGACGGAACTAGGTCTCCAGTTCCGCCTTCATCGTTGGCGAGAACATCGACCTCAACCGCGGTGTCGATTGGAGTGGTCTCGGCGTCGTCAACGGCGGTTGGTGGATCCATCGGTGCTGGACCTTCAGGAACCGTGATGGTTACCTTGGCGATGTCGCACTGCGCTGGGTCATTGAGGTCACAAACCTGGTAGTAGAAGGTGTCGGTTCCGAACCAAGCC
>JBJTMF010000070.1:0-4673 GCA_046063405.1 Microbacteriaceae bacterium
TCTGGACGCGGTGCAAACCTGCTCGCTGCCGGCAAGGTTGTTTCGGTCTGCTACCCGCGCATTGAAGAAATTCGACCTCGAACCGCTGTCGCTTGGAATAACGCCACCAACCAGATTTGGCTAATGACCACCAGCTCTGGCTTGAATCTAAATGACTTTGGTTTCCGAAATGGTGGTTCGACCGCCCATCAACGCTGAGAGTGGTTGCAATCCCTCGGCGCTACGGATGGAGTGCTGGTTGATGGTGGAGGCTCGACAACTTTCTTGGCGCGGTTGCAGGGAAGTTATCAGCGACAAGACATTCCGGATGCGGCGTGGATTCGCAACATTCCTATAGGTGTCGCGCTGGTTCCTCGCGACTGATTATTTGGCTTGTTCGACAGCCGCTGCGTTTTCACGGGCTATCTCTTTACGAACCGTTTCCATGTCAACGGCACGAATCGCTGCGATCAGTTGCTCGAGTGCTTCGCCGGGTAGCGCACCAGCCTGGTTGAACAACAGCACACCATCGCGGAACGCCATCAGTGTCGGGATCGAGGTGATTCCGGCTTCACCGGCCAACTGTTGTTCGGCTTCGGTATTCACCTTGCCGAAGCGAATGTCTTGGTGTTTGGTCGATGCTTCTTCGAAAATCGGGCCAAATTGGCGGCAAGGGCCGCACCACTCTGCCCAAAAATCCACGATCGTGATGCCTTCACCGAGCACGGTCGGCATGAAAGTTTCGGCGGTTAGTTCCGTGGTGCTCATCTTGGGAGTCCTAATTCTGTTGGTTGGTTCGTTCTGCAATTTGGGCGATCACAATTCCAACCAGCACTAACCCGCCACCAAGCAATTGTGTTCCCGAGAGTGACTCATCGAGCAGAATCATCGCGAAAATAAAAGCAAACACGGTTTCTGAAGTGGATGCGATGCCGGCGGCGGTAGGGGAGAGATGGTGCAAGGCGCGGTAGGAAAGCCACATCGGAACGAAAGATCCCATTACTCCTAGCCAAACGAGCGCTATCCAGAGTGGAACACCGGGATTGCCGACTCCTAGCAACGCAACAGACGTTGAGGCATCAGGCATGGTTGGAAAACCACCCGCAAACATCGACCAGAACAATCCGGCGATAGCCATACTGTACATCAGCGTAGACATCGTGTCGCGCTCTTGTTGAATGCGTTTTCCGATGATGAAGTAAAAAGTTAGCAGCGCTGCGGCGAGTCCGGCATAAAACAACCCCGTGAGGCTGAGGTTCGCAGAGCCAGCCAGATTTGCCACCGTGACGAGCCCACCGACCACCAAGACAACTCCAAGCCACACCATTTTTGCTGGTCGCTGCCTGAACAAAATGAGCAGCACTAACGGCACCCATATGATTGCGCTGTATTCGATTAGTAGAGCGACTCCGATAGGCAAGTTAGAGACCGCATTTGAATAGGCCCATTGCATGAGCGCGACACCGAATACTCCGAAGGCGACCAGTTTGAGCCACTCACGCGGTTGCACCTTGAAGGCGCGGCGATTTGTAAAGGCGAGCACGATAGCGGCAAGCATCGCCGTTGCCCAGGAGCGAAACCAAACCACCTGATCAGGTGCTAGCCCCGCACCGATGATCAGTTTGGACGTGCTGGCGTTGATTCCAAATAGAAGAGCGCCTGCAAGCGCGTAGGTGGCGCCGAGTGCCGGATGCCTGGCCGTCAACTCGCTCCAATCGCCACGTTTTACTCTGGTTCTATCTCAGCCTAGGCTAGTCGCATGACCACTTTTGTTCTCGCCGGAGGCTGTTTCTGGTGCCTCGACAGTAGCTACATGCAGTTCGCTGGCATTCATGACGTTGAGGTTGGCTACATGGGTGGTCAAACCGCTTCGCCAAGCTATGAAGCCGTATGCACTGGTAACACCGGTCACGCAGAAGTAGCCAGAATTCACTTTGACGAGAGCGTTATTCCTGCTGATGTCGTGCTCGATATCTTCTTCACCATTCACGATCCGCGTCAACTAAATCGCCAAGGCAATGACATCGGAACCCAGTATCGCTCTGCAATGTTCTATGCCGATGATCAGCAAAAGGCTCTTTTTGAGGATGCACTGACTCGTGCGGAGGCGTTTTGGGAGGGCCAACCGGTAACTCAGGTAGTCCCGCTCGAAGAATTCTGGATGGGTGAGGAGTATCACCAAGACTTCTTCGCTAAGAACCCGAATCAGGGGTATTGCAACGCCGTGGTTTCGCCAAAGATGGCGAAAGCACGCAAGGCCTTTTCGGAGTACCTCAAGTAACTTTCCACAGATTTGCCTCGCACCGAAGCGGTGCGCTCGCTGTGCCGCAGAATCCGTATACGGGTTGTTGAGCGCTCGCTATCGAAAGGCATTTCCTTGACTGAAACCATCACTGTGGCCGGGCTCATAGCAACCACGCCAAGACACCTAATAACCCAAGACGGCTTGCCCATCACGTCGTTTCGACTGGCCGCGTCGAACCGAAGGTTTGACCGCGAAAAATCCAAGTGGGTCGATGGTGACACTAACTGGTACACCGTGACTGCATTACGCCAGCTCGCTATCAACTCATCAACCGCACTTTCGAAGGGAGAGCGCATCTTGGTCTCTGGTCGCCTGCGTATCCGTGACTGGGATAACGGCGAGCGCGCCGGCACATCGGTGGAGATCGAAGCAGAACACATCGGTCACGACCTACTGTGGGGCTCGTCGGTCTTCACTCGCACCGTTCTTATTGCTGAGTCCGAACCAGCGAATGAGGCAGATCTAGAGCCGGCTAGCGCCTAGATTTACTCGGTAAACAGCGGGCTCGCCCAGTCTCGAGGCTTATGAAATAGACTTGCAACCAAGAGGTTTGGGCGAGTGCCCTGTTATACCGATCCCCGCGTGAAAGAGATGATTTGGCATGGCCGAATTTATTTATCAGATGATCAAAGCCCGCAAGGCTCATGGCGACAAGGTCATCCTCGATGATGTCACGCTGGCGTTCTACCCTGGCGCAAAGATTGGTGTGGTCGGCCCAAACGGTGCTGGTAAGTCATCCGTTCTAAAAATCATGGCCGGGCTCGACAACACCACCAACTGTGAGGCGCGCCTCAGCCCCGGATACACGGTGGGCATGCTTATGCAGGAGCCGCCGCTTGACGAAACCAAGACCGTGCTAGGCAACGTTGAAGAAGCCGTCGCGCACATCAAAGCTAAGGTCGATCGTTTCAACCAGATTTCTGAAGAGATGGCTAGTCCAGACGCTGACTTCGACACTCTGCTCGAAGAAATGGGCAAGCTTCAAGAAGAAATCGATCACCTAGACGCTTGGGATCTAGACAACCAGCTCGAGCAGGCCATGGATGCACTGCGTTGCCCTCCAGGTGACCTTCCGGTCACTCACCTTTCGGGTGGTGAGCGCCGCCGCGTGGCCTTGTGCAAGTTGCTGCTCGAGAAGCCTGATCTTTTACTGCTAGACGAGCCGACCAACCACTTGGATGCCGAGTCGGTACTTTGGCTGGAGCAGCACCTCGCAAAGTATCCAGGTGCCGTATTAGCCGTGACCCACGATCGATACTTCCTCGACAACGTGGCCGAATGGATTCTCGAGCTCGACCGTGGTCGCGCCTACCCTTACGAAGGTAACTACTCGACCTATCTGGAAAAAAAGCGCGAGCGTCTAGAAGTTCAAGGAAAGAAAGACGCCAAGTTGGCAAAGCGCCTTGCCGACGAACTCGATTGGGTGCGTTCGAGCCCTAAGGCCCGTCAAACCAAGTCGAAAGCTCGTTTGGCTAAGTACGAAGAAATGGCTGCCGAGGCCGACAAGACTCGCAAGTTGGACTTCGAAGAAATCCAGATTCCAGCCGGGCCTCGTCTGGGAAATGTGGTTTTGGAGGCCACCAACCTCAAGAAGGGCTTCGATGGCCGTTCACTGATCGACGGTCTTTCGTTCTCGCTACCACGCAACGGTATCGTCGGCGTCATCGGCCCAAACGGTGTCGGTAAGTCAACCCTGTTCAAAACCATCGTTGGACTCGAGCCGCTAGATGGCGGAGATCTCAAGATTGGTGAAACCGTAAAGGTTTCGTATGTAGACCAGAGCCGTGCCGGAATTGACCCGAACAAGACGCTTTGGGAAGTTGTTTCTGATGGGCTCGACTACATGCAGGTTGGTCAGCAAGAAATGCCTTCTCGCGCCTATGTTGCTGCCTTCGGATTTAAGGGGCCAGACCAGCAGAAGCCGGCTGGTGTACTCTCCGGTGGTGAGCGAAACCGCCTCAACCTAGCCTTGACGTTGAAGCAGGGTGGAAACCTTCTTCTGCTCGACGAGCCAACTAACGACCTTGACGTCGAAACACTTTCCAGCCTCGAAAACGCGCTACTCGATTTTCCGGGTTGCGCCGTTGTGATTACCCACGATCGCTGGTTCCTCGACCGCGTGGCCACTCACATCCTGGCCTACGAAGGAAGCGACGATAACCCAGACCAGTGGTACTGGTTCGAGGGTAACTTCGAGTCGTACGAAGCGAACAAGATTGAGCGCCTCGGGGCAGATGCTGCAAAGCCACATCGCTCGACCTACCGTCGTCTAACTCGCGACTAGTAGTCAGAAGTCATAGCGCGGCGTTACTAGCCAGTAGGCACGCGAACCATGCCTTCTTGGGCAACGGTCGCGAGCAACTGTCCATCGCGTGAGTAGAGCTTGCCG
>JBJTMF010000012.1:0-6174 GCA_046063405.1 Microbacteriaceae bacterium
CGTCAGCAACTGCTCTTGCCACCGAATCGGCATCCGAAAAGCGATGAACAATCGGACGCACTATTTAGCCTTGGACAACTTAGGTTTCGGGGTCTTGGCGCTAAACGACTTGGTGATAATCCGACCAAACAAGTCATCTGCATCGAGGCGGCGTAGATCTTCACTCAGGCAATCACGCAGGCTACGACGCGGCAACGAGATTTCACGCGTCGGCTGGGTCGGTTGAATCAGCGTGGCAACATCTGGGATGTTACGCACGATCACGATGTTTCCCGACTTGCGGATCAACTTAACGCCTTTGATGCCGCTGACGGCCTTACCGCGGGCGGTGCGGGTGAGTTTTACCTTCACCTTCAGTTGAAGCTCGAGCCAGGCGGCCAGCAGGTCGGTGCTAGGGGAGTCGACTGCGCCAGTGACCTCGACAGCCTGCACGGCGTCGTATGGAGGCTGGTCCAAAATCGCAGCAAGCTGGGCACGCCAAAGCGTCAAGCGAGTCCAGGCAAAGTCGCTGTCACCTGGCGTGTAGCTCTTGGCTAGCTTCTGTAGGTAGGCGTGTGGGTTCGGTTGGCTCGCAGCATCAGTGATGCGACGCGTCGCGATTCGACCAATTGGCGATTGAGCAGCGTTTTCTGGTGCCTCATTCGGCCACCAGGCAACCACGGGTGCATCTGGAAGCAAAAGTCCAGTCACCAACCCTTGAGGGTCGCTGGCGGCTTCGCCGTAAGCGCGAAGAACGATAACCTCGGATGCGCCGGCGTCACCTCCGACACGAATCTGCGCGTCAAGCTTGGCTGCCTTCTTGGCGGCAGTCTTGTCGTTGGCGAGTACCAGGATGCGACACGGGTGTTCCCTGGAGGCCTCATTCGCTGCCTTGATGGCAGGCTCGATGCCCTTGAAGTCGGTGGCGATAATCAGGGTGAGAACTCGACCGAGTGCTACTGCGCCACCTTCCTCGCGAATGTTTACCAAGGCCTTCGAGACCTTGGATACGGTGGTGTTTGGAATGTCTACGATCACGGGATTCTCCAGGCTCGGCCATCTTGCTCGAGCATCTTGTCAGCGGAACTTGGCCCCCAGGAACCAGGACGGTACTGCTCTGGCTTGCCGGAGCGTGCCCAGAACTCTTCGATCGGGTCGAGTATCTTCCAGGAAAGTTCAACTTCTTCGTGACGCGGGAACAGTGGCGGATCGCCAAGCAACACGTCGAGAATGAGTCGCTCGTACGCTTCTGGGCTGGCTTCGGTGAATGCGTGACCGTAACCGAAGTCCATGGTCACATCGCGAACTTGCATTCCCACACCAGGAACCTTGGAACCGAAACGAATGGTCACACCCTCATCCGGCTGCACACGGATAACCAACGCGTTTTGTCCAAGAGCGGAGGTCTGGCTTGCTTCGAATAACTGCTGGGGTGCTCGCTTGAACACCACTGCGATTTCGGTCACGCGACGACCAAGGCGTTTTCCAGCGCGTAGGTAGAACGGAACCCCAGCCCAACGACGCGTGTTGATGTCTAGTCGCATGGCCGCGTAGGTTTCGGTGACCGACTTTGGATTCATGCCGTCCTCATCGAGGAATCCGGTGACCTTCTCGCCACCTTGCCATCCGCCCGCGTACTGGCCTCTAGCGGTGTATTTGCCTAGATCCTTTGGCAAGCGAACCGCCGAAAGAACCTTCTCTTTCTCGGCGCGAAGGTCGGCAGCATCAAACGAAACGGGTTCTTCCATCGCGGTGAGAGCTAGTAGCTGCAAAAGGTGATTCTGGATCACATCGCGTGCCGCACCGATACCGTCGTAGTATCCAGCACGACCGCCCACGCCGATGTCTTCGGCCATGGTGATCTGAACGTGATCGATGTAGTTCGAGTTCCAAAGCGGTTCGAACAACTGGTTTGCAAAGCGCAAGGCCAGAATGTTTTGAACGGTTTCCTTGCCGAGATAGTGGTCGATTCGGAACACCGAATCAGCAGGGAATACCGACTCGACGACATCGTTTAGTTCACGAGCGGTCTTGAGGTCGCTACCGAATGGCTTTTCGATAACCACTCGGCGGAACTGGTCAGCCTTTGGTGCCGCTAATCCGGAGCGGCTGAGCTGCTTGCAAACCAGCGGGAAGGCCTTTGGCGGGATTGAAAGATAGAACGCGTGATTACCGTTGGTTCCACGTTCGCGGTCTAGTTCGTCGATGGTTTTCTTCAAACGATCGAAGGCCTCATCGTCGTCGAATTCGCCCTGAACGAAGCGGATGCCCTTCGATAGCTGTTGCCAGACTTCTTCGCTGAACGGTGTTCTAGCGTGTTCACGAACCGAGTCGTGCACTACCTTGGCGAAGTCTTGGTCTTCCCATTCGCGGCGAGCAAAACCAACTAGGGCGAAGCCTGGTGGCAGGAGACCACGGTTGGCAAGGTCATAGACGGCCGGCATCAACTTCTTGCGTGACAGGTCACCCGTCACACCGAAGATGATGAGCCCGCTTGGCCCAGCGATGCGATTGAGGCGACGATCGCCGGCATCACGCAGGGGATTTTTCCCCGGTCCCAGTTTTACTGGCATTTACAGTGGCTCCTTAGCCGATTGCGTTCTTGATGGCTGCCAAACCGGCCGCTACATCGCTGAGTGTGAGAGTCAAAACCGGACGCCCAAGGTTGCCTAGCACGGCGGCATCTCCCGCGGCCTGCGAGGCGATCAACTCACCGAAGGTGAAATCACGGCCGGGAACAGCCAGGTCTGAGTCAGGAATGCAGTTGATCTGCAGATAGACACCTTGTTTTGGTCCGCCCTTGTGGTACTGGCCGGTCGAGTGCAAGAAGCGCGGTGCCCAACCGAAGGTGGTTGGTCGGCCAGTTGCTGCAGCTATCTGGTCGCGCAAGTCAGCTGCCTGAGGTGCTGCAGTGCGATCCAAATACGCCTGAATAGACACAAAACCATCGGCTGCCAGTTCGGCAAACAAACCACGAATGGCCTGACCGAGAGTTTCGGCATCAGCAATATTGAGGCTTGTGGTGCGAACTTCCACACCTTCGGAAACAAAACGCGGGGTCGAAATTTCAGCACGCTGCTCGAGCATTCCGCGCGCTGCAATCTTGGCTGACTCAACATCTGGCTGATCGAATGGGTTGATACCGATCAATCGGCTCGCAATTACCGTGGCATACTCCCAAAGCAAAAACTGCTCGCCGAGACTTCCGGATACCGAGATTTCACCGGCATTTGCGCTGCTGGCATCGGCTACAACGCGAGCTAGCACCAAATCTGCCGGCTGGTGCGCGACCTCTGCGCTCTGAGCTTCAAGAACCACCGGAAGAACGCCTTTGTCGATCTTTCCGGTTGATTCTGCGATCAACTGCTCAGCCCAGTCTCCGAAACCGACGATCGAGGTGCCATCGCAAAGAACTCCGAGCTTGTCGCGGAATCCACTTAGCGAGGCGGTTCTAGCCATTGCAGCACCGAGAATCAGTGCGGGGTTGGAAGTCGAGTCCTGTGCGAAAATCTTGCCTGCCTCAGCGGCATCCGAAAGAAGTTCGGCGATGTTAGCGCCAGCAAGTCCAGATGGCACCAAACCGAAAGCGGTCAGTGCCGAATAGCGGCCACCAACTGTAGGGTCGGCGTTGAAAATCCGATAACCATCCGCCTTGGCGGCTGCCTCCATCGGGCTACCGGGATCGGTGACCACTACGATGCGGTCGGTCTTGTCGATGCCAGCAGCGGTAAACGCCTGCTCGAAGATTCTCTTCTGCGAGTCGGTCTCGACGGTGGAGCCAGATTTCGATGAAACTACCACCGCGGTCTTGGCTAGATCGCCATCGAGAGCAGCCTGCACCTGGCTTGGTTCGGTTGAATCGAGTACCACCAGTTCGACACCGGCGGTGCGAGTGATCACTTCTGGTGCTAGTGAAGATCCACCCATCCCGCACAGCACGAAGCGAGACACTCCCTTTGCTTCAAACTCATGCTTCAACGCAAGAATTGGCGCAACGAGGTCTGCCGAATCAGTGGCAGAAGTTACCCAACCGAGGCGCTTTGACGACTCATCTTCGGCTTCCTTGCCCCAGAGGGTGAAGTCCTTGGAAGCGATTCGACTTGCCACTCGGTCGGTCACCAACTGGTCAATAACCGATTCGACTGCAGCCTGTGTGGCTCCAGCAACTGCTACCTTGGCGGTCATTACTTTGCGCCTTCTAGAGCGGTGGCGACGGTTTCAACGAGTTCGTTCCAAGAAACAATGAACTTGTCTACACCTTCGGTTTCGAGTTTTTCGGTTGCCTCGTCGTAAGAGACACCAACCGCCGAAACTGCTAGCAGGATCATGTTTGCTTCTTCGTACTTGCCATGGATGCTGTCGGCTGGGACCACACCGTGATCGAAGACGGCCTCCATGGTTTTTTCCGGCATGGTGTTTACCAGATCCGGTGCAACCAACTCGGTTACATACAGAGTGTCGGAGAGGTTTGGGTCCTTCACTCCGGTCGAGGCCATCAAAGGGCGCTGCTTATTTGCGCCGGCAGCGGCGAGGGCAGCCCAGCGTTCGTTGTTGAAATCCTGCTCGTAAACTTGGTAGGCGAGTCTCGCGTTAGCCAGAGCAGCCTTCGAACGCAGCGAAAGAGCATCGGCGGTGCCAACCTTCACCAAGCGTGCGTCGATCTCGGTGTCAACGCGTGACACGAAGAACGATGCGACCGAGTGAATCTTGCTGAGGTCGTGACCATTGGCTTTGGCCAGTTCGATTCCCTTGATGTAAGCCTCGATTACCTCGTGGTAGCGCGCGAGCGAGAAGATCAGCGTGACGTTTACGCTGATGCCTGCCGCGATGACCTCAGTGATGGCGGCTAGACCAGGCTTGGTGGCCGGGATCTTGATCATCACGTTTTCACGGTTGACCTTGGCGAAAAGTTCCTTGGCCTGGGCCACGGTTCCTGCGGTGTCGTTAGCCAGTCCCGGCTCAACCTCGATCGACACTCGTCCATCAAATCCTTTCGATGAACGGTAGACATCCGCGAAAATATCGCACGCATCGGCCACGTCACGAGTGGTGATCTCAAAAATAGCCTCGGTAGTGCTCGCTCCAGCGGCGGCAAGCTCGGAAACCTGTGCGGCGTACGCCTCGCCCTTTGCGAGTGCACCCGCAAAGATGGTCGGGTTGGTCGTTACACCAGATACGCTGCGGGTCGTGATTAGGTCTTTTAGTCCACCTGAAACGATGCGCGATCTAGAAAGATCGTCAAGCCAGATACTGACTCCATTAGCGGCTAGTTGAGCTAGGGGATTGGTCATTTGGTTCTTCTTTCTAGTTTCTTAGAGGCTCTTGAGGGATTCTTGGGCGGCGGCGACCACATTTTCGGTGGTCATTCCGAATTCGCGGAAGAGGGTCTTGTAATCGGCGGATGCTCCGAAGTGCTCGATCGAAACGCTGCGGCCGAAACCACCCACGTACTTCGACCAACCCAACGAAAGCCCTGCTTCAACCGAAACGCGAGCCTTTACGGAACCTGGAAGCACCGATTCGCGGTAATCGCTCGACTGCTCGTCGAACCATTCGAGACATGGTGCGGAGACCACTCGAGTTGGAACACCCTGTGCTTCGAGAGTCTCACGAGCGGCTACAGCAAGTTGAACCTCAGAACCGGTAGCGATCAAAATCACCTTCGGCTTTGAATTGGCGGCATCCACCAGAACGTAGGCACCCTTGGCAGTGTTTTCTGCTCCAGCAAACTGCGTACCGGTTGCATCGGCTTCGCCACGCTTGAACACCGGAATGTTTTGGCGAGTCAGGGCGATTCCCGCTGGGCCTTCGCGGCGCTCGAGAATGGTCTTCCAAGCGTATGCGGTCTCGTTCGCGTCACCTGGTCGAACGATGTCGAGTCCAGGAATCGCGCGAAGAGTGGCCAGCTGTTCGATCGGCTGGTGAGTAGGACCATCTTCGCCCAGGGCCACCGAGTCGTGGGTCCAAACGAAGATGCTTGGAACCTTCATCAGGGCAGCCAAGCGAACCGCGGGGCGCATGTAATCGCTGAAGATCAGGAAGGTGCCGCCGAAGGCACGCGTGTTTCCGTGCAGCACGATTCCATTGAGAATCGAACCCATTGCGTGCTCACGAATGCCGAAGTGAAGAACGCGTCCGAACTGGTCACCCGACCATTCGTGAGTCGACCACTCGGCAGGCACAAAGCTCTTGGCG
>JBJTMF010000071.1:0-4796 GCA_046063405.1 Microbacteriaceae bacterium
GTGCGGTTTGGGTCGAAGGCGAACTCGCTCAATACAACCCAAAGGGCGCTCAGGCATTCCTAGATATCAAAGATTTGGCCCAAGAAATGCGAATTTCTGGGCACTCGTGGAACACCGGTGAATGGCCAGCCGACCTCAAGGTTGGTGACAGAGTCGTGGCTCTCATCAAGCCCGAATTTTGGCCGAAAAGCGGCAAACTCAGCGCTCAGGTGCTCCAGATTCGCAAGGTTGGTCTCGGCGAACTACTCGAGAGACTCGAGCGTCTAAAGCAGCTGCTGATTTCTGAGGGGCTCACCGCCGACGGCCGCAAACAACCACTACCTTTTCTGCCGAACCGCATCGGCTTGATCACAGGCGCGAAGTCAGATGCCGAGAAAGATGTCATCGAGAACGTTTTGCGACGTTGGCCTGAAGCGCAATTTCGAGTGGTCAACACCAAGGTTCAAGGCGACAACGCTGCCCCCGAGGTGATCGCGGCCATCAAAGCACTCGATGCCGACCCCGAAGTCGACGTGATTATCATCGCTCGCGGCGGTGGGTCATTTATGGACCTCGTGGTTTTCAGCGACGAAGCCCTCGTGCGAGCCGCCGCGACTGCGCGCACCCCGATTGTCTCGGCTATCGGTCACGAAAACGACTCTCCCCTACTCGACCTCGTTGCCGACCTGCGAGCATCCACCCCAACCGATGCCGCAAAACGGGTGGTTCCCGATGTCGTAGAAGAGCGCGCCTGGATTGCCAACACCATCGGTCGGATGGAGTTGCGCATAGCGACCTTCTTGGAGAATCAGCTCCAGTTCATCGCTCAACTCCGCCAGCGTCCAATGCTGGCGAATCCCTACAGTTTTGTCGAACTCAAACGCGAAGACCTGACTCGCGCATCCGGCGACTTGCGGTCAGCGCTAGCGCTAGTGCTCGAGCGGGCCGATGCCGACCTAGGCGCGAAGCGTCAGATGCTTCGGTCACTAAGCCCGCAATCGACACTTGATCGCGGGTACTCGGTGCTCCGCGATGCGAACGGTCACGTTCTTGTCGATGCATCCAAAGTTAGACCAGGAACCGAGCTCAAGATTCGCTTAGCCAAGGGCGAAATTGAGGCAACCAGCAAGTAGCAGAAAGTTAAACTGGAGCAGATATGTCAGAGAAAAACGTGAACGCGGATGTTGCGTCGATGAGCTACGAGCAGGCGCGCGACGAACTCGCAAAGGTGCTAACCGACCTCGAACAGGGTTCGGTGACTCTCGAACAAAGCATGCAGCTCTGGGAGCGCGGAGAAGCGCTAGCTCAAAAGTGTGAGGAATGGCTCAACGGGGCCAAGGCGCGCCTCGATGCCGCCCTCAAAGAAAAGAAGTAAATGGCTCAAGACCCAGCCGCCGTCAGACGTGCGCGTCAAACCGTAATCAACCTGCTGCTGTCGCTTGCCGCGACGGTGGGCTTGGTGATTGTCATGGTGCTGATCGTTCCGCGCGATGACTCGAACCTGATTCAGCCAACCGATTACAAACAAATTTCGGCCGACGCTCAAGACGCAACCAACCTCCCGATCATCACGCCAGAAGTGTCTGCCGATTGGTGGAGCAATTCTGCGCGACTTAGCTCGAAGCCGAAAGACGGAACCAGCGCATCTTGGTACGTCGGATTTGTCGGCCCAAGCAATAAGTACATCGGCTTGACTCAAACGTTTACCACCAATGCAACCTGGGATGCCTTGCAGCTAAGCGGCCTCACGCCAACCGGAAAAACCGTAGGCGAAGGCCAGTGGCAAGAGTGGAAGAGCGCAGAGGTTCATAATCCGCCTAAGACCCGCGACTATCTACTCATTCGAAACGTTGGAACCGACACAATCCTGATTTACGGCACCGCTTCAGAGGCTGAAATCGCCAAGTTCGCCGCCGAAGTGAACCGTCAGATTCTCAGGGTTTATCCTTAAAGACGAAACCCACGAAAGCAGGCAAGGTGACCAACGCCCGACCACAGTCTCCAGCAGAAGCCTGGGCTGCGCTGCTTGCAGGTAACCGCAGATTTGTCACCGACACTCGAGAGCACCCAAACCAAGATGTCGATAGACGCAATGCCCTTGCGGCAGCCCAAGTGCCTTTTGCGGCACTATTCGGATGCGCAGACTCGCGACTTAGCGCTGAAATCATCTTTGACGTTGGTCTTGGAGACCTGTTCGTCGTTCGCAACGCTGGTCAGGTGATTGCGGAAACCATTCTCGGATCCCTGGAGTATGCGGTTGAGGTATTAAGGGTTCCGCTGATTCTGGTACTTGGTCATGACGAATGTGGTGCAGTTCGCGCCGCAATCAACGCCACTGAAGGAACGCTGGCGGCTAAGGGCCAATTCATTCAGCACATCGTTGCAGCCATTCAACCAACCGTAACCAACGCCAACGCCATTGGTCGAGGCGATATCGATTCGGTTACCGAACTTCACATTCAAGACACCATCAACGACATCGTTTCGCGTTCAAAGGTGATCGCCGAGGCCGTTGCCGCAGGCAAACTTGCCATCGTTGGCGCGAACTACAAGCTCTCTGGCGGCGAGGTTCACCCTCTGCAAGTCGTCGGCAACGTCTAAACGAAATCCAAACGAAAGGTTCCATCATGGAATTCCGCATCGAGCACGACACCATGGGCGAGGTAAAAGTACCCGTAAACGCCCTGTACCGCGCACAGACCCAACGTGCGGTCGAGAACTTTCCTATCTCCGGAACCACTCTTGAGCGCGCGCACATCGCGGCGTTAGCTCGAATCAAAAAGGCCGCTGCCATCGCGAACGCAACGCTCGGAGTCTTGTCGCAGGAGATTGCTGATTCGATCGCCAAGGCCGCAGATGAAGTCGCTGCAGGCAAGCACGATGGCGAATTCCCAGTCGACATCTTCCAGACCGGTTCCGGCACCTCCTCGAACATGAACATGAACGAGGTGTTGGCTACCCTGGCCAGCAACGCGCTCGGCTCGGCAGTTCACCCAAACGACCACGTGAATGCTTCGCAGTCGTCGAACGACGTATTCCCAACCTCTGTGCACGTTGCCGTGACCGCCGCGCTGATCCACGATCTGCTGCCGGCTCTCGACTATTTGGCCAAGGCTCTCGAAACTAAGGCAGAGGCTTGGAAGACCGTGGTTAAGGCTGGTCGCACCCACCTTATGGATGCCACCCCGGTAACTCTGGGGCAGGAATTTGGTGGATACGCGGCACAAATTCGCTACGCGATCGAACGCGTGCAGTCGACCATCGGCCGCGTTGCCGAGGTGCCGTTGGGCGGAACCGCCGTTGGCACGGGAATCAACACTCCTAAGGGATTCCCTCAGCAGGTAATCAAGGTTTTGGCCGAAGAAACCGGTCTTCCGATCACCGAGGCCCGCGACCATTTCGAGGCGCAAGGCGCACGTGACGCACTGGTCGAGGCATCAGGTGCCCTTCGAGTGCTAGCGGTGAGCCTGACCAAGATCAACAATGACCTTCGATGGATGGGATCTGGCCCAAACGCAGGACTTGGCGAGCTTCACATTCCTGACCTTCAGCCCGGTTCGAGCATCATGCCTGGCAAGGTAAACCCGGTTATCCCCGAAGCCGTGCTTATGGTTTGTGCCCGAGTGATCGGAAACGACTCGACCGTAGCCTGGGCTGGTGCCACCGGAAACTTTGAACTCAACGTCGCAATTCCTGTTATGGGAAACTCGCTGCTCGAGTCCATCCGTCTGCTTTCAAACTCGCTTCGACTGCTCGCCGACAAGACCATCGTGGGGCTAGAGGTCAATGTCGAACGTTCACTTGCTCTAGCCGAATCGAGCCCATCGATCGTGACGCCGCTGAACAAGTACATCGGTTACGAGGCGGCTGCGAAGATCGCCAAGCACTCGGTTGCCAAGGGCCTTACCGTGCGAGAGGCGACTATCGAACTGGGCTACGTGGATGGCGAAAAACTCACCATGGAGCAGCTAGACAAAGCTCTTGATGTTCTAGCTATGACCAAGCCAGCGCAGTAGCCGCAGCCAAGCATCCAAAAAGCAGGTATGGCCCGAGCGGAATTGTTTGGGTCATTCTTGAGCGATTCCAGATCAGCTGAACGCTAGTCACTAAAACGGCTGAACCAAACCCGGCCAATAATGCAATGCCTAGCGCCGGCCAACTCCACCACCCAAAAATCAGCGCGATTAGCGTCAGCAATTTCACATCCCCCATGCCCATCGCTCCAAGGTGATTGAGCCAGAAACTCACAGCAAACACGATCATCGAACCGAGCACGGCGCTACCCAAGCGCGGCCACTGGGCAGAAAGCATCGCCGCAAGGCTTTCGCACACGAGTGTGATCACTAGCCCTGGCACCACCAGGCGATTAGGTAAGCGCCGTTGCTTGATGTCGATCACCGATAACGGCACTGCAACCGCGGTGAGATAACCGGGGCCGACAAGCGTTATTAGTTCGATGAAACTTGGCACTGGGTAAAACTAGGGCAAAGCTGGTTGCGGCCGCGCCAGTTATACACAACGCAGGGGTTAGTCGAGCAGGTCGGTCACCATGGCCGCAATGGCCGATCGCTCTGAGCGGGTTAGTGTCACGTGTGCAAATAGACTCTGACCCTTCAGGGCCTCGATCACTGCGGCGATGCCGTCGTGTCGACCAACGCGCAAATTGTCGCGCTGCGCAACATCGTGGGTAAGCACCACTCGCGAATTTTGCCCAATGCGTGAAAGCACGGTACGCAGCACATTGCGTTCGAGAGATTGCGCTTCATCGACAATTACGACTGCGTCGTGCAGCGAACGTCCGCGAATGTGGGTAAGCG
>JBJTMF010000072.1:0-15159 GCA_046063405.1 Microbacteriaceae bacterium
AGGATTGAACCAAATGGCTACTGACACAAGGTTGAAAGCCTCATTGGGGCGTACGAGTTCTTCTTTGGAGCGCCTAAAAACTTCGAGCAAGAAATTAGACCGGCGTGCAAAAGGTTTAGAAAACCGCCTCATTGAAATTCGCGATGCCCTGAAAACTGGCCGTGGTCAAAAAATCCGTGGAGACTTAACTCGCGCCGTTCGTGTAGCGAACCAGATTGCACTGGACGTTGAGCTTCTCATGGTGCGCGCCAATCGCCTCGACTTTAAAGCGCGCAACCTACAACTAGATGCCCAGTACTCGCTAACCGGCGCAAATGCACAGAGACAAAACGAACTTGTCGAAGAAGCCCAGACGATTCGTGATGCCTCGGCCAATTTCGTGTCCACCTACAACGCGATGCTCAAGACTACGCGTGAGAGTGCATCCGAGCTCAAGAAATACAGCATCACGGCTGAGTGGCACTACAAGATCGACCTCTGCATCGATGCATTTCGCGCCGGCTACGACGAACTCGGACTCACCAACCTACTCAATCTGGTCTACGGTCCGAACACCCCACCGGATCACCGAAGACGTGCACTGACCGAACTGATCTCTTGGGGTCACACGGTGCAAGATCAAGAACTCATCGCCCTGGGTGTTGCCCACTCGAGCGCTTACCGAATTCCTCCTGAAAGGTATTCGGCTAGCGACCGCGAACTTTTACTTCGCATCGAGGGGTATCGACTGATGCATCCGTTCGCACACGAAGACGGGCTTTTATACCTGCTTGATGCCCTGAGGCGCGGTACCGAAGACGCATTCCTAGCAGCCGCCAATCTGGCATCCGGCGCCAACATCTCATCGATTCCTGACTTTGGGCGCGCGTTGCAGGTGCAATGGATCAACCGCGCGCTCGCGGTCCGCGGTCTTGAACCTATTTATCTGAATCCGGCACTCTCTGATGTGCCATTCGATCAGGTTGACTGTGACATCGCGGAAGGCACCGAGGTTGCCAACGGCGCACTGGTGAGCGTTATTATTCCGGCCTGGAACAGCGCTAAGTGGCTGCCAACCACGATTCGTGGTTTGCAGAAACAGAGCTGGCGAAACCTCGAGATCATTGTGGTTGACGACTGCAGCACCGACGACACTCTCGCGGTCGCCAAGGCGCTCGCCGCCGAAGATAAGCGCATCAAGGTGCTCGCCAACGAAACCAACCGCGGAGCCTATGGTTCGCGTAACTGGGGTCTAGAGATTTCATCCGGCACCTACATCACGGTTCACGACGCAGACGACTGGTCGCACCCACGCAAGATCGAGCGTCAGGTAAATCACCTGGTGCAAAATCCTGACATTGTCGCCAACCTTAGCCAGTCGGTGCGTATCGAACCAGACAACCTGATGTTCTTTGCGCAGTACGGTCGCGAAATCATGCGTCAAAACTCTTCATCGGTGATGTTCACCCGGGACACTGTTTTTGCTACTCTCGGCTACTGGGACGAAGTCAAGTTCGGAGCTGACACCGAGTTCCACCACAGAATTCGCTCTGCATTTGGGCCAGACTCGGCCCCTGTGGCCCGTCTTGGTTTGCTCAGCCTCACTCGCTACCACGCAGAGTCGCTGACCGGCGGCGGCAAGCACTCTACTCAACGAGGAATCGTTGGAGCCAGACGTGACTACCTTCGCAAGTTTGATGATTGGCACGCCAAAGGCAAACTTGAAGGCACAAGCCTCTACTTAGACCGCGCAGTAGTCGATAGACCCTTCCCGATTCCAGTGTCTTCGGCGGTAGACGAAAACAATCAGGCTCACTTTGACCTTTTGGTTATGGCCAACCTTGCAATAGACACAGACTGGTTGCTGTCGGTCTACGCCCAAGTCAAAAAGCTCACCAAGGCCGGCAAGTCGGTCGCGTTCTTGCACCTCCCGGGTCTACAGCGGCCGTCTCAGCAGCCGAGCGTCACCTTCGAGGGCCTTCTGGTCGAATGTTCTGCGATTCGCATTTACGCCGAAAACGATTGCGAGGCCTCAGTGGTTTGGATCCAGGCTTCTTCATTGCGCGCAAAAAACACCATGCTTCCAGAGATGAGTTCCAAGCATGTTGAGGTTGTTATCGACGACGCAACTCTTGAGGTTAACCTCGATTCGGTGAGTGCTCTGGCAAAAGAATATTTCTCAACCGCACCGACCATTTCAGTGGGCGACCGAGAAAGTGAACAGGCAGCGCAGAACTGGCCGGGCGCAATCAGGCCGGCGGCGAAAATTTGGAAAGCTTCCACGCGATCCTCTTCGGTCTAGTCATCAATTGGTCAAAGGATTCTCAGATTCAAAGGTTTTAGGAGAACGCATGAGCATTTTGTTTGTGTTTCTCGACGAAGGCGCTGGCAATCTGTATCAGGTTGAACAGTGGATTCAGCCTCTGCGAAGGTTGGCTCAAAAACATTCGGTGGGTGTCTTGCACACCAACGCTTTGGTTAGTGAACTGATTCGTGAATCGGGTTTGACGGATCACCGAGTCGATTTTCCCAACAAACTCATTGAGTTTCTCAATAACGCCAAACCCGCACTGCTGCTGTATCCAAATCAAAACACCCGCAACTTTTATGCGCTTCGCTACCCATCGGCGGTTCATGCCTGGATCTCGCACGGAGAGTCGGACAAGGCCTACATGGTGCAAAACACACTCAAGCGATACGACCTCTATTTCGCGGCGGGTGATGCGGCCGCTGATCGCGTGGAATCTGCCCTTACTGGATTTAATCCAGATCGTATTCTTCGGATTGGGCGGCCTCAGTTACTCGATAAACACGAAACTCCGTCCACCTTTCATCCGGCACCGGCCGGCACCCTCAAGGTGATCTATGCGCCCACCTGGGAAGGAGTGACCAGAGCCACCCGTTATGGTTCGATCCATTCGCACGGTCTGGCTCTCGTCGAACGACTTTCGACGCTTGGGCATCAGGTTGTTTATCGGCCGCATCCTCTGTCTGGTTCGAGAGAGAAAGATGTGGCCAAATCGGATCGCGAGATTAGAGCGTTTCTCTTGGGCGAAAATGCCGAAAATGGCACAAACCACTTTGTCGACGAATCAAGTTTTGGTTGGCAGCTCACCGACTTGGATGTCATGATCACCGACATTTCGGCAGTCGCTTATGACTGGCTAGCCACGGGCAAACCTCTAATCATCACCGAGCCTGCTGACCCTAAAGCCGTTCGCATCTCTGCTCCACTTTTCGATTCGATCGAGTTGCTTTCGGCTGGCAACATACCAGAGCTTGCGTCAAGAATAGTTCGGGCTCAGGATGACGGAAAAAATCCCGAAAGCGAATTCAGCCGGCTTAGCGCCAAGTATTTTGCCGGTGGTTCTAAGGGCGACGCACTTTTCACCAAGGCGGTTGAAGAAGCCCTTAGGCTCCAAACTGGTTTGAAATCGAAACCGGTTGGTTCCTATAAGTCAAGGGCAAAACGCCTCGGTTGGCTCCGATACCCCAACTTCATCATTCGCATGATTTTCAAAATTCTTGGTATTTGGGTCACCGTGAGCAAACGGCCACCGAAAACCCAACCTGGTGAACTTAGAAATCTCTTCGTTCACAACTCGGATCCGTTTAACGGCGAATCGATTCGACCAGTGGCCAAGGAGTTGTTCGAGACGGCTCGAGAGAACGGACCAATCTTTCTTGCCTCCAATCAAGTGACTTCACTGCTCTGGGTGCGTCTCTATTTCTTCATCAAGAATTTGAATAAAACTTCAAAAGCGCGGGTCCAAATTTATCCAGCTGTCTCGGCGGCCGATTCTGAGCTGCTGATAAATGTGTTGCGCCCCGAGCATGTGTTTTATCTAAAAGACCACCCCAGCAATCTGGCGTTGCTGCGAACGAATAGCACTCACCACGTGCTCTATCGGCCCGAAAGCGATCCAACTTTTGAACCCAGCCATGCCCTGGTCATGTATGACACCGTTGCCACCAACTCGCCAACTACTCGAGCGGTTGTGCGGGACATCCTGGAAATTTCTAGACCAGGGTTGGCCAAGCTCCCCTACTAAACCCTTTGACTACACTTAGACACAGGGAGGCGAACCGATGAAAAATCTGCTGGCAAAACTCGGTGGCACTGTTCTCGAGCCTCCGCTTCTAAAAATCTTCAGCGCAGTAAGCGGTGGGCTAACTCGCACGCTTGCAGAGGAACGTCAGTTTTGGTTGCGCGAAGGGTTGTCGGCTCAAATGCAGTCGCAACTAGAACCACTCCGCCAAGAGATTCTCAAGCACGAATCATTTTTTACGGTGCCAACCAATAGCTGGTTGGTGAGTCCGATTGGCATAGCCAAAGTCGATCTTGCAACCACACTGAAGGATGTAATTGGATCGGAGCGGTTCGGCGTCGTCGAGGCAGTTTCGCGAATCGACCTGTCATTCGAAAGTGATTGGTCGCCCGTAACCAATTTCTCAAATTCGCTTGTTCGAAAAGTTGGCTCTCGAGAACTTCAGTTAGCGTTTGTTCCCAAAGGAACCATGGGAACAGAGCGTCGAATGATCCCGCTCGAAGTCTGGAAGAAAAATTCGAAGGGCAACTTGGTTTCACCGGCTTGGAACAATGTTTTCGCCGAGTTGGGCTTGGGTGAGGCCACAAAGGGTGACCTAGAGCGGGCCGCTAAATACGACAACCTTTATGACGTGAACTTTCCTATCGACGCTGTTTATCTTTGGGTGGATGGAAGCGACCCGACTTGGCTTGCGAAAAAGAGCGCTTATGACTCTAATTCCGATTCGAGCCACGGTTCGGCGGCTAGCCGGTTCATCAGTCGCAACGAACTCTACTTTTCGATTCGCAGCCTTCTTGACCACGCTCGCTGGGTGAACAAGATCTGGGTGGTAACTGATGGTCAAACCCCAGATCTCGGTGAGTTTGCCGACCTGGTCACGGTTATCGAACACAAGGATTTCATTCCGGCAGACTATTTACCCACTTTCAATTCGCATACCATCACGGCAAACCTTCATCGAATCGAAGGCTTGAGCGAGCACTTTTTGTATCTCAATGACGACATCTTCTTTGGGCGCAATCTTCACCCGGGAATCTGGTTTGATACCTTAGGCCGCTCCGTAGTGAGATATACCAAAACACTGCTTCCGGGATTCGAAACAAATTCGATCGATACGATTCATCGGATTAGGCAAAACACCGTGGCTCTCGGCCACGCGGCTGGCTACAAAACCACCACGCGAAGTATTCAACATGGGCCGCATCCGCTTCAGAAGCAGATCATGGCCGAACTTTGGAAGGCGCACCCTGAGTCTCTGGAGACCACTTGCCGGAATAGATTTAGGTCAGAAACCGACATTGTTCCTGAGTGGTTGCACAATTTTGCCGCAATCACTAGCGCTAGATCCTTTGTTGGTGGAAAATTGACTTACAACTATGTGGTGCTGAATGCCAGAGCCACGTTGCCCAAGATTCTGGCTCTATTTGTCAGACGTCTACCCTCGGTTCTTTGTCTCAATGATGTGTCAGAACTTGCAGAGCGAGATCGCGCGAGTGAGGTAATCGTCGAACTTCGCTTGAGATTGATCGCCAAGCTACTCGAAACCAAAAAATAAGAGGCTATGAAAATGCAGAAAAACTTTAGACGCACCACTGCGGCAGTCGCAGCGGCGATTGCATTGGTCGCTGGTGTCGCAACGGCAAGCCCTGCAGTCAGCGCTCCAAGCGTGGTTTCGGGAGAGAGCGGCGTTGTCGCCGTTAAGGTTCCAGCCAACCAGAAGGGTGCCTATCCTCTACATGGTTTGAAGGCCGCCGCGATCATTTATGTTGAACCGGTCGAGCGTGGATTCACGCGCCACATAGCGCTCTACGGAACCGACAAGGTTCCTGCCAAGGTCGGCCCGGTTCGCAGTTTGCGTGAAACCGATTTTCACGTTCTAGACCAGTTCGGCAAGGTTCGCATCTACTCTTCTGGTCACACCATGTCGCGTGACATCATGAAGAACTTTTTGGCAACCACTTCTCACGTGATCAGAACCTCCGATGACGGTGCCGAAGAAATTTACAAATCAAAGAAGTGCGTCGACCCGTTCTGTAACTTCCTAAAAGGCACCACCGTTCCAGGAAGAAACACCGGCTTGAGTGCTACGAACACCAAGATTCTCGCTGAGGCGGGTTTGGTGAAGGGTGTAATCCCCGCAGCAATTAAGAAAAAAGGTAAGGCCGTCAAGGTCATCACCATCCAGTACAAAAAGACTCCATTCTCGCAGCTGATTCCTCGAACCATCACCTGGGATTCCAAGAAGAAGGTTTGGGTCTATGCAGCCTCTGGCCGCTCGGCCACAATCGATAAGGTCGGAACCAAAACCGTTGCTGGCAAGACCTCATCTGCTACGGCGTTGATCCAGTTCAGCAGTGCAAAGAATGCCGGCAATGCGTTCGTTTGTCGCAGCATGCCAAACGGCGGCCCAGATGCCGTGCCTTACACCAACAGCGTTGGCAAGGGTAAGGGTCTTTTGCTTCGTGACGGAAAGATGTACAACATCACCTGGTCGCGTTCTTCGTCAACCGAAACGATTAGCTACAAATTCAGCAACGGCTCGAAGGTCAAGGTTGCCGGTCAGCCGTGGGTGTTCTTGGTTCCAGCTAATCTAACCAAGACCACAATCAAGTACGCCTCGGGTAAAAAGTCAACATACGTTGCCGCTGCCCCTACTCCTCGATGGTCTTTTTCAACCTCTGTTCTAAAAGAGCGCAAGCTGTGTGACGCACCTGTTTCAGTGAGTGTGGTCAAGAGCACCAAGAAGAAGACCACCACAATCAAAGTGCGCACCAAGTTCGACTCCCTGACTTGGGTAAATCTCAAAGGTGCCAAGGTCGTTGTGCAGATCAAGGGGAAGGGTTTCGTAAAGAAAACCATCTCCAAGAAGACTGGTCAACTTGTGATTACCGGTGATCCAACCAAGGTGATATCAGTGAAGTTTGCTTCGCAGGCAATTTCGGCTCAGCACTATGCCGAGGGTTCTTGGAAGAAAAAATAGCAGCTAGCTCTTCTTGATTTCGCTGCCAACCACAACGGAGCCGGCCGGGACATCCTTGGTGACTACCGAACCCGCACCGATCTGAACGTTGTCGCCAATCGTTATGTCGCCTAGAAGAATCGATTCGGCACCGATCATCACGTTGTTGCCAATCGTCGGGTGGCGCTTGGTGCGCACATTTTGTTTGCCGCCCAAAGTCACACCGTGGTAGATCAACACGTCATCGCCGATAACCGCGGTCTCGCCAATCACCACACCCATTCCGTGGTCAATCACGAAGCGACGGCCAATTTGAGCACCCGGGTGAATCTCGATGCCGGTGATAAAGCGAATCCAGTTGCTAAACATGCGAGCCAGGATGCGACGCTTGAGCTTCCACAGCCGGTGTGCGCAGCGGTGTCCCCAGACGGCGTGCAGGCCGGGCGAGGTAAAGAAAAGTTCGAACCCACTGAGCACAGAGGGGTCTTTCGCCAAACCGGCGCGGATGTCTTCACGGAATCTACTCAAGATTCCTCAATTGTAAAGCGCAAAAAAGCCCACCGAAACTTTCCGCTTCGATGGGCGTTCTTGCTTAGGAGGGGAAAACCACTCCGCGTTGCAGCGCGGTTAGTTATCGAGTTCGATCAAGTCCTTGTAAAGGATGGTCGAAAGGTAGCGCTCGCCGAACGACGGGATGATCACGACGATCTTCTTTCCGGCAAATTCCGGACGCGAGGCGATCTGGTTGGCGCCCCATAGGGCGGCTCCAGAAGAGATTCCAGCGAGGATGCCTTCTTCGGCAGCCACGCGACGAGCCCACTTGACGGCCTCTTCCGAAGGAACATCGAGCACCTCGTCGTAGACGGTGGTGTCTAGAACCTCGGGAACGAAATTTGCTCCGATTCCCTGGATCGGGTGGCCGGCTGGGGTTCCGCCGTTGAGAATCGGTGATGCTGCTGGTTCGACCGCGATGATCTTGATGTTCGGGTTGAGTTCCTTGAGCACCTGACCGACACCGGTGATGGTTCCGCCAGTGCCGATTCCGGCGACCAGCGCGGCAACTTCGCCGTCCGTGTCACGCCAGATTTCCTGAGCGGTGGTCTTGCGGTGGATCGCCGGGTTTGCCTTGTTGGCGAACTGGCGAACTAGAACGGCGCCTTCGTTAAGTCCGATTTCCTCTGCCTTGGCCACTGCTCCGCGCATACCTTCGGCTGCTGGAGTCAACACGAGTTCGGCGCCGTAGGCACGCAGCAAGGCGCGACGCTCTTTCGACATCGAATCAGGCATGGTGAGGATCACACGGTAGCCGCGAGCAGCGCCAACCATGGCGAGTGCGATTCCGGTGTTACCCGAGGTGGCCTCGACGATTGCGCCACCAGGTTTGAGTTCGCCAGATTCTTCGGCGGCATCCACCATCGCGATACCGATACGGTCTTTGACCGAAGACGATGGGTTGTAGAACTCGAGCTTGGCCAAAACTTCGGCCTGACCTTCGATGATTCGGTTGATGCGAACCAGCGGGGTGTTTCCAACTACGTGGGTGATGTTGTCATAAATAGGCATGATTCGAAATTACCCGCGGATTTTCGAACGCGCGATTTCGTTTCAGATTGTGACGAAGGAGCGTAACAATCGCACTAACCCAAGCCGCGCCGGTAGGCGGCGAGTCATGCCAGTGGTCGGCCTGCTCAGGCCGAAAGCCCGGCAAGCGCGGCGGCCTTGGCGGCCTCCGGAGAGCTGGCGGCAAGCACCGAGTTGGCGATCTCTTTGGCCTTGGCTAGGTCGATGCTCGAAAGCGCGGTGCGAACCACATCCACCTGCGAAGGCGATGCGCTCACCGAGGTGATGCCAAGCCCAGCAAGCACCACGGCAAAGGTTGGGTCGCTAGCGCTCTCGCCGCAGACACCAACCGAAATGCCTGCCGACTTACCGGCGTCGGCGATTCGGGCGAGGGTGCGGATGAGGCCCGGCTGCCATGGAGTCAGCAGCGTGCCAAGCGATGGGTTCATGCGGTCGGCCGCAAAAAGATACTGCGAAAGGTCATTGGTGCCGATCGAGACGAAGTCGACGATGCCCTTTAGGTCGTTGATCAAGATCGAGATCGATGGAGTTTCGACCATGATGCCGACCTTGAATTTGCCGAGCGAGCGGGCTAGGTTGCAAAACTCTTCGGCTTCCTGAACGGTGGCGATCATTGGAGCCATCACCCAGACCTCGCGACCGGTTGCGGCGCGAGCGGCCTCGAGAGACCTCAGTTGGTCTTCGATAAACGAACGGTGTTCGTTGATTAGACGGTAGCCACGCACACCGAGCGAAGGGTTTTCTTCTTCGCCCATGTCAAGAAATGGCACCGGCTTATCGCTTCCGGCGTCGATGGTTCGAACCACGATCGGGCCGGCGGGAGCGGCAGCCAAAATTTCGCTGTATGAAGCGGTCTGCTGGTCGACGCTAGGTTGCGACTTCTCGCTCAGGTAAAGAAGCTCGGTGCGGAAGAGCCCGACACCTTCTGCACCGGTCTTGGCGGCAGCCTCGGCATCGGCCTTGGTACCGATGTTCGAGCGAACGGGGATGATCGGGTCTTCGCTGACGGCCACAAATTGGATGGCGGCGGTTGCCAGGCTCACGTCTCCACCCACAACGGCGCGGTCGCCTACCGGGTCAACGAGCACGGTGTCACCGTTTTCGAGTCCGGCGGCATCGGCGCAAGAAACCACAGCAGGGATGCTGCGCGAGCGGCAGATGATCGAGGTGTGCGAGGTTGGGCCACCCTTGGTGGTGATGACGCCGATGACTGCCGGAGTGAACTGCGCGGTGTCTGCTGGAGAGAAATCTTCGCCGACGAGCACAAGCGAACCGGTCTCGGGAAGGTTGAGCGAAAGTTCGATGCCGGCAAGGCTGGCCTGAACTCGTTTAGAAAGGTCTTGAAGGTCGGCGACGCGTTCGGCAAAGGTTGGGTCACCACCGAGTAGTTCTCCGAACTCGTTTACGGCCATGCCATAGGCGGCACCGGCTGCCCATCCGTCGGCTAGATGACCGGATGCGACTTCGAAAAGTTCGTCGTCTTCGAGAAGGAATTTGAGCGCTTCGAAGATCTCTGCGCTGGTGCCACCGGCTTTTTCGCCAAGGTGGTCTAGATCGCTGGCTACCGAAGAGATTGCCGTTCGGAGCAATGCTGTTTCGGCTTCGGCCGAGTTGCTGGTCTTACCCCAGGTTGGCAAAGCAGCGTGCGGGGCAACTCGCCAAACCGTTCCGACCGCCGAGTTGAGTCCAACGCCGAGCCCTTTGAGAACTGCACCCTTGGCCAGCGCCACAGCTAGCCCTTTAGGAATTCTTGGATTTGCGCAACCAGAGCGGAGGCGGCTTCGTCGTCATCGTGCTCGACGATGACCACTAGCTTGCTGCCGGTGCTTGCCTTCATGGCCATGAGGCGCAGTGCAGAGTTGCCGGCAACCAGTTCGGTTTCGCTTGGGCCGATTTTTACCTCGATGCCCGACTCCTTTACTAGCTTCACAATTTGTCCGGCCGGACGAGCGTGCAGCCCAATTGGGTCTAGAACCTCTACCACTGCTTGATATGCCATGGAGTTGCCAATCTCTTTATGTTGCTCAAAAATCGTTCTTTCAGATTACCCGAAATTAGAGCGCTAACATTTCAGGGTTTCGCAAATAGGAGTATCGAAAATATTGGGGAAAAAATCGAAACCAAAATGAGATGTAAGCGTTTGCGAAATTGCACTTAAACCTTCAACGCTTAGGCAAGACTTATCGCTAGTCTGTTCTCAGTGGACCGAACTTCCGAAAGGAACCAGTTGGAAAGCCAGCAAAGTTGCTGTGGCCATAGCGCCACGAATGAGCCCACAAGGCTCACGCCTTCGCTGGCCATTGCACAGGCTGCACCAAAGCCGTCAGCTTCCAGCACTTCTCCATCGGTTTCCGCTTCAGAGAAAGTCGCATTAGGAAAATGACCCAACCAATAACCACCGCTGAGATCGTGATCCTCGATCTCGAAGCCAACGACAAGGCGGATGCCTGTCGCCAGCTGGCAGAACGCCTAGTCGAGGCGAACCGCCTGACCAACATCGATGACTACCTGGCTGCCGTAGCCGCTCGTGAAGAGCACTTCCCAACCGGTATCGAAGGCGGCATCGCGATTCCTCACGCGCAGAGTGACTTTGTTTCGGTTCCTTCGGTCGCCGTTGGTGTCAGCCCTAAGGGGGTCGACTTCGGTGCCGAAGACGGAAACTCGAACCTCATCTTTTTGATTGCCGCTCCAGCCAGCAGCGAGGGCACCCACCTTCAGATTCTTTCGAAGCTCGCTCGTAAGATCATGCACGACGAATTCTGCGACCAGTTGCGCGCAGAGACAGACCCTGCGGCACTTGCCGCAACCCTAACCAGAGAGGTCCAAGACTAATGAAGATCGTTGCAGTTACCGCCTGCATTACAGGAATCGCACACACCTACATGGCTGCCGAGGCACTCGAGCGCGCCGCTAAAGAACTTGGTCACGAAATCAAGGTTGAGACTCAGGGTTCTGGTGGTGCTCAGCGTGTTTCGCAGGAATGGATCGATGGCGCTGACATTGCAATCTTCTGCGTAGATCTAGAGGTTGGCGGCAAAGAGCGCTTCGCCGGCAAGCCATACGTCCAGGTTCCGGTAGCCAAGGCGCTACGCGGCTCGGTCGAGTTGATCAACAACTTGATCGAACAGGTTTCCAACGGCACTGCTCCTCGAGTTGGTGAGGCTGCGGCTCCTGCTGCAACCGCACCGAAGTCGTCGAACAGTGACGGGGGAGAAAAGAAGGGTCTCTTCGGAGGCCTCTTCGGCAAAAAATAACGTTGGCTGGCGTCTTGCCAGTCCAGCTCCTCAACTAAGAGCAATAGGAGGCTCATAGTGAACACAGTTAGTGCAGGAGCGCGCCTTCGTCAGTATCTGATGACCGGTGTGTCCTACATGATTCCACTAGTTGCAGCTGGTGGTATTCTCATCGCCCTCGGCTTCATGCTTGGTGGTTACCACGCATACGATGCAGCCGAGATGAACTTCACCTCGGGTGCGTTCAACTTCCTTGACATCAAGAACTGGGCGTTCGTCATTTTCTGGCTCGGAAAAGCAGCGTTTGCTTTCTTCGTTCCAGTTTTGGCAGCGTTCATTGCTTACGCCATCGCTGACCGTCCAGGTATCGCACCTGGTTTCGTCGCTGGTGCCGTAGCAGTTGGAACCGATGGCAACCCTCTAGGCACCGGCGCCGGCTTCCTTGGCGCTATTGCTGGTGGTCTGCTTGCAGGTTACGTAGCTAAGTGGATCTCGGGTTGGTCTGTACCATCCTGGTTCCGCCCAGTTATGCCTGTCATCGTGATTCCAGTTCTAGCCTCGGTAGTCGTTGGCTTCGTAATGGTTCTCCTTCTAGGTGGACCAATCAAGGCCCTAAACGACGGTCTAACCGGTTGGCTAGGCGGATTCGACCAGAGCCAGCTCGCCGTTCTCGGTATCGTGCTTGGTCTGATGATGGCATTCGACATGGGTGGCCCTGTTAACAAGGTTGCTTACGTCTTCGCTACCACCGGTCTAGCTAACGCTGGCGACAGCGTTTCCTCGACTCCAGCCATCATCATGGCTGCTGTTATGGCTGCCGGTATGGTTCCACCAATCGCTATGGCTTTGGCCACCGTTCTACGCAAGAGCCTCTTCTCGGAGAGCGAAGTTGAAAACGGTAAGGCTGCATGGCTACTTGGTGCATCGTTCATCTCTGAAGGTGCAATCCCATTCGCCGCTGCTGACCCACTACGCGTGATCCCTTCGATCATGGTTGGTTCGGCTGTAACCGGTGCAATCTCCGCTGCTTTGGGTGCAGGCTCGCTTGCTCCTCACGGTGGTATTTGGGTGCTCCCAATGATCGGTAACCCACTAGCCTTCTTCGGTGCCATCGTTATTGGTTCCGTAGTTGCAGCTCTGTTGGTAATCGTTCTCAAGGGAATGGGCGCCAAGAAGTAATAACTTCTTCAAACCAAAAGTTGGGTCCGGATTCGTCCGGGCCCAACTTTGTTTTAAGCGGATGTTTGTTTTAGGCGACCGAGCCGGTCAGACGATCGACCAGCTCTTGGTACTTAGCCGAGGTTTGTTCGACAACCTCAAGAGGTAGCTCTGGAGGGGTGCTGCCTTCGGCTTGATCCCAGTTCTCGGCCAGCCAGTTGCGCACGTTTTGTTTATCGAACGAGTCCTTGCGTTCTCCTCGTTCCCAAGCGGCTCGTGACCAGAACCGACTCGAGTCTGGGGTAAGCACCTCGTCACCAAGCGTGATCTCGCCGTTCTTTTGGTCTCGTCCGAATTCAAACTTGGTGTCTGCCAAGATCAGCCCAGCCTTTTCAGCCAGCTCGGATGCGCGGGCGAACACCTGCAGTGATAAATCACGAATGGCCTTTGCATCGTCTTCGCCAATCAGCTCGACAACACGCTCGAAGGTGATGTTTTCGTCGTGCTCGCCGAGTTCGGCCTTGAATGCTGGGGTAAAAATCGGCTCCGGTAGTTTCGCTCCAAAGGTTAATCCCGCCGGTAGCGGAATCGAGCAGATCGTGCCGTCGGCCTGGTATTCCTTCCAACCCGAACCCGAGATGTATCCGCGCACCACACACTCGATCGGAAACATGTCGAGCTTCTTGGCAACCGTTGCACGACCGGCAACTTCGGCTGGCACCTCAACCTCGTGAGAAACATGGTTGGCCACGGGTAGCCGCTCAAACCACCAGTTGGTAAGTGCGGTCAGGTGCTTGCCTTTGTTTGGAATCGCTGGTTCGAGTACGTGATCGAAGGCGCTGACGCGGTCGGATGCCACCACGAGAATCAGGTGCGAAAAGTTCGGGTCAT
This sequence comes from Microbacteriaceae bacterium, assembly GCA_046063405.1. Lineage (GTDB taxonomy): Bacteria > Actinomycetota > Actinomycetes > Actinomycetales > Microbacteriaceae > Rhodoluna. The sequence goes on from JBJTMF010000072.1 coordinate 13,851, forward strand.
CGTGCTCGTACAGGTCACGTACCTTGCCCGAGTAAACGTGATGCCAGTTCTCAATGTGCTGTGGCATTAGTTTCCGTTCTCGGCCTTGGCGACCCTGGCTGCGATGTCTGAGCGGAAGTGGCTTCCGTCGAGGTGAATCTTCGAGATCGCCTCGTAGGCCTTCGTGCGGGCAGCAGCAAAATCCTCGGCCAACGCAACCACGCTGAGCACGCGACCTCCGGTGGCGAGAAGTTGTTCGCCATCCTGTTTGGTGGCAGCGTGCGCAATCGAGATTCCGGCTACCGACTCGGCCTCGGCAAGCCCAGTGATTGGGCGGTTCGGGGCTGCGGTGTCTGGGTAGCCTTCGGATGCGAGCACCACGGTTATCGCGACATCCTTGCTGAATTCTGGTTGTGGGGCCGAGTCGAGGTGTCCGGTGGCGGCCTTGTGCAGCAGGTTCGCCAGCGGGGTGACCAGACGGCGCAACACGACTTGAGTCTCTGGGTCGCCGAAGCGGGCATTGAACTCAATCACACGGATGCCACGCTTGGTGGTGATGAGCCCGCAGTAAAGCAGACCCACGAAGTCGGCACCCAAGCGGGCAAGTTCGTGAACGGTCGGCAACGCAACGGTGGCCTCAACCTCTTCGACGAAACCTTCGGGTAGCCATGGCAGCGGCGAGTAGGCACCCATGCCGCCAGTGTTCGGGCCGGCATCGCCGTCGAACGCCCTCTTGAAGTCTTGTGCCGGGGTCAGTGGCAGCACGGTCTTGCCATCGCTCAAGAAGAACAGGCTCACCTCTTGGCCATCTAGAAACTCTTCGACCAGAATGCCCATGTCAATGAACTTGGCTGCGTGCTCTAGGGCGGCTTCACGGTCGTCGGTCACGATGACGCCTTTGCCGGCGGCTAGACCATCGGCCTTAATTACGTATGGAGCACCGAAGGCAGCCATCGCCGATTCGACCTCTTCGATGCTCGAACATTCGCGAGCCATGCCGGTTGGCACATCGGCAGCGGCCATTACCTCTTTGGCAAACGACTTGGAACCCTCGAGCGCAGCGGCTGCCTTCGAAGGGCCGAACACCGCGATGTTAGCCTCGCGCAGGGCATCGCTTACGCCGGCAACCAGCGGAGCTTCCGGGCCGATGATTACCAATTCGATCGCCTCTGCGATAGCGAAATTGGTTACGGCTTCGGGAGAATTTGGGTTGAGTGACTCGACCACGCGCACGTCACCAGCGATGCCGGCATTGCCGGGTGCGGCCACGATCTGATCGGCCGGGGTTCCGGTGGATATCAGCGATTTGATGATGGCGTGTTCGCGGGCG
>JBJTMF010000073.1:0-9621 GCA_046063405.1 Microbacteriaceae bacterium
TGTTTGCGTAAGTCCAGCCACGTGGGTCTAGACCGCGCTTGATGGCTGCGTTTTCTGCTGGAAGCCCGAACGAATCCCAGCCAATCGGATGCATTACGTTGAAGCCTTTTTGCACCCAGTATCGAGCGATCACATCGCCAAGAGCGTAGGCCTCGGCGTGACCCATGTGCAGATCGCCGGACGGATAAGGGAACATGTCGAGCACATATTTGGTGGGTCTGGAGTCATCGGCGCGACCACTGTCGAATGGTTTCAGGTCATCCCAAACCGGTAACCATTTTTCCTGAATGGCGAAGATGTCGTATTCGCTTTCAGACGCGTTTTGATTCTGCATTTGCTCGCTTTTCGTGGGTTGCAGCCCGTGGCTGCGCTGGTAATAGGCTACCAAACCATTCGCTTGTCGCCCTTAGGCCCAAGGATCATCCGCACCTAGTGCTCGAAGCATAGCCTTGGCCTTCAGCTTGGTTTCTTCGAGTTCGGCTACCGGATCACTATCGATGGTGATCCCGCCGCCAACGCCGATGGATGCGAAACCTGCACGGAAAACCACAGTTCGAATGACCATTCCCAACTCCGCCGCACCATTGGCCGAGATGTAGCCCATTGCACCCGAATAATTTCCACGGTTTCCCACCTCAAGCTGGTTAATGATCTCCATGGCGCGAATCTTTGGGGCTCCGGTCATTGATCCGCCCGGGAAGGCTGCGGCGACCGCAAGTAGAACATCGGCATCGGCCTTGAGAGTTCCAGTCACCGTACTTACTAGTTGATGAACCGTTGCATAGGTCTCAACCTCGAAGAGCTTTGGCACATCGATTGAGCCAACCTCGCAAACCTGGCCCAAGTCATTTCGCATTAAGTCGACAATCATCAAGTTTTCTGCACGTTCTTTTGCATCTGCAGCCAGCTCGAGTGAAATCGCTTGGTCTTCGTTCGCTGTGGCACCCCGTCGGCGAGTTCCCTTGATCGGTTTGGAAGATATTTTTCCGGTCGCGTCGGATTCCAGAAATTGCTCAGGCGATGCAGAGACAAGGCTTGCGTCGCCCAGTCGCATAAACCCGGCATATGGCGCTGGGTTTTGCTCTCGCAGGCGCAGAAAGGTCAGCAGCGGGTCGACCGTGGTTTCGAGTCGAATCTCATTAGTGAGGCAAACTTGGTAAACATCTCCCTCGGCAATGTGCTCTTGAGCCTTTTCGATCATCGCCAAATATTCGGATGCCTCATGACGCAGTGACGGTGCCCAGACTTCACCTCCACCGTTGGCGATTCGATACTGAGCCTGTTCTCCACCAACCAAGGCCAACCGCAGGAGGGCGGCTTGAGTCCAGTGAGAGAACTGTTCCTGTTCGTCAAAAACTCCAACAAAATAGATAGCTCGATTGTCATGGTCAAAAACCAGCGCCCGATCGACCTTCAAAAAACGATCGAATTCCGGTTCGTAACCAAAAGCACCTACGAGTCCAGGGCGAAATTCGAAAGGTAAAGCGATTTCGTTGTCACCCGACCATTGCAGGTCGCGGAGGTGTTCTTTCAGAGATACACGCGACTCGGAAATCAAACCATTTGAGCCTCCCACTACCGAATATCTATGCGATGGGTGGTGCTCACGGTCTAGCCAAAACGAGTGGCTGTCGTTTCCGTGAAGGGTGATGAAGACATCAGATGGGTGCAGCCAGCTCTCAAGTGTCTGCACGTAAAGTTTCATCGACTACCCGTCGTCTTGAAGTGGATTTTGGAGGCGAAAACTACTTATAGATTAGACGGCAAGTTCAAAAACTTTTAAGGGCGAAAGTGCAACCAGAGTCGCAGTTCTACTGCTTTCGCGAGGGAATCCTCGAACCGCTTAACGCGATCGAATTGGAAGCCAACATCGCCGCAGCCGATTCTTGGCTGGTTGAAGATGGTCGGGTGCGCTCACTTGACGCCCACTTTGCTCGTTTCACAAAGGCTATCGAGCAGGTAGCACCGAGCCATCTGGAATTTCTCCCGAGGTTTTTTGAAGCCGTCTCTGCCGCCTTGCCACGTGAGGGCAGGTGGTTCCCCCGAATGGAGTTCCACTCGGATGCGGCGACCACACATCATCTGCACCTGCGGTTGCGAGAAGCCCCCGACGCGCTAGACACCATAAGTTTGTGGACTCTCGATGAGCCAGATCCACGCACCAACCCGATGATTAAAGGCCCAGACCTTAGCCTGGGGCAACAGCTTCGAAGACGAGCCAATCTGCATGGCGCCGATGAAGCGGTGCTCCTCGATTCGAATGGTTACATTTCCGAATGCGCCCTTGCCAGCCTGGTTTGGTGGCGTGACGACGTACTCTGTGCTCCAGGGCCAGAGACAGCCTGGTTGGATTCGGTTACCCGTCGTGAGATTTTCGCAATCGCCGAACAGGCCGGTTTCCAAACGCGAACCGAGCATGTCAAACCTCAGAGCCTCATCGGTCTTGAAATTTGGGTGTTGAGCTCACTACACGGTATTCGTGAGGTGACCCATTGGATCAACCTGCCAGGCCCGATAACCCGAGCGACCCACGCAGATACCTTCAGACGCAGGCTGCGACTTCTGGCTAAGAATCTCGGCTAGCGAACAATATTCGCCGTCAATTCCGCCTGGTAATGAAAGGATTGTTGCATGACCGAATTCATCACTTGGCTGCTCGCGATCGTTCAGTCGGTCGACCCTTTTCTTAGAAACCTGCTAGCTAGTTCGGCCATTTTTGCCGAAACATCACTCTTCATCGGATTGTTGATTCCAGGCGACACCGTCGTTTTGGTGGCATCCTCCGCTGTGCGTGACTTTGCCGATTTCGCGTTTCTTTTACTCTCGGTGCTTTTGGGTTCACTGGTGGGTGAATCGGTCGGATTCTGGGTTGGCCGGCTCTTCGGCGAACGCATTCGACGAAGTCGACTTGGTCAAAAAATTGGCGAGAAGAACTGGCAAATGGCCGACACTTTCGTTGAGACTCGCGGTGGAATAGCGGTTGCCGTGTCACGTTTCCTCCCTGTGCTCCACTCGCTCGTTCCGGTGGTAGCCGGCATGACCCGCATGACGTACCGCACCTTCATCGTCTGGACCGCGGGTGCATGTGCGGTTTGGGCTGGCGCTTACATCTCCCTCGGGTGGATTGCGGGCGCATCTTGGGCGAACTTCGCATCCGATCTCAAGTGGGGCGGCGTCATTTTTGTTGCATTGATTCTTGCCATCGCCGTTCTGGTTCACTTTGCCAAGAAGCGCATCGAGAAGTCTGCCGAAGCGATGATCGAAAAGGGTGAACGCGCGCGCGCGGCTCTTGCCGGCGCTGAGTCGCTTGACGACCTAGAGGGCGAAACCAAGAACTAATGTGCGGGCGATTTGTTGTCGCGAGAACGATCTCTGAACTCGTCACCATCTTTGAAGTTGATGAGGTTATCGGTGAGATGCCGGGTATCTCCTACAACGTTGCACCAACTCAGCCGATCGCAATTCTGGTTGATCGATCTTTCGAAAAGGACGAAACCGGAGCACCGATCGGTGAACTCTCACGCGAGTTTCATGCGGCGCGCTGGGGTCTAGTGCCACGTTGGGCGAAGTCGCCAAACGAAAATGCCCCGCTCATCAATGGTCGGATCGAGAGCATTTTGGAAAAACCGAGTTTCAAAGATTCGGTGGTTCGAAGACGCTGTGTGATTCCCGCATCCGGCTATTACGAATGGCATGTCGCCGCCGATGGTTCGAAACAGCCTTATTACATTCATGCCGGGGATGATGGCGTGTTCGCTCTTGCCGGGCTCTACGAATGGTGGCTAGACCCAACTAAGGCCAAGGATGACCCGTCGCGTTGGTTGCTCTCGGCTACGACTCTAACGAAAGATTCGGCACCCGAGCTGGCACACATTCACCACCGAAACCCGGTGCTTTTGACTCCGGAAACTTTTGATGCCTGGATCGATCCGCACATCGAGGGCGATCGAGACCTACTCCGGGCCGCAGCAGCTGGTTCGGATCAAGTGGCCGCCGAGGCTTTGTTTCAGAAGGTGGGTTCGGCAGTTGGCAAAGTCAGCAACAACAATCCCGAGCTAATTCGCTCGATTTAACCCGCAAAATCAACGCTCAATTTGATATGTCGTAGGGGTTTCATACACTCTTGTTATTCGAACAAATTTTCGAATAGAAAGAGGTTAAGACAAATGGTCAGGGTAGACGAAAACGTCACCGTGGCGGTCAATCACGAAGGTCAGCCAATCGGTTTTTCTTGGCGTAATGCCAACTATCTGGTTGCCGATAAACCGGTGCGCTGGTTCGCCAGAAGAGAGTGGTGGGTAGAGGCAGCCCGTGTGCAACGCGGAATCGGTTCCGGTGTTCTCGAGGTAGAGATGTGGCGGTTCCTGGCCGCCGACAAACCAACCACCCCAAAACACCAATACGAACTGGTGCACTTCACCTTAGAAAACACCTGGCGTTTGGTCCGCGTTTTCGACTAAAACCTAGAAACGGTTGGTGGCATCTTGTCTGGTTTTACGCATCTGCATGTGGCTTCTGCCTACTCGGGGCATTTTGGCGTAACCAGGCCCGAACTGCTAGTCGAAGCCGCGGTGGCGCAAGGTGCGTCTGCCTTGGCGTTGACCGACCGAAACGGACTTTACGGTGCCGTGAAACACATCGGAGCGTGCGTGAAGCTGTCGATCGACCCGATAGTCGGAGTAGATCTCGCGGTGCACTCGAAAAGCGGAGAGCACCTCGGTCGCTGCGTAATTCTCGCTCACGGAAACGATGGCGGATTGGGTTGGTCGGCACTGTGTGCAATCGTTTCGGCTGCTCACCGAGGAGGTGGCAAAAAAGACAAGGTGAGCATACAGCGTGACGAATTAGCCGAACTAGCCATCAGAGATGGGGTGGCGCTGGTTACCGTGCTGCTCGGCAACGACAGCGATTTTGGGCAAAGTGCGCTGGTTTCTAGTCGAACCGATGCGGCAGCCAAACTTCTGGCCTGGCGCAAGGCTCTTTGGGCAACCGGTAGCTTGGGCGTGGAAATCGTAAGTCACATCACCGAACCCGGCACCGAACTCTGCAACATCCAAGCCAGCCGAATGCTCCAGTTAGCCGACTCGATGGGAATCCCAGCGGTGCTTACCAATGCCGTGCGCTACCTAGAACCCGATGATGCTCTAACCGCCGACGTGCTCGATTCGGCGCGCCACCTAGAACCGCTCGGCATGTTTCGGCCACAACCGAACGCTCAGGCTTGGTTGAAGCCATCCGCCAAAATGATCGCCCTCGCTCACGAGATAACCGGAGATAGCGCAAGAGCGGTAGCACTACTGAGATCAACTGAACAGCTGGCCGACCGCTGCCGACTAAACCCAGAAAATGACTGCGGTTGGGGAAAACCCAAAACCCCAGAGAAATCGACTCTAGGCATCGATGGAAACCCTTTTGAGGTGCTGTGGCAGCGCGCCAACGCCGGCATCGACTGGCGATACCCGAACGCCAAAGAGAAACAACTAGTCGACATCAGGCACCGGCTAAGCCAAGAACTCATCACAATCAACCGGCTGGGCTTTGCCACCTACTTTCTGACCGTCGCAGACGTAGCCCAGATGATTCGCGACATGAAGATTAGAATCGCTGCCCGAGGCTCCGGAGCCGGCTCACTCACCAACTATCTGCTAGGCATCAGCGGGGTCGACCCGATCGAACACGATCTGCTGTTCGAGCGATTCCTTAGCGTCGAACGAAGCAGCCTGCCAGACATCGACATCGACGTCGAATCGGCACGCAGGCATGACATCTACCGGGCGATCTTCAAGCGTTACGGAAGCAACCGCGTCACGTTGCTCTCGATGCAGTCCACCTACCGGGGTCGAGGAGCAATGCGCGACTCGGGGCTGGCTCTGGGGCTAGATGACGAACAGATCGACGACATCGCTAAAAACATGTGGCGATTCAGCGCTCGCTCGTTTCGCAATGCGATTTCAACCAAACCCGAGCTAGCCGCTATGGCCGATGCGATCGAAGAGGATCGACGCATGAATCTGCTTGTTGACATCACCGAACGGCTAGATCGACTACCTCGGCACATTTCGATGCACCCCTGCGGTGTGATATTGGGCGACGCCTCCCTGCTCAACCTGACACCGGTCGAGCCGAGCGGTCTCGGATTACCGATGAGTCAATTCGACAAAGACGACATGGACCCGATGGGAATGCTCAAACTGGATGTGCTGGGGGTCCGCATGCAGAGTGCGATGGCATATGCGGTTCGTGAACGTGAACGTGTTTTTGGTGAACGAATCGAACTAGACGACATTGCCAAAGACGACCCCGCGACATTCAAAGCTATTCGCACCACAAACACCTTGGGCATCTTCCAGATTGAAAGCCCAGGGCAAAGGGAACTGACCGGAAAACACCAACCGACCGAATTCAACGACCTACCATTCAGATTTCGCTGTTTCGACCCGGACCAATGAAGGGCAACATGATTGCGCCATACCTAGATGGTCGTCACGGTTTTGCTAAGCCCGAATATATCCATCGGGACCTCGAGCCGATTCTGCGTGAAACCTTCGGTGTCGTTATCTTTCACGAACACGTTCTGAGAATCATGCACGTGATGACCGGATGCTCACTGGCTAAGGCAGACGAATACCGAAGAAGTTTGGAACATCCGAAACTAGCTCCGTCGGTCGAGCGATTTTTTAGAACGAAAGCGGCCGAACGCGGTTATTCAAAAACCGTTATAGAACAGGTTTGGGAGATTCTGGCCGGCTTCGGGTCGTTTGGGTTCTGCAAGGCACACGGCGCGGCATTTGCGTTGCCGACCTATCAGAGCGCGTGGCTCAAGACCCACTACCCCACCGAGTTCATGGCTGGGTTATTCACCCACGATCCGGGTATGTATCCGCGCCGCCTGTTGCTAGCCGAGGCGCGTCGGCTCGGTGTGTCGCTGTTGCCGATCGATGTGAACCATTCGACCGATGAGTACTTGGTTCAGCACACCGGCAGGTCTGGCATTAGTGGCGAATCCGATTACGGGGTTCGGATTTCGCTCAAAGAGGTGCAAGGAATCAGTGACACCGAGGTGCGTCGCATCATCGAAGGGCAGCCGTATTCAGATGTCGCCGATTTTTATTTGCGAGCAAAACCAACTCGCCGAACTCTCGAGCGTCTGGCCCTAATCGGTGCACTAGACGAGCTCGCTGGCGTGGATGCCCATACCCGTGGCGACATCGTGCACAGGGTGCGAGAACTGAACGGTGTTACCAAGCGCCCGGTCATCGACCCAAACCAGCCCATGCTCGACTTCAACGTCGTCGAGCGAATCATCACCGGCGAACCGCAAATGTCTTCGGAAGAACGGGTCAAACACGAGATGGCCATCCTGAAGATGGATGTCACCCAGCATGCGCTCGAACAGTATCGGCCGATGCTCGAAGACATGGGTGTGGTTGAGGCCAGCGAGTTAGTGAATTTACGAAGTAAGACCGAGGTGTTGATCGCCGGCGTCAGGGTCGCGACGCAAACTCCCCCGATGCGTTCGGGCAAGCGTGTGGTATTCGTAACCCTAGACGACGGCACCGGATGCTCAGACGCAACCTTCTTCGATGAAGCGCAGCAGCGCAGTAGTCACATCTTGTTCAATAACAAGTACCTGATCATTTCGGGCAAGACCAGACGCACCGGAGTCAAGGGCGTTTCGGTCATGGCCGAAAACGCATGGGATCTTCGAGAATTGTGGCAAGACTGGATCGCCAAGCAGCAAAAAGCCAGCTAACGGCCGAAAGGGTTAGAGGCGGCAGAATGCCGATTTGCTTCGTGCTAGACGACTTCTACCGAGCGCTTAGCCAAACCCATGAAGTAACCTTCGATCTTGGTTTGAGCTGGACGCTCTGGATCATCTGCCGCACCAAGTGAGATAAACAACGGTGTGAAGTGCTCAACGGTTGGGTGCGCGTAAGGCATTCCGGGTGCGAGTTCCTTGTACTTGATGAGCGACTCGACATCTCCAGTCGCCAACGCCTCGGATACCCAGTGATCAAATTCGGCCGACCAGGTCGGTGCGGGTGCGTCGATGCGCCAGTCGCGAATGAATGGGAGACCGTGAGTCATGAAGCCCGAACCAATGAGCAGGATACCCTGCTCGCGAAGCGGTGCAAGCCGGCGACCAAGCTCAAGAAGCTTCACCGGATCATGAGTGGGCATAGAAAGCTGAATGACCGGAATGTCCGCCTCAGGGAACATCACCTTGAGCGGAACCCAAGCGCCATGGTCGAGTCCGCGAGATTGGTGTCGGTGTAGCGGTTCGCCGTCAGGCATCAGGCTGGCGACTAGATCTCCGAGCCAGGAGGCGTCAGGGGTTTCATACTTCATGTTGTAAAACTTTGGGGCAAAGCCACCGAAATCGTAAATCAGTGGCGTATTGGCTGCCGTGGCCGAAATGGACACCGGTGCCGACTCCCAGTGCGCCGAAACAATGACGATGCCTCGAGGCTTGGTTAGTTCCCCCGACCAAGAGCGCAACTGCGACATCCAGAGCTCATCATCTAGAAGCGGAGGGGCACCGTGCGAAAGGTAAAGAACCGGAGTTTTGATATCGTTCACGACTTAAGTAAATACCCCTTTACTAGAAAAAGCAAGTAGGCGAAGAATTACCTGGCGCGAGCCATAAATTCCGTGAGTACCGACTCGGTGGCCGAGCAACCCGAGCGGCTAACACCGGCTTCCATGAAATCAATTAGCTGATCGAGGGTCTTGACTCCACCAGATGACTTGACCTTCATTCGGTCGCCAACGGTCTGCTTCATGAGTTTCACGGCTTCAAGCGTCGCTCCCCCTGATGAAAAGCCGGTTGAGGTCTTTACGTAGTCGGCACCAGCCGCTTCAGAAAGCTTGCAGGCGGTTACGATCTGCTCATCCGACAACAACGCCGTCTCGAAGATGACCTTGATCTGACAGGTTGACAGCTGGGCTTTCGCTGCTCGAACCACCGCCTCGATATCCTGCTGCACGAACTCGAAGTTGCCGGAAACTAGTGCTGAAATGTTCAGCACCATGTCGAGTTCGACCGCACCGTTGTGAATCGCTTCGACTGCTTCGAAAACCTTGGTAGCCGTCGTTGTGGTGCCGTGCGGAAAACCAATGACGGTGGCGACGCCAACTCCCGAGCCCGAAAGCAACGAAGTCGCCAACTCGACATCACAGGGACGGATGCAAACTGTGGCCACGCGGTGCTTCGCTGCCAACTGGCAGCCGTCAACAATGTCTTTCATAGTTGCGTCTGGCTTTAGAACCGAGTGGTCGATGGTCTGGGCTACTTCGTCAAAAGTGTAGCCACGGTAGGTTGCAGTCATAAAAGCAGTATAAGTTTGCCTCGTGAGAGTATCGGTGACCGTCAAGCCTGGGTCTTCAAAAGGCCCACTGGTCGAGAAAACCGAGCAGGGTTACTTGGTGTACCTCGCCGAGCGCCCGATCGATGGACAAGCCAACGCCGCTCTAGAGCGCTTGCTAGCCGTGTACTTCAAAGTGCCAAAAAGTTCTGTTTCGGTGGTGAAAGGGCTCAAAAGCCGAATCAAGCAGGTCGATATCGCCGATTAAAGAAAAAACCCATCCGTCTTGGATGGGTTTTTCTTGTGGACCTGAGGG
>JBJTMF010000074.1:0-6945 GCA_046063405.1 Microbacteriaceae bacterium
CAAAACCGCAGCTGATGGCGGTGCCGATGTTCGCGGCATCGTCTGTGGAGCTTCAAATTTCAGTGTTGGCGACAAGGTAGTCGTTTGCCTACCGGGCGCTGTGTTGCCAGGCGGCTTCGCCATTGCCGCGCGCAGCACCTACGGACACATCTCCGACGGAATGTTGGCCTCGGGTCGTGAACTGGGGCTCAACGACAATCACGACGGAATTCTGATTCTTCAGAACATGGGACTCGACCCAAAGGTCGGTTCAGACGCTCTTGAACTTCTCAACCTCGATGACCAGGCCGCAGAGGTCAACGTCACCCCTGACCGTGGCTACTGCTTCAGCATCCGCGGCGTCGCTCGCGAGTACTCGCACGCCACCTCGACCCTGTTCCGAGACCCGATGGGCCACGCCCACCCGGATCACGCCGAAGGCTTCGCGCTAGCGATCGACGATGTCGCACCGATTCGAGGAAAGCTGGGTTGCGACCGCTTCTCGGTGCGTGCAGTGCTTGGAGTTGACCCAGCGAAGCCAACACCGGCCTGGATGGTGTCGAGACTCAAGCTTGCTGGCATGCGCTCGATTTCGTTGATTGTGGACATCACGAACTATGTAATGCTCGAACTCGGCCAGCCGTTGCACGCCTACGACCTAGACAAGCTAAAAGGTGGCATTACGGTGCGCCGTGCCAAGGTCGGCGAGACTCTGAAAACGCTCGACGGACAGGTGCGCAAACTTCACGTTGAAGACTTGCTAATCACCGACGAATCGGGTGCAATCGGTTTGGCTGGAGTAATGGGTGGTGAATCCACCGAAGTCACGATGGAAACACGCAATGTGCTCATCGAAGCAGCCCATTTCGATCCGATCACCATTGCCCGTTCGGCTAGACGTCACAAACTTCCGAGCGAGGCATCCAAGCGTTTCGAACGTGGCGTTGACACCGCAATCGGACTACATGCGATTGCACGTGTAGTGCAGTTGCTAGAAGTGCATGCCTTTGGCGCAGGGGATCGTCTCGGGGGAGACCTGAATCTTGTTGAACCGGTTACTGCCATTGACCTGCCATTGGCATTCGCTGAATCGTTGGTTGGTGTTGCCTACACCGAAGAAGAGATCGTTTCAGCGCTTGAAACCATTGGCTGCCAGGTTGAATCGCGAGAGGGAGCAGACCTGTCGGTTACACCTCCTACCTGGCGTCCCGACCTCAAGCACAAGACCGATCTGGTCGAAGAAATCGCTCGCATCAACGGTTATGAGCGAATTGGTGCTCGATTGCCGGTAGCGCCTCCTGGGCGCGGACTCACTCGAGAGCAAAAACTTCGCCGCAATGTCAGTGCGGCTTTGGTCGGCGCATCCGCAGTTGAGGTCTTGAACTATCCGTTCCTGTCGACCGACGCGAACCGGTGGTTCCGCGCCGAGAGCGAGAACGCCGTTCGTTTGGCGAATCCAATTCAAGAGGATGCTCCCGAGCTGCGCCTGTCACTGCTTCCGGGTCTAATGCAGGCCGCTAAGCGCAACATCGATCGCGGATTTTCCAGTGTCGCGCTATTCGAAGAGGGCTCGGTGTTTCTGCCTTCGAACAAGGTGACCAAGACCGCCGATCTTCCGAGCGGAACCGAACGACCCAGCGAGAAGTCGCTGAAGGCCGTTCTCGACATCATTCCAGAGCAGCCACGCATGGTAGCGGCGGTTTTCCTCGGCGACCGAATCGAATCGCAGGTTGGCGTAGCCGCTACCCAGATTGACTACAGCGATGCCATTTCGGCTGCAACGGCTCTCGTTGCGGCAAGCGGCGCTTCGTTGGTCGTGCGTCAAGCGGTTACCAAGGGCTTCCATGCGGGCCGTACAGCCGAACTTTTGGTTCAAACCGAAACCTCGCTGATTAGCTTTGGTTTCGCTGGTGAGCTTGACCCTCAGCTGACTGCCGCAAATGATCTTCCTCGTCGTGTCGCCGCTCTAGAGGTAAACCTCGACAAGTTGTTTGCCGCTGCACCGCAAACGCTGCAGGCCAAACCGATCTTCACGTATCCAGCAGCTACTCAAGACCTGTCACTGCTGGTACCTCGTGAGTTGGCTGCCGGAAGTCTTCAGGCCTTGATTATGGCGGAGGCAGGCGAACTTCTCGAAGAGGTTCGACTAGTGGATGACTACCGTGGTGAAAATGTGGCCAGCGACAAGAAATCGTTGACCTTCGCTCTTCGTTTCCGCGCAAGCGACCGCACACTAACGCAGGCCGAGGCATCCGAAGCCAAGAATGCAGCAGTCGCGGCGGCTCAAGCAAAATTCGGCGCGGAGCTTCGCGCCTAGAAAGGCAGACTCATGGTTTACTCGGTAGCCATTGCCGGCGCCAGCGGGTACGTCGGCGGAGAGTTGCTGCGCTTGATAGCTAAGCATCCACAACTCGAAGTTAAGACCGTCACCGCCAACTCCAACGCGGGACAAACAGTCGGCTCGGTTCATCCGCACTTGGCCAGTTTTGCTCATCTCGAGTTTCAGCCAACGGATGAGCGCACGCTCGCCGGTCACGACATTGTTTTTCTTGCGCTTCCGCACACCAAGTCGGCAGAGGTCGCAGCCTGGCTTTCGGATGACACTTTGGTTTTAGACTGCGGTGCAGATTTCCGTCTCGAAGATGCCGTTGCTTGGAAAAAGTATTACGGCAATGAACACGCTGGAACCTGGACCTACGGCATGCCAGAACTCATTCTTGCCGATGGTTCGAAACAGCGTGAACGCCTGCGCACGACACGACGCATTGCTGTGCCTGGCTGCAACGTGACGGCCATAACTCTTGCCCTAGCGCCGCTCGCCAAGGCTGGCCTAATCGATCTCACCAACTTGGTTTCGGTTCTTTCGGTTGGCACATCGGGTGCTGGCAAGAGCTTGAAAACCTCGTTCCTGGCCAGTGAGATCCTAGGTAGCGCCTCGGCTTATGGAGTTGGTGGAGTGCACCGTCACACTCCCGAAATTGAGCAAAATCTTCGCAACGCATCAGGTGAACAGGTGACTGTTTCTTTCACGCCGGTTTTGGTTCCAATGTCGCGTGGCATCCTTGCTGTGAACACCGCACCGGTGAAGCCAGGCGCCACTCTGACCCAACTGCGAGCCGCGATAGCGCACACCTACTCTGACGAAGAATTTGTTCGGGTGCTTCCCGAAGGTGAACAACCCGCTACGGCCAGCACTCTAGGAGTAAACACCTGCCAGATTGCCGTCGCCTTAGATGAGCATTCGGGTCGCGCCGTTGTCACTTCGGCCATTGACAATCTGGTCAAAGGAACCGCAGGTGCCGCGATTCAATCAATGAACCTGGCGCTGGGTCTAGCTGAAAACCTAGGTCTCGACCTCGATGGAGTTGCACCATGAGCGTAACCATTCCAAAGGGTTTCTTAGCGTCGGGAGTAAAGGCTGGGCTCAAGTCTTCCGGCAAACTCGACCTGGCCCTCGTGCAAAACCAAGGCCCACTAAATGCCGCCGCTACCGTGTTCACCACCAACCGATGCCAGGCCAATCCCGTGCTTTGGAGCAAAGAGGTGATGACCGATGGTCAGGTGTCGGCAGTCATCTTGAACTCCGGTGGTGCTAACTGCTACACCGGTCCGGAAGGCTTCCAGACCACGCATGCGACCGCCGAACAGGTAGCCGCGGGACTCGATATTTCGGCGGGAGATGTACTTGTTTGCTCGACCGGGCTCATTGGCCAGCAACTGGATCGCCCGAAAGTTTTGGCCGGCGTCGATGCCGCAATTGCTGCACTCAATGCCGACGGCGGATTCGCCGCATCCGAGGCTATCATGACCACCGACAGTAAGCCAAAGCGCGCCCACACATCCCGCTCCGGCTGGAGCATCGGCGGTATGGCGAAAGGTGCCGGCATGTTGGCTCCCGGCCTGGCAACCATGCTGGTCGTGCTAACCACCGACGCCGTCGTTTCCAGTGAGCAGCTCGATGCTGCACTTCGCGCCGCCACTCGTGTGACTTTTGATCGTCTCGACTCGGACGGCTGCATGTCGACCAACGACACCGTTACGTTGCTGGCGAGTGGAGCTAGTGGAATCGAGCCAGATTTAGTCGAGTTCGGTCAGGCACTTACCTCTGTTTGTAAAGATCTCGCCTTGCAGTTGCTTGCGGATGCCGAAGGCTCGTCGCACGATATCGCCATCGAAGTGGTTGGCGCTCTCACCGAAGATGACGCAGTTGAGGTTGGCAAGTCGGTTGCAAGAAACAATCTCTTCAAGGCCGCAATATACGGAAACGACCCGAACTGGGGCCGCATCCTGGCCGCCGTCGGTGTGACCAAGGCAACGTTTGATCCTTACAACATCGACGTCGACATTAACGGGGTCAGTGTTAGCCGAAAAGGTCAGCCAGATCAGAGCCGAGACCTGGTCGATCTAACTCCTCGCGATGTAAGCATTCGTATCGGACTCAACGCCGGTAGCGCCGAGGCAACCGTCTGGACCAATGACCTTACCCACGAATACGTCGAAGAGAACAGCGCGTACTCCAGCTAATGAAGAAAACCGTTGCACAAAACTTCGAGAATGCCGGCATTAAAGCCGAGACTCTAATCGAGTCACTGCCGTGGCTTCAGAACTTTCACGGCAAAGTTGTTGTGGTCAAGTTCGGTGGCAACGCCATGGTCGACGAGGCTCTTCAGCGCGCTTTCGCAGAGGACATGGCCTACCTTCGCTGGGTTGGCATCAAGCCGGTCGTGGTGCACGGGGGTGGCCCGCAAATTTCGGCTCGATTGAAAGAACTTGGTATCGAAAGTGAGTTCCGCGGAGGATTCCGCGTGACAACCGAAGAAACTATCTCGGTGGTTCGTGACGTATTGCGCAATCAAATCAGCGAGACGCTGGCAAGTCTGATTCGCACCGCCGGTGCGGGCGCGGTCGTTCTTTCCGGCGAAGACTCGAACCTGTTCCGCGCCACCGTCACCAAGCTCGATTCACCTGAGGGACCTATCGACATTGGACTTGTCGGTGAGGTTACCCTAGTAAATCCTCGGGTGGTCTTTGAAGCGCTCGACCGCGGTGACATCCCGGTCATTTCGACCGTGGCACCAGACGGCAATGGAAACCTGCTAAACGTGAATGCCGACCTAGCTGCGTCAGCGCTCGCCGTTGCCTTAGGTGCCGAAAAACTAATGGTGCTCACCGATGTTCCAGGCCTCTATGCCGAGTGGCCAAACCTGGATTCGTTGGTTAGCGAGATCAGCCTTACCGAGCTTGAAGCGCTGCTTCCATCGCTCGAATCCGGCATGATTCCGAAAATGCAGGCCTGCCTCGAGGCGGTCAAGGGCGGGGTTCCTCACGCGCACGTCATCGATGGGCGCACGCCGCACAGCATCCTGCTCGAAATTTTCACCAAGTCCGGCTTCGGCACAATGGTTTCGCCCGACTAACTTGTGATCAAGGAGACGCTCATGACAAGACACTTTCTAAAAGACGATGACATCACGCCAACGGAACAGTCGGCAATTCTAGATCTGGCCATCGCGCTCAAAGTCGACCCATACGCCAAGCGCCCGTTCGCGGGGCCAAAGACCGTGGCGCTGATCTTCGATAAGACCTCAACTCGTACACGTGTTTCATTTGCGGTTGGTGTGGCAGATCTCGGCGGTTCGCCTCTCGTGATCGACTCGCAATCGAGTCAGATGGGCGGCAAAGAGTCAGTTGCTGACACTGCTCGAGTTCTTGAACGCCAAGTTGCCGCTATTGTTTGGCGCACCTACGCCCAGGCTGGCCTTGAAGAGATGGCCGCAAATTCGAGCGTTCCTGTCATCAATTCTCTGAGTGATGACTATCATCCTTGTCAGCTGCTTGCTGATCTCATGACCATCCGTGAGCACAAGGGGTCTCTTGCCGGGCTAAAGATTGCCTACATTGGCGATGCTTCGAACAACATGGCCAACTCTTACCTAGTTGCCTGCGCGATGGCGGGAATGCACGTCGCAGTCGCCGCCCCGGTTGGTTACGGTGCCAACAAAGCAGTGTTCGAGCACGCAGCGCAAGTTGCCGCAGAGACCGGTGGTTCGGTACAGGTTTACCAATCGCCTTCGGATGCCATCGCATCCGCAGATGTCGTAACCACCGACACCTGGGTGTCAATGGGGCAAGAGTCAGAGAAAGCCAAGCGCATCGCAGAGTTCGCGGGGTTCACTATTGATAGCGCGCTCATGTCGCTAGCCAAGCCGGATGCGATATTCCTGCACTGCTTGCCTGCCTATCGCGGCTATGAGGTATCGGCAGAGGTAATTGACGGACCGCAGTCGGTTATTTGGGACGAAGCCGAAAACCGTCTGCACGCACAAAAGGCGCTGATGGTCTGGCTGGCCGAACAGTCGGCTTAGCGGTTCTAAGACCAAGGCAAAAAGCCGTTCAAACTAGTATTGATGTAATCCCCGCCCATTAGCGGGAGAAGTTTTTAAGGAGCAAGATGTCTGCAGGCGGTTCCAACTCGCTTTGGGGAAGTCGCTTTGAGGGCGGCCCAAGCGAAGCGCTCGCAGCGCTAAGCCGTTCGGTACATTTCGACTGGCGACTCGCGAAGTATGACATCCTTGGCAGCCTCGCCCACATCAAGGCGCTTTTCCAAGCCGGTTACCTAACCACGGCCGAACTCGACTCACTCACTCGTAGCCTGCAAGAACTTTTGAAGCGGGTCGAGGCAGGATCGTTCCAAGCTAAAGATTCCGACGAAGACGTTCACGGTGCGCTCGAACGTGGCTTGATCGAAATCGCAGGAGCTGAACTCGGCGGCAAGGTTCGCGCCGGCCGTTCGCGCAACGACCAGATTGCAACGCTAATTCGCATGTACCTGCTCGACCAGTCCAAGATCATCGAGGGCATGCTGCTTCAACACATCGAGGTGTTGGCAGATTTAGCCGAAAGTCACCTCGGCGTCGCCATGCCAGGACGCACCCACTTCCAGCACGCCCAGCCGGTGCTTCTGTC
>JBJTMF010000075.1:0-3536 GCA_046063405.1 Microbacteriaceae bacterium
GGGCGACTTGAAGATCGGTGTTCTGCTCGGATGCGTGCTCTACGTGAGCAGTTTCTACGACCCAATGGAACAGCTGGCAATGTTCTACAACTCGTTCCAGTCGGCTAACTCCGGACTCGAAAAGATCTCCGGTGTGCTCGAAGAAGGGCCTTCGGTTGCCGAGCCTGAAAACCCGATCAACCTTGCCGAACCAAAGGGTCACATCGAATTTGATGCGGTGCGCTTTGCCTATTCGAACGGCAAAGAAGTTCTTCCGACCTTCAACCTTGATATACCGGCGGGGCAAACCATCGCTCTAGTTGGTACCACGGGTGCGGGTAAGAGCACGCTAGCCAAACTGGTTTCGCGCTTCTACGACCAAATCGAGGGTCAGGTTCGTCTCGATGGAATCGACTTGCGCAACCTCACCGATGAAAATCTTCGTCGTGCCGTGGTCATGGTGACCCAGGAGGCTTACCTGTTCTCCGGTTCGGTAGCCGACAACATCGCCCTCGGAAAACCAAACGCTACTCGCGAAGAGATCGAGTCGGCCGCCAAGGCGGTTGGCGCTCACGACTTCATCGTGGCCTTGCCAGACGGATACGACACCGACGTGAATAAGCGTGGTGGTCGCGTGAGTGCGGGACAGCGTCAGTTGATTTCGTTCGCGCGAGCGTTCATTGCTGATCCGGCAGTTCTGATTCTCGATGAAGCCACGGCTTCGCTGGATATTCCGAGCGAACGTTTGGTTCAGTACGGCTTGAAGACCTTGCTTGCCGACCGCACAGCAATCATCATCGCCCACCGACTATCGACCGTTTCGATCGCCGACCGCGTTCTAGTCATGGAGCACGGAAAGATCACCGAAGACGATACCCCGGCCAAGCTGATCGCAGGTACCGGCAAGTTCGCCAAGATGCACAAGGCCTGGCGCGACAGCCTGGTTTAGTGGTCGACTAAAGCCAAGTAGAGACTTAGCCGAGCTTGGTGAATTTACCGAAGGCGATTGCACCGAAGCCAGGAACGGTCATGACGGCCTTGCCGTACTTGTCGACCACGATCTTGGTTCCGGCGCAGCTCTTGCTGGTCTTCTTGGCTTTCTTTCCACCCGAAATCACGTCACAGTAGCTACCGGCCGGCAAGAAGGTCTTGACGGTGGCCTTCTGGCTGGTGCCGGTTGGGTTCATGGCGATGAAGTTGGTGCCACGGTTGAACTGCAAGATCTTGCCCACCGCGTACTTGGTGTAGTAGCTGCGGCTTTGCTTTGCGGTTCCGGCTGCGTCGCGCCAGGCGATCATGCCTTGAATCGCGGTCCAGCGCTCAACACAGGTATAGACGCCATCCTTGGTGATGGTGGTTGGGCGAGTATCAATCTTTGGACACGTCGCCGGAAGAATCTTGCCGGTGTTTGGATCGGTGTTTGGTCCGTAGTTTTCATCGCTGAAGCTGTATCCGGTGTAAATCTCTGGGATACCGAATGGAGTCGCCAACATGAAGATGTGGGCGAGCTGGTACTTCTTTCCTTCCCAGTAGGCGAGCGAGGTTGGGCCGTGGTGCTCGGTGTCGTGGTTGCTCACCATGGTGATGGTCTTCGAGCTGCCGTTGAATCCGATGGTCCAGGCGTCACTGGTGCCCATCTTGAGGCCCTGCTGCTGCAAAGCTGCGGCCAGCATGTCTGGCATCGACCAAGCCCAGCCATAACCAAACTCCACGAACGGAGCATTGGTGCCGCCAGAACCGATTACCTCAGACATGATCACCGGCTGGCGACCATTTACCGGGTTTAGCTTGTCGACGATGGCCTTCAGGTCGGTAGCGCCGATGTGCTTTGCCGCGTCAACGCGGAAACCGGCAACACCGAGCGAAATCAGATCGTTGAGATAAGCGGCGATCTTGGTGCGAACACTCTCGCTTTCGGTCGCTAGGTCAGGAAGCCCACCAAGCATGCACGAGGTGGTTTCCCACTGGTCGTCATAGTTGGAGATGTCGGTGTCGCAGAAGCGAGGAAGGTCCATCGACATGGTTCCGTGGAAGTCATCGTCGCCGTACAGACCCGGGTATGAATACTTTTCGAAGTCGGTTCCGGCGAATCCGGTGCCATTTGAGTTGGCCATGTGGTTGATCACGGCATCAGCGATGATCATCACGCCGGCCTTGTTGCAGGCCTGAACCATCGCCGCAAACTCGGCGCGAGTGCCGAGTCGAGACTCAATCTTGTAGCTCACCGGCTGGTAGTGAACCCACCACTGCTCGCCGCGGATGTGCTCTTGTGGTGGCGAAATCTGCACCCAGTCGACACCTGATGGGCCAAGCACGTTGGTGCATTCTTTGCCGATCGACGTCCACGGGTAAAGGAACATCTGAATTCCAACGCTCTGCTCGTTCACCAGTTTGTTAGGTGCCGGGGTGAAAGTGGCCGCCGAGGCCGAGGTGGTTACCGACCCAACCGCCAGCATGGCGATGGTGGCTAGGAGGGCAAAGATGCGTCGAAGTGGCTTCAGATTCATAACAAAAAGTCTAGGCGTTTAGAACCGATAGGCTTGAGGCAGGTTGGCCTATCTGGCCCTTTTCCTAGTAACGAATGGATACCAAAGTGTCGAAAATTAAGGTTGTTGTCAAGGTCGTCGAACTAGACGGCGACGAGATGACTCGCATCATCTGGCAGAACATCAAAGACTCCCTGATTCTCCCGTTTCTCGACATCGACCTCGAGTACTACGACCTATCGATTGAGCACCGCGATGCTACCGATGACCAGGTAACCATCGATGCCGCGAACGCCATTAAAAAGCACGGCGTTGGCGTGAAGTGTGCCACCATCACCCCGGATGAGGCGCGCGTCGAAGAATTCAAGCTGAAGAAGATGTGGAAGTCGCCAAACGGCACTATCCGAAACATCCTCGATGGCGTTGTTTTCCGCGAGCCGATCATCATCTCGAATGTCCCTCGCTTGGTGCCGGGCTGGACCAAGCCGATCGTTATCGGTCGTCACGCTCACGGCGACCAGTACAAGGCAACCGACTTCAAAGTGCCTGGTGCCGGCAAGGTCACCATCACCTGGACTCCAGCCGATGGTTCGGAGCCACAGACCATGACCGTTGCCGACTACCCAGAACACGGTGGCGTCGCAATGGGTATGTACAACTACATGGACAGCATCCGCGACTTCGCGCGCGCCTCTTTCAACTACGGACTAGCCCGCAACTTCCCGGTTTACCTATCGACCAAGAACACGATTCTGAAGGCTTATGACGGCGCGTTCAAGGACGCCTTCCAGGAAGTTTTCGACACTGAGTACGCCGACAAGTTCAAGGCTGCCGGTCTCACCTATGAGCACCGCCTAATCGACGACATGGTCGCCGCGGCTCTCAAGTGGGAAGGTGGCTACGTTTGGGCTTGCAAGAACTACGATGGCGACGTTCAGTCAGACACCGTAGCGCAGGGCTTTGGTTCGCTGGGTCTAATGACCTCGGTCTTGACCACCCCAGACGGCGCAACCGCGCTCGCCGAGGCAGCTCACGGCACCGTGACTCGCCACTACCGCGACTGGCAGGCTG
>JBJTMF010000076.1:0-3679 GCA_046063405.1 Microbacteriaceae bacterium
TTACCTCGAGCATTTTGGCCCAAAGTGCGGTGAAATCGGGCATCGTCTTGGCGGTCGTTGCGATGTTTTCCACTTCGATGCCCGGCACGCGCAGGCCGATGATGGCACCCGCGGTTGCCATGCGGTGATCGTCATAAGACAACCACCTTGCGCCGTGTAGCGGCCTCGGGGTGATGATTAGGCCGTCCTCGGTCTCGACGCAGTCGCCTCCAACTCGGTTGATCTCGGTGGTTAGCGCGGCCAGGCGATCGGTCTCGTGACCGCGAAGGTGTGCAATCCCGCGAATCCTTGACGGGGAGTCGGCCAAGGTAGCCAGAGCTGCAATAACAGGCGCTAATTCGCCACCGATCGATAAGTCGATGTCGATTCCGTGAATCTTTCCGTTCGAGGTGATACGTAGCCCATCCGAGGTTTGCTCGAAGTGGGCACCCATGGTCGAAAGGATGCCTAAGAATTCTTTGCCAACCTGTGTGGTGCTCACCGGCCAGTGCGGAATGGTCACTGACCCGCCTGCAACCATGGCGGCGGCAAGAAATGGTCCAGCGTTTGAAAGGTCTGGCTCAATGACCACTTCACCACCAGAGATTGGTCCGTGTGTAACTCGCCAGGTTGCAGAACCAATTTGATTTGCCTCAACGCCACGTTTGCGAAGGCAGTCGAGGGTCATTTCGATGTGCGGCATGCTCGGTAGGTGTTCTCCGATGTGCGTCAAGGTGAGCCCGTTGGTGAAGCGAGGTGCGGCCAACAGGAGGCCGGAAACAAATTGCGAGGACTCCGACGCATCGATGGTTAGCTCGCCGCCGGTGATCTCGCCATCGCCATCGATCGTGAATGGCAGAGCTTTGGCATCCGAAACCGAAACGCCTAAAGCCTGAAGCGATGTGATTGTGGTGTGCATTGGTCGGCGACGCGCGCCCTCATCACCGTCGAAGGTCACCTGCCCGTTGTGCAGTCCAGCAAGGGGCGGCACAAAGCGCATTACGGTACCGGCGAGTCCGCAGTGAATGGAAATCGGCATTGCAGCAGTGTGCGCTGCATCGATGGGGGATACCAAGATTCGGTCGGCGCTGCGTTCAAAACTTGCGCCCAGCGATTCGAGAGCGGCAATCATCAGTTCGCTATCGCGCGATACGAGTGGCTCGACGAGCACGGTTGGCTCAGCGGCGAGAGCAGCCAAAACTAACTCTCGGTTGGTGAGTGACTTTGATCCGGGCAGTCGAACGATCGCGTTGATGTGACCATTGGCCCGAGGTGCCGGCCAGTCTGCGGAATAAGTGTTCAAAGTCATGTGTTACCAAAATACCAGCAAGCACTTGGCGTGCTGCAGAAGAAGGTGCCACTTGACCGAAGCGTTGTTGCTCAAAGACGAGCAAACTATGGCTCTAGACTCGAAATTGATGACTCAATCAAAAGATCCGGCCGATGTATCGGCCCGCATTCGGGAGTTCGAAGAACTAGCACTCCCTTACCAGCGCCTGTTATTTGGCGTGGCGCTCACCAAGACCAAGAACTACGCGGATGCCGAAGACTTGGTGCAAGAAACCTATGTCAAGGCATTCAGAGCCTGGCACCAGTTTGAAAAAGGCACCAATCTAAAGGCCTGGTTGGTCAAGATTCTTGAAAACACGGCCATCAACCTGTTTAACAAACGCAAGAAAGAAAGCGGCTCGGCAAGCCTCGACGAGATGGAAGATTTCCAGGTCGGAACCGCCGAATCACTTACCGCTCGTTCGCAGCGTTCGGCAGAAATCGAAGCTCTCGACCACATTCCTTCGAAAAATGTCCGCGAAGCTCTCGAGTCGCTGAGCGAAGAATTCCGCATGACCGTCTACTACGCGGTAGTAGAGGGGCTGTCATACGCCGAAATCGCCGAGGTCATGCAAACCGAACTTGGAACCGTCATGAGTCGCCTGCACCGAGGAAAAGCAAAATTATTCGAAGCATTGAAAGATTTTGCAGCCGAAGAGGGTTATGACGTTACACCGACCAAAGAGAAGAAGTTAAAGCTGCGTGAGATGAAAAACGGGAGCACGAAATGAGTGAGATCAACTGCCAAGAAACTAAGCGGCAGGTTCACGAATACCTACATAACGAGCTGTCTTCGCAAGAGATCGAAGACATCACCTCGCACATCGCCAACTGCGATTCATGCGAATCGGATTATGACTTCGAGGTTCTGTTCAACAATGTCATCAAGCGCTCCTGCGATGAGGCTCCACCTGCAGAACTTGCAACACGCATCATCGATCGCATCAGAGCAATCGACTCGGGCCGCCTAGAGCACTAACCGAGTTGGTCTGGTAATCCCAGCCACTCGCCCCAACCGCGGTTCAGCACCAGCCAGGCAATCAAACCGTGCCCAATTTGGCCAGGGCGTCCGGCCGGGTCCGATGAAATCTCTGAATTCCAACCGTCATGCCCAATCAACGGGGTAAAGCAATCCACGTAATGCACCCCGCGGCGCGCGCAGACGTCTTCGAAGCCTGCCGAAAGATGTTCGATCTCGCCATTTAGCTCAGGGTTGCGGTGTGGAGTCGGGCCCACTACGAAACTTTCGATTCCCCGTCTCTTCGCGTCATCCAAAATGGTGGCTAGGTTCAGGCGGCTTCTAGAAATTGAAATTCCCGCAGCCGGATCAAAATTCGACATCACCAAAACCAAACGGTTCTCGATGCCGGCGGCCATGCGCTGCTGCACCTCGCCGTTGTAGCGCTCGACCATTTTGGCCGAAGTGTCGCCTGGGAATGCCAGTGGGTAAACGTCGATCAACGGTTCGACGACCGGGGTGCGGGCCAAAACTCGACCGAGCCAACCCATGCCTTTTGGGTCGCCGGATGCGCTCACCAAAGCGTCGCCGGTGACGACCACTCTGACTTCACGCATCTGTTCGCTCATGGGTTATGCCGTAAAGGCCCGCTCGATGAGGTCAGCCTGTTCGGCGGCGTGGCGCTTGGCTGAACCGGTGGCAGGCGATGCCGAGGCCGGGCGAGATACCAGCTTGGCTACCTTTCCGCCCATGTACTTCGGCAAGAACAAGCCGATGTAGGTCCAAGGGCCCTGGTTGGCTGGTTCATCCTGCACCCAGACGAGTTCTGCGTTCGGATACTGAGCGTAGGCGGCCTTGATTTCATCCACCGGCGTTGGGTACAGCTGCTCAACGCGCACGATGGCAGTCTTGCCGTCGTTGCGCTTCTGCGATTCGGCCAGAAGATCCCAGTAGACCTTGCCCGAGCACAGCAGCACTCGAGTCACAGCGTTCTTCTCAAGACCCTGCTGATCGTCGATCACCGGTTGGAAGGTTCCTGTGGTGAAGTCTTCAACCGATGAGGATGCAGCCTTTAGTCGGAGCATCGACTTCGGAGCAAAGATCACCAACGGACGACGAGGAGTCGAGTAGGCCTGGCGACGAAGTAGGTGGAAGTGCGAGGCCGGGGTCGATGGTTGAGCCACGGTCATGTTGTTTTCGGCGCAAAGCTGGAGGTAGCGTTCGATACGAGCGGACGAGTGGTCTGGGCCCTGGCCTTCGTACCCGTGTGGCAGAAGAAGTACCAAACCGGAGTGCTGGTTCCACTTTTGCTCTGCCGAGGAGATGAACTCGTCGATGATGGTCTGTGCACCGTTGACGAAGTCGCCGAACTGGGCCTCCCAGAGGACCAGGGCATCGGGGCGCTCCACGGAG
>JBJTMF010000077.1:0-19592 GCA_046063405.1 Microbacteriaceae bacterium
TGCCATTCCGCCACCCGGACCGGGTGTCTTTGACGACTCCCCACTCTAACATGAAACGCAGGTTCGATTCGACGAGGCTTGTTTACCTTGGTCAGTTCTCGGGGTAGGTTAGGGCTATGGCTACCGAACCTAGGCTCGCACTTTCGCAGTTCATCGCAGCACTCGAACGTCACCACGAAGCGGTGACCATGCGTCGCTCTGACGATGACCCTGCCGTTGAAAGCGCCTACAACGTCCTCAAGAACGCTTTCCTCGACTACGAGGAGTCTTTAGAGACATCCTTCGGAGAATGGTTGCCGTTCGAAGAAGCCGACGACGGCGAGTAAGTAAAAAACTTTGAATCTGTTTTCTGCCATCTTGCTCGGCCTGGTACAGGGCCTGACCGAGTTCTTACCGATTTCATCCAGCGCTCACGTCCAAATCGCTGAGCAAATCTTGGTGCTAGATCACGCGCTCACCAAACCGGAACTCACGGCGTTTATCGCCACCATCCAGCTTGGCACCGAAGCCGCCGTGGTGCTCTATTTCTTCAAAGACATTTTGCGAATCTTCAAAGCATGGGTTTCATCGTTGAGCCTTCGCCCAGAGACCAAAACGGCAGATTCTCGCCTAGGCTGGCTCGTCATCATCGGCAGCCTTCCGGTTGTGATCATTGGGTTGGTTTTCAAAGACCTCATCGAAGGCGACCTACGCAGCCTTCACGTGATTGCCATCACTCTGATCGTCTTTGGTTTGCTTCTCGGATTTGCAGATCGCATTTCAAAACGAACACGCAAAATCGAAGAACTTAACTATCGCCACGGAATTCTTTTCGGGCTTGGTCAGGCGCTGGCCGTGATTCCAGGGGTTTCTCGCTCCGGCGGAACGATTACCGTTGGGCTCTTGCTTGGCTACACGCGAGAAGCCGCGGCGAGATTCTCGTTTCTTTTGGCTATTCCTGCGGTTTTAGCCAGTGGTCTCTACGAGTTCGCTAAGACCTACAGCGACCTGAATTCGGATGCCCTGCTAGCGACAGCGCTGGCCACCTTGGTGTCGTTCATCTCTGGTTACTTCGTAATCGGATTTTTACTCAAGTACCTCACCCGCGGCTCTTACCTGCCATTCGTTATCTGGCGAGTTGGCGTAGGTGCACTTCTGCTGGTTGAGCTCGGCACCGGTGTTTTAGTCGGATAAGACTTACTCCTCTTCGGGCTCTTCGCCCTGGGATTCGTTTTGACTCGCCAAGAATCGTTCAAATTCCATCGCTAGCGAATCGCCGCTGGCAGCCTCCGAGTCGGAGGTGTCTCGGGCCTGTTCGAGCTGCTCAATGTAGCCAGCCATGTCTTCGTCGTTCTCAGCCAACTCATCGATGTTGCGTTCCCAAGTGAACGCCTCTTCGGCCAATTCGGTGTGTTCGAACTGCACGCCAATGTAAGTTTCGACGGCACTTACCAAGGCAAGCATGGCTTTTGGCGATGGGCCATTCTGCACGTAGTGAGGCACCGACGCCCAGAGCGCAATGGTCGGAATCCCGGCGCGTTCGAGTTCCAGTGCTAGCACCGACTGAATGCCCACCGGCCCTTGGTAATTGCTCTTTTCAGCGGTGGTTTGTTCGCGCACCAGTTCGTTTTGGCTGTGCACGCTTACCGGAATTGGCCTGGTGTGGGGCGCATCCGCCGGAATCGAGCCCAAGAAGATAACGGCATCGATCTCTTGATCGATGATCATTTCCATCAACTCAGAGACGAAAGCCTTCCACCGCCTGGACGGTTCGGAACCAAGCAAAAAGAAGAGCTTGCCAAAGATGTTTGGTTCTTCGGCACCCTCTGGAACATAAAGTTCGGCCGTAGGCCAAGCGATTTGCCGGTTTCCGTCTTCATCCAGATTTACGGTTGGCCGCGAAAACAAAAAATCGTAATACTCTTCGGAGTCGATTTGTTCGATCAGTTCGGCTTTTGCCTGCAGAGTCATGTAGCGCGCAGCACCGCTCGCGGCATCGGCGGAATCGCTCCAGCCATCAAAGCCCACGATGAGTGTGCGGCCTCGAAAAATCTGACTCATGAATTGCCCCTGCGATTTGGTTTCCCTAAAACTCTAAGCGAAGTCGGTCGGGCTAAACTCAAACATTATGTGGTTTGGCAAATCGTTACCGGCCGCCGTCTTGTTTGATCTCGACGGCACTCTAATCGACTCCGAACCGTATTGGATGAAATCGGAACGAGCGCTGGCTGAAAGTCACGGCGTCACTTGGAGCCCAGAAGACGGCGAATCTCTGATCGGGTTGAGTCTCACCGAGAGCTCCAAGATCATAAAAGCTCGAATCGGCTCCGAACTCGAACCCCAGCAAATCATTGATCACCTCACTTCCGAGGTGAATCGCCATTTAAGTCTCGAGATTCCGTGGCGCCCTGGCGCTAAAGAAATTCTGCAGATGCTCCGCCGAAAAGGCGTGAAGACGGCTCTCGTGACCATGTCACTTCGGCGCACTGCTGAACAAGTTGTTGATGCCATTGGCTTCAAGGCCTTCGACGTGATTGTCGCTGGCGATGACGTTCGTCACGGTAAACCGCATCCGGAACCATACGCCAAGGCAGCCCAGTTGCTGGGCGTCCGTCCGGAGGATTGCGTAGCTTTTGAAGATTCAATCACGGGCATGCTGTCGGCCGAAGCCGCGGGCACTAAGGCCGTTGCCATCGAAAACCTCATGATTATCCCGAAGAACGAAGGCCGACTATTCATGCCGTCCCTTGAGGGAATCAAACTCAAAGACCTGCAAGCCCTATTTAAGGAATAATGACCGAGCACCTCAAACGTGGACCGTTTCGCGAAGGCGAAAAGGTACAACTAACCGGACCAAAAAACCGCATCAACACCATCACCTTGGTGGCTGGAGCGGCGTTTGGAACCCACCGCGGCGACCTTAAACACGACTCAATCATCGGCCAGCCAGAAGGGTCGATTGTTCGCAATCAAAACGGCGTCGAATACCTGGCCATGCGTCCTCTGCTAACCGACTTTGTTTTGTCCATGCCCAGGGGAGCGGCCATCGTTTACCCCAAAGACGCGGCACAAATCATCGTTGAGGGTGATATCTTTCCGGGTGCCCGCGTGGTTGAGGCTGGCGTGGGTAGCGGTGCGCTGAGCATGTATTTGCTACGCGCTGTCGGGGCAAACGGAAAACTTGATTCGTTCGAGCGACGCGAAGAATTCGCACAGATTGCTAAGGCAAATGTTGCTACCGAGCTCGGTGGCGAGCCGAAAAACTGGGCAGTTCACCTGGGTGACCTTCAGGAGCAACTGCCCAAGCAGATCAAGCCAGGAACAATCGATCGAGTCGTACTCGATATGCTCGCGCCTTGGGAATGCATCGAACAGAGCGCAGATGCCCTGATTTCAGGTGGCCTATTCATCGGATATGTGGCCACCGTGACTCAGCTTTCCCGACTAGCCGAAGCCATTCGCGCCACCGCCCGATTTGCTGAACCTTCTGCCTGGGAGTCGATGGTTCGCCCATGGCACCTGCAGGGTCTGGCTGTGCGTCCCGAACACCGCATGATCGGCCACACCGGTTTCTTGATCACCGCGAGAAAGCTCGCCGACGGAACCGTGCTTCCAGAATTCAAGTCACGTCCCGCCAAGACCGATTTCGCGGATGAAGACATAGCTGTTTGGAACCCGGATCACCTCGGTGCCAAACAGGTGAGTGAAAAGAAACTCAGAAAAAACTTGAGAAACGCTGAAAATTCGGCTCAGGTTAGCGCTCAGCGCAAACTCCCTGGCGAAGACTAGTCGCCAAGTAAACTTTTAAAACAATCAAAGGAATGCTCTTGCGCAAAATTTTTAGCCTTCTGGCAGCTGCTTCACTAGTGCTTACTCTTGGCGCGTGCTCGTCGATCCAAACCGAGCAAGCAATGTACGACACATTGAAGGCCGAGTGTGGCGATGTCACTACTCAGGCTGCCTCTGGCCGCGCGGTTGACACCGTGAAAGTTACCGATGGGGCAGATGGAGCGACTGTGGATTTCGCCACACCTTTGAGCACCAGCACCGTGGAAACCGCCATCCTGAAAGAAGGAACCGGCCCTAAGATCACTGGTAACCAGACCGTTGACCTCGAGTACATGGGAATCAACGCTGGCACCGGCGACATTTTCCAACCATCTTCTTTCGACGGCTCAGGCTCATCGCTTCAGGTGCTGACCCCCGGCCAGGACCCAGCATTCTGCGAGGCACTCGGAAGCGTCCGTGAAGGCAGTAGAGTAGCCATTTTGTTCCCAGCTGCGGTCATCCACAAGAACAAAGGCATCGAGCAGTTGAAGCTCGGCAAGAACGACGACGTTTTGTTCATCATGGAAGTACGAAAGGTTTATCTTCCTTACGCGGTTGGCAATGAGCAGGCCGGCCAGACCGGATTCCCAACTGTGATCCGCGCCGTGAACGGTGTTCCTGGAGTTACCATCCCAACCGAGGCGCCTTTCCCTAAAGCAGCCAAGGATGGCCAAGAGTCTGTCGCTCTTGAGGTACTAGTTCAAGGTGCTGGCACCGAGGTAGCCGAGGGCGACAAAGTGATTTTGCATTACGCCGGATACACCTGGGCCGATGGTTCAAAGTTTGACTCTTCATGGGACAAAGGCACCCCGGCTAACTTCACAATCGCTCGTGGTTCACTCATCACTGGCTTCGTGGATGCGTTGGTCGGCCAGAAGGTCGGTTCTCAGATTGTCGCCGTGATTCCACCATCTTTGGGCTACGGAGCCGAGGCGCAGGGAACCATTCCAGCCAACTCGACCCTCGTTTTCGTCATCGACATCCTAGGAATCCAGGGCAAGTAACCGGCTCATGGGGGACTCACCGAACGAACTGGGTAGCGACTTCGCTCTCGAATCCGACGATAAGTCCGAGCGGCTGCTTAGCCTCACGCTAATTCTGCTGAGCAGCAAACTTGGCTTCAGCAAGGAAGAGCTCTACCGTTCGGTGCGCGGCTATCGTCTTTCGCTCGAATCGGGCAAGCCGCGAACCACCATAGACAAAATGTTTGAACGTGACAAAGAATCATTGCGTGACATGGGTGTGCAGGTAGAAGCGTTCATTAGAAACTCAGACCTTGAAGACAACACCGAGACTCGGTATTACATCCCCGCTGACACCTTTGTGTGGCCGGTGAACACCAAGCTGACTTCGAACCAATTGCGTTTACTCGAACTGGCGTCGAGGGTTTGGGCTCGTGCCAGTTTTTCAGTCGAAGCTTCGCGCGCGGTAATGCGCCTAAGAGCTCTAGGCTTGCCGAGCGACGGACTTGATCTCGAAGGTTTCGCTCCACGGATTTTGACCAACGAGCCGGGTATTTTGCAGCTCGAAGAAGCCGCTCGCGATGGCATCGAAGTGAACTTTACCTACCGTGCGCCAGATCGTGAACCAGAGTTGCGCACGGTCCAGCCTTGGCAGGTGCGGCACGTTTCGGGGCAGTGGTTGCTGGTTTGCTTTGATGTTGCGCGCCAAGAGCCCCGAAACTTCATGCTCAAGCGGATTGTCAGCAGGATCACGGCTACCGGCGAGACATTCGATCCGGTTTCGTCTTCTGATCTAGACGCGGCAGTTGAAGACCTCGAACAGCACATCTCACGGAATGTTGCCGTGATCAAGGTCAAGCCGGGCACAGAGGCCTGGGTGCACTTCGATCTGCAAGCAGCTGGGGCGGACACCGATGGACTCGTGAGCTTCAACTTCATGGATCTTCACCTGCTGGCCGAAGAACTACGCAGCTATGGGCGCACCATTACAGTTCTTCAACCAACCGAACTCAAGGATGCAATCACCAAAGGGCTGCAACGGGTGGTGAATCTTCATGCCTAAGCTAAAAAACCTGCTTTCAGCAGACGACCAATTCAACTTCCTGATTTCTCTAATCGGCTTGATTCAACGAGAAGAAGAAATTCACATCGATGAGGTATCGAATCGCCTTGGACTCTCGCGCGATACCGTGCGTAAGGCCATGTCTACCCTGGTAAAGTCGGGCGGGGTTCGTTCGGATGGGCACGAATTTCTTCCGTTCAACTTCGACTGGGACCTGTTCGAGACTTCCGGTATCTTGAGGTTTGTTGAGTCCGGCGTAATTGAGGACGCCCCAAGGATTTCCATGCGCCAGGCATCAGCAATCGCTGCCGGGCTTTCTTATCTGCGCGCGTTGCCAGAGTTTTCTTCGGAGTCCGAAATTGACGAACTTATCGCCTTACTGAACGCATCAAAGCAACACTCCAGCCCTCCGAGCATCGCCTACGAGATTGGCACGGTGGCGGCAGACGTGGCACTGATTCGAAAAGCCATTTTGGCGAAGGCACAAGTCACTTGTGACTACATCAACCAGCGCGGCGAGGAGTCACATCGTACTTTGGAACCACTGCGGCTGGATTTGCAGAACAATAACTGGTACGCAAGGTGCTGGTGTCCGGTCAGCGAGCAGGTGAAGGCATTCCGCCTTGACCGGATGCGAAGTGTCTCGTTGAGCCAAGAAAGTCGCAGCGTGGCCGCCCAGCTAGCTCTCGATCAGCTCGACTATGAAGATGACCGCGTCTATGTTCCGGGAGAGCATGACACGGATGTGTTGGTTGAGGTAGACCCTGAAGCCTATGAACTGGTCGCTGAATACGGCGCCATCGATGCGCCTGCCCCTGGTTCGAATGGCACGATTCGCGTAACTATCAAGGTAGGTTACCTGCCAAACCTTGGGCATCTGATTGCCAAGTTTGGAGGTGCAGCAAGGGTATTAGCGCCCGCGGCTGCCCGCGAGATCGTGAAAAAGTACGCATTGGAGTCTCTCGGTGAAACGGTGCTCGAAAGCCCGGTTGGAGATGAAGACTAGTGGGCTTCTGGTTTTGGTTCTGGATATTTGGCGCAATCGCAGTGGTCGCCCTAGTTGCGTACGCTGCGATCGGGGTAGCGCTCTTCAAACGAGCTACGAAACTTGCCGAACCGGTTGCCCGGCTGACCGAGTTATCAGATAAGTTGCACGCCGTCACGGGGGAGGGTGAAGTTGCGCATTCCCCGATCAGTGCACTTGATACTCCATCCCTCGAAGTGACTATGCGTCGCAACGAGCTGAAACGTGCCAAGCGTGAACGCAAAGAGGCACGAACCCGTAGGCTTGTAAAGAGAATCAAAGACATAGATTTTGACGAAAGTAGGCTGCTATGAAACTGAATGGGTTTGAGTGGGTCATCATCTTGGTGATCGTGCTTCTGTTCTGGGGCGCACCAAAACTTCCTGGCCTAGCCAAGGGACTTGCCGAGTCGTTGAAAATCTTTAAGAAAGAAATGAAGTCGACCGACGAGAAGGCAGACGCTAAGCCAAAGTCGGACGACAAGCCATCTGAGTAGTGGCTAGGAAGAAGAACCCCGATGCTCGCATGAGCCTCGGTGGTCATCTAAGAGAACTTCGCGGTCGACTATTTTGGTCCGCAATTTTCATCGCAGCGGGTTCAATTGCCGGTTGGTACGTTTACGACTATTTCTTCGCCATTCTTAGTGCGCCTCTAAAAGACCTAGCCTCGACAAACAGCAACGTCAGCGTCAACTTTCCCGACGTTATGAGCGCTTTTGATCTGCGCCTTCAAGTTTCAATCTTCTTAGGAATCATCGCGGCTAGCCCGGTTTGGCTGTACCACCTGTGGGCGTTCATCACCCCGGCACTGCGTAAACGCGAACGCCGATATACGCTTGCCTTCCTCGGCAGCGCTATTCCACTCTTTGCTGCTGGCGCTTACCTGGCGTGGATTTCGTTGCCTGCCTTCATGAGCGCCCTGCTTTCCCTCACTCCAGAAGGTGCAACTAACATCATCAATGCCAAGGACTACATTCTGTTTGACTTGCGCATCCTGCTGGTGTTCGGGCTTACCTTTGTTATGCCCGTGGTGCTTGTTTTACTCAATCTTGCAAATTTGATTTCGGCCAAGTCAATCTTTAAATCCTGGCGCCTAGCGTTGTTTGTAATCGCCGTGATTTCTGCCCTAGCGACACCTACAGCCGATCCGCTCTCGATGTTCGTCCTAATGGTTCCCCT
Organism: Microbacteriaceae bacterium; assembly: GCA_046063405.1. Taxonomy (GTDB): domain Bacteria; phylum Actinomycetota; class Actinomycetes; order Actinomycetales; family Microbacteriaceae; genus Rhodoluna. The sequence continues at coordinate 8,035 of JBJTMF010000077.1, forward strand.
AGGAATTCTGTACTTTGCGGCCGGTGGCATTGCTCTGCTGACCGATCGACGACGCTCAAGAGCGCAAAAACTTCTCGAAACTAGCGCCGATAAATAGTCATGGCCGAGATCGAACTGAGCCCCGCCGAGCGCTTTGCTAAAGCAAAGAAGCGGCGCGAGCACCCCGAAGTCGAAGCCTTTGCGAGACTGCTCAAATTTCCACTCGACGATTTTCAAGCACGGGCTTGCCAGTCTCTAGCCGAAGATAGAGGCGTTTTGGTTGCTGCTCCAACCGGCGCTGGCAAAACCATCGTGGGTGAGTTCGCTATTCATCTGGCGATTGAACGCGGACTCAAAGTCTTTTACACGACCCCGATAAAGGCTCTTAGCAACCAGAAATACGCCGAACTCGTTGAGCGATACTCAACCTCTCGAGTGGGTTTGCTGACCGGAGACACCAACATCAATGGGGATGCACAAATTCTGGTTATGACCACCGAAGTTTTACGCAACATGATCTACGCAAACTCGGACGCATTGATGAGCCTGGGTTACGTGATCATGGACGAGGTGCACTATCTGGCAGACCGCTTCCGAGGTGCCGTCTGGGAAGAGGTAATCCTGCATCTTCCCAAAGATGTAAAAATCGTGTCTCTAAGTGCAACCGTTTCGAACGCCGAAGAATTTGGGGCATGGCTCGACGAAGTTCGTGGCGAAACCGAAATCATCGTGTCTGAAGTTCGACCGGTGCCACTGAACCAACACGTGCTGTTTGGTGATGAGTTGATCGAACTTTTCGACAGCACTGGCACTCGAGTAAATCCCGAACTTAGCGCAAAACACGCCAACAAGCTTCGTCAACCGGTAAACCGGCCCTCGAGGGGAAGACGAGGCCACGACAATAACTGGCAGAGGCAGCAGAACCGAATTCCGAAGGCCAATAAGCCCGAAATCATCGAGATTCTCGACGATGCCAACCTGCTACCAGCAATCTTCTTCATCTTCTCTCGTGCTGCCTGCGAAGCTGCCGTCAAAGAGTGTCTGCGTCACGGTCTTCGCCTGACTAACAACGATGAACGGCGCGAAATTCGTCTCTTGGTTGAAGAGAAATGCGCCAACATCGCAGACGAAGATTTGGCGACACTTGGGTATCTCGAATGGCTCAACTCGCTCGAACGTGGTGTCGCCGCACACCACGCTGGAATGCTTCCGGCGTTCAAGGAAGTGGTCGAAGAACTGTTTTTGCGAAAGCTCGTCAAGGTGGTTTTTGCCACAGAAACTCTCGCCTTAGGCATCAATATGCCAGCCAGAACCGTAGTGCTAGACCGCCTGGATAAGTTCAATGGGGAATCTCGAGTTCAGATCACACCGGGGGAGTACACCCAGTTGACTGGCCGCGCTGGGCGTCGAGGCATCGACACCGAAGGTCACTCGGTCGTGCAGTGGGGTGGAAACCTCGATCCGCAGGTGGTCGCCGGCCTGGCATCCAAACGTACGTATCCGCTGATTTCATCTTTCAGACCTACCTACAACATGGCAGTAAACCTGGTGGATGCCTTCGGTAAAGATCGAGCTCGCGAGGTGCTCGAGATGTCGTTCGCGCAGTTCCAAGCTGACCGCTCGGTCGTAGGTTTAGCCAAAGGGCTTCGCGACCGCGAAGTATCCCTGGCGGGTTACTACAACTCGATGCAGTGTCACCTGGGTGACTTTGCAGCCTATTCACAAATGCGTCGAGATATAAGTGACCTCGAAAAGGAACTTGCGGCATTCAATGTGAGGCGCGATCGCGGCAAGGAAATTCGCACCAGTTCAGGGCGAACCGCCAAGGAAAAGCAGCTAGCCGACCTAAAACGTCGAATCAAGCAGCACGCTTGCCACTCGTGTTCGGAACGTGAGGCTCACGCAAGGTGGGGCGAACGTTGGCACAAGCTTCGCCGCGAAACCGACGCCCTACTAGGCCAAATAGAAGGCCGAACCAACCAGGTCGCGAAGACGTTTGACCGGATCTGCTCGGTACTAGCCGAACTCGAGTACCTCAAAGTCGATGGTGAAGATATCACGGTCACCGAAATGGGACTCAGACTTGGTCGCATTTACGGCGAGCGCGATCTGCTGGTCGCCGAGTGTATCCGAAGGGAAATCTGGACGGAACTTGACGCGCCTTCACTAGCGGCTCTCACCGCGGCACTCGTCTACGAGGCAAGACGCGATGATGACGAATACGCGCCCCGCATCCCTCGAGGTGCTTTCGGCGATGTGATGGATGCCACGCTGGAGGTCTGGGACCAAATCGAAGCGCTGGCCAAGCGCAACCGACTCGGGCAGACGAATCCTCCAGATGTCGCGTTTAGCCTCGCTATTCATCGATGGGCGTCTGGCGCAAGGCTTGACAGCATTCTCGAATCATTTGACATCCTGCCGGGTGACTTCATCCGCTGGACCAAGCAGATAATCGACCTGCTAGAGCAGATCGCTCAAACCGCAGAAGGCCGATTAGAATCCGTTGCCCGCGAGGCGGTCGACCGGGTGAAGCGGGGCATCGTTGCTTACTCGTACTTTGGTTGAGATTTAGGCTGGTCTAGTGAGCAAGTACCGCGACGATGTCTTCTTGAGTTCCAGGTTGTGGCTGGCAGCCTTTTCTGGTGCGATTAGTTATTTTGCCTATCCAAAACCCGGACTCTGGCCAGTAATCTTCGTCGCTGTCATTGGGATTTTTGCCTCAATTCGAGGTGCTACATTACCCCGCGCATACCTGATTGGCTTCGTCGCCGGTTTCACCTTTTTCGCCTCCCAGGGCTGGTGGCTGAGTCAGTATCTCGGGCCGGTTCCTCTCATCGCACTGGCTACCGTAGAAGCTTTATTTGTCGGACTTTGGGCGGTGATTTTTGAGGCCATAAGACGAAAGCTGACCTCGCACTGGATGCAGGCCCTAGCATTTGCCTCGACCTGGACGGCGCGCGAATGGATCACCACGCACTTTCCTTATGGCGGTTACCCTTGGTCGCGGCTTGCCATGTCACAGGGATACTCGCCACTCGATCGCTGGGTCTTTTTTGGTGGGCTCAGCCTGCTCACCTTCGTTTTGGCCTTCGCTTCGGCGATCTTGATTCTTGAGGGGCCGAAGCTTTTCGGTAGATTCACGCGACGTGCAGCCATACGTTCGGTTGGGGTAACGCTGGTGGTGCTCTTCGCTGTGCCAGCTTCTGTAACCTTGCAGCCGTCCGATAACAAGTTCAAGATCGCTGCGGTTCAGGGCAACGCAAATGCCGGCCTGTTCGCTAAGACTTACCCCGGGGAAGTGCTCGACAACCACCTCGATGTCACGAACCGGGCGATCAAAGTAGGTGCCACCAAAGGGGTATCGCTAGTGGTTTGGCCCGAAAATGCATCGGATTTGAACCCACTACTGAATGCTGGTTCCGGTGCGGCTATGGCCAAGCTGGTTAATGAGCAGATGCGAATCCCGCTGGCATTCGGCACGATCACAAGTTCCGGTGATGACATCTTCAATTCTTCGCTGCTTTGGATGCCTGGGACTGGAATCGTCGATCAGTACGACAAGAAACGTCCAATTCCATTTGCCGAGTATGTGCCGGATCGCGATTTTTGGAACGCGCTGGCACCAGAGCTGATTGGTTTGATTTATCGTGGCTACACCTTTGGCACCAGAGATAACTACTTCGAGGTTGACGGCCACCGTTTCGGCGTCCTGATTTGCTTCGAAGTTGCAGTTGATGAGGTGGCCCAGGAGATCGTTGATTCAGGTGCGGAGGCGATCTTGTCGCAGTCAAATAATGCCGATTTCGGAAAGAGCGACGAGGCGTTTCAGCAGCTGGCCCTTGCTCGCCTGAGAAACATCGAAACCGGGCTTCCGGTTGTCAACGCATCTACGGTCGGACCATCGGCAATATTCGATGCCGGTCGCACGATTCAGGTGAGCGATGCGTTTGTGCCGGCGTTCCTGGTTGGCGAGATCGGCTTGGCCAAATCGAACACTCCAGCCATGTCATTCGGTCGGTACTTCGACGTAGCCAACTTTCTCCTGTTTGGCGTCATTTGTTTGGTTACTGTTTTCAGTGCCCGACGCAGGTCAGTGGTTACTCCGTGAAAACGCTAGTTATTCTTCCCACTTACAACGAACGAGCAAATCTCGAGGGTGCGATCGCGGCTATCTTCGCCCACTGCCCAAATGTCGAGGTACTGGTCGTAGATGATGCCTCTCCAGATGGCACTGGTGAAGTGGCTCAAAACCTCTCACGTGTCGACCACAGAATCCACGTTCTCAACCGCCAAGCCAAAGAGGGCCTCGGGCGAGCGTACCTAGCCGGATTCGACTGGGGGCTAGGCAAAGGTTTCGAATACCTGGTTGAAATGGATGCCGACTTCAGTCACCGAGCCGAAGATCTGCCGAGTTTGCTGCAGGCGGCCACGAATGCCGATCTAGTGTTGGGTAGCCGCTGGGTTAGGGGAGGGGCAGTCGTAAACTGGCCGGTTTCGCGGCTTATGCTTTCTCGCTTGGGCAACCTTTACGCGCGCACCATGCTCAAATCTCGAATCCAAGATCTAACCGCCGGATTCCGGGTGATTCGTGCATCGGCACTGAATCAAATCGACCTCAAGACCATTGCTGCACAGGGTTATTCATTTCAAGTTGAGCTAGCCTGGCGATTCGAAGTTGCCGGACTTCGCGTGGTCGAAGTGCCGATCACTTTTGTCGAACGAGAGAACGGCGTTTCAAAAATGAGTTCAGCCATAGTGCGCGAGGCACTATGGCTGATAACCCGGTGGGGAATCTTAGGTAGGTAACCGATCTAAATGTCGGCTTCGCCTGCCTTGCGGCGGGCACGAATGTACTCGAGTCGCTCCTGAAGAATCTCTTCTAGCTCTTCACGGCTTCGGCGCTCCAGCAACATCTCCCAGTGACTTCTAGGAGTTTTGTCCTCGACTGCTTCGAGCACGACCTGCTTGCCGTCTTCAAGCAAAATGCCCTCAAGGTTGCACTGCTTGCACTGCCAGGTTTGTGGCAGTTCGGCTTCGGCGGCGAAGACTACCGAAGTGTCGTGACCGGATGCACAACGGAAAACGTAGGTGGACCGATCGGAGTAGGCAACGCCCTTTTCGCTCTCGAGCGACTGAACTCCAAGGCGCATTCCGCGCATCGTTGACTGTGCCATTGCATCCTCCAGGATTTTGTATCAGGAACGTCGATCGAATCGACTTTGGCTATAACTCAGGAACCAAAAGATTTGTTCCCAAACAATCGAAAAAGCTCTAAGCCAAAAGCCAAGACTAGCGCCTGAAGGCAGCGACTGCGGTATCGGCACGGTCAGTGACCACGCCAGAGGCCCCAAGTTCAACTAGTTCGAGCATGCGTTTTGCATCGTTGATGACCCAGTAGTGCAGGGCCAAACCACATTTTTGAGCAAAGTGCATGAAACGCGGCGAGGTCAGGTTGATCAAGCGTTTGTGATCCGGAATCTGCACCGCGTCTAGATCGCGCGCAAATCTTTCAAAGAGCCAGAACCAGTTCAATTTGGCAGCGATCACTAGCACGAGGATGCGCGCCAGTCCCGGGGACGTGGCCACTCGGATTCCCTTGCGCTTGAGCATCTGAATCGCACGCAAGCGTCGACATTCGCTAAATGAAGACACCAGCACCCGCTCGGCAGCGCCGGCTCGCTGGATGCTTGCAACCGCGGGAGCGATCACTCCTCGGCTCTTTAGGTCGAGATTAAATTTCGCTTGTGGAAAGGCGCTTAAAACCTCATCGAGCGTCGCTATCTTCGCAGCTTCGTCGCCAAGTTTCCGCAACTGTTGCAAAGTGAGTTCGCTCAATTTTCGGTCGATGCCCGCCAGCCGCTTGAGCGAGGGGTCGTGAAAGACCACCGCCACACCGTCTTTGGTGTGCTGCAAATCGGTCTCCAAATGTGTCGCGCCTAGTTCAAGTGCCGCACGGAAGGCTTCGATGGTGTTTTCCAATGCGCCGGCTTCAGAAAATCCCCGATGAGCCAAAATGTGCGGATGCGCGGGGGAGAGGTACCCGTTTTGAGGCATGCTTTGGCTCCTAACTCCTGAAACACAGCCTAGGCTGAATAGGTGATTTCGATGCCAAATTCTTCGGTGCTGCTGCGTTTTGCGCGCCTTTGGCTCGGACTGTTCGTTTATGGCTTTGGGCTAGCGCTCATGGTCGAAGCAAAAATCGGAGTACCTCCTTGGGATGTCTTTGCGTTAGGCATTTCGATTCAGGCGCACATCAGCTATGGCATCGCATCCGTAATCGTCAGCGGATTGGTCTTGCTGGCCTGGATTCCACTAAAGCAAAAATGGGGCTTTGGCACCATAGCAAACGGCATTTTCATCGGTCTATTCGCCGATTTCTGGATGCAAATCCTGCCGAACGCTACCGACTATTGGGTGCAGCTCAGCGCATTTTGCCTTGGAATGACAGCGGTGGCCTTTGCTACCGGACTTTACATTTCGGCTCACTTCGGCACCGGCCCTCGCGACGGACTAATGATTGGCACCCAACGCCTACTCGGCTGGAAGTTCTGGCAGATTCGAACCATGTATGAAGGCACGGTGTTGACCATCGGGTTCCTGATGGGCGGGCAGGTGCGCGAGGGAACGCTCATTTTCGCGGTTTGTATTGGCTATTTGATGCAAATGGCGCTTCAAATCTTCAAATACGTCGATCCTCAAGCCAAATAATGCTTCCGGGCGCACATCGCGAAACAGCACGCGTATTGCTCACTAACCGCAAACGCGAGATCTTTCTGCTGCTAACCCATTTCGATCCAGAGGTCGGCCTGCCACCAAGATGGATCACGCCTGGCGGAGGAATCGATGCTGGTGAGACGCCTCTGGAGGCTGCAGCACGAGAACTTCGGGAAGAAACCGGCCTGGCGGTGTCGCAATCAGACCTGGGACAACCGATCTGGATTACCGAAGGACGCTGGAACTGGCCGGATGGCAATTTCCACACCTACAAGGATTTCTTTTTTCAACTAGAAGTTGATGATTTTGTGCTGGATCAATCCGGCTGGACAAACGACGAACTGCGCGACGTTCTGGAGTATCGCTGGTGGAAGCTCACCGATTTGCTGCAATCAAGCGAATCTGTAGGTCCTCACGGGTTGGCTGAGTTTTTACGCAACCACTTCTCCTAGACGATAACCCTTTAGCCGATAATGAACATTATGTAAAATAATGTTTTTATGACCGCTACCCCCAGGTTTTGGTTTATTGCTGATTAGTGGAGCGCTATTAGGCCTGCGTAGCTGCGATCCACTGAGAGAGTTTGTCTGAGGCAGCCGAGCTGTCGAGTGCCTGACGAACCTTGCCGAGTGCAGTCTCGAAACGTTGCTCGAGTGACAAATCGGCAAGGTCGGAATTCTTGGCAAGTTCGTAGGCAACTACACCGGATGCCGCGTTCAGTAGAACAATGTCACGAATTGCCGATAGGTCGCGATCGGCGCTGTCTTTGCCGAGCACCATGCGGGCGATCTGGGCGTTGTGGTGCGGATCGCCTCCAACGAGGTCTTCCAGTTTTGCCTGCTTGAGCCCCAGATCGAGTGGATTCAGCGTGAATTCACGCACCTCTCCCCCGGAAACCTGCCAAATTTGACTCGAACCAGTGGTGGTGAGCTCATCCAGACCGTCCGAACCCCGGAAAACCAAGGCGGTGCGGCCGCGGTTGGCCATTTCGGCCGCCATCAAAGGCGCAATGAAAGGGTTAGATACTCCAAGCGAGGTCGCGATTGGCTGAGCCGGATTTGCTAGCGGCCCTAAGAAGTTGAACGTGGTTGGAATGCCCAATGCCTTGCGAATCGGTGCAACGTGACGCATCGCCGGGTGAAAAACCGGGGCAAAGAAGAAAGTTAGTCCAACCGCTCGAAAGACATCGGCCACAACTTCCGGCGAGAGATCGAGACGTACACCCAAAACCTCCAGCATTTCGCTCGAACCTGTTTTGCCCGATGCCGATCTTGAGCCGTGTTTCATGACCGGCACCCCGGTAGCGGCGGTCAAGATCGCCGCCATGCTGGAAATGTTTACCGTTCCGACGAGGTCTCCCCCGGTTCCGACGATATCGACGGCGTCGTTTCCGGTGTCAAGGATGACACTGTGTTCCAGCATCACATCGACTAGACCGGCGAGCTCGGTTGTGGTTTCGCCCTTGGCGCGAAGCGCGATCATAAAAGCGCCCACCTGAGCCTCACTGGCTTCACCTGACATAATCTCTGCCATCGCCCAGGCGGCTTCGGCGCGTTCGAGCGCTTCTCCAGCGAGCAGTTTCGTCAGAATCGTGGGCCAAGTTTGCGCCGAGGTCATGGCTCCAAGTTTATCGGGCAAAATCCGCGTGTTTACGCCTCAAAATGGCATGATTAGCCTGCCTCGTGAGGTTATGATTTAAACATGTCTACGAGTGTCGCAGCTGGTCAAACAGCACACGTGATCAACCGCCCAAGTTCCACATCTGTGGGCACGATTGTTTGGCTAGGCAGCGAGGTGATGTTCTTCGCAGGTCTGTTCGCAATGTACTTCAGCCTCCGAGCCAACTCCCCCGCTATCTGGGAAGCCGACACCGAGAAGTTGAACATCCCGTTCGCTCTCACCAACACCATCATCCTGGTGCTCTCCTCTTTCACCGCTCAGTTCGGTGTCTTCGCGGCCGAGCGCATGCAGCCTCGCGCCACCGGCAAGTCCCCGTTCAAGTGGGGCATGGTCGAGTGGTTCCTGCTCTCCTACTTCATGGGAGCAATCTTCGTGGCCGGTCAGGCCTGGGAGTACGCAACCTTGGTTTCTGAGGGAGTTGCGCTGAACTCGAACTCCTACGGCAGCGCCTTCTACATCACCACTGGATTCCACGCCTTGCACGTAACCGGCGGGCTCATCGCCTTCCTGCTCGTCATTGGTAAGACCTTTGCGGCAAAGAAATTCGGGCACTACGAGGCCACCAGCGCCATCGTGGTTTCTTACTACTGGCACTTCGTGGACGTGGTCTGGATCGGCCTGTTCCTAATCATCTACGTACTCAAATAGGCGAAAGCAGTTTCATGTTCAAGCGCAAACTTAACAACGTTCGCAGGTCACGCTTCGCGGCGATCCTGGTCATTGTGGCCGGATTGTTCGTAGCTGGCGGCGGTTACGCAGTTGCCACCGCAGCCACCTCGCACGCCACCTCCTCGGAGTTCACCGCCGAGCAGGTTACCGAAGGTTCGAAGCTGTTCCTCTCCAACTGCGCCACTTGCCACGGCAAGAACGCCGAGGGAACCAACTACGGTCCAAGCCTCATCGGCGTTGGTGCCGCATCGGTTGATTTCCAGGTTGGAACCGGACGTATGCCTGGTCAATCATCTGGTCCACAGATGATGAAGAAGCCTGTTCAGTTCACCGAAGAGCAGACCGCAGCACTTGCTGCCTATGTTTCCTCGCTTGCTCCTGGTCCATCGATTCCAGATGAGAAGTACCTAGACGGCAACGGAAACACCACTCGCGGTGGCGAACTGTTCCGCATCAACTGCGCGATGTGCCACAACGCCGTTGGCGCTGGTGGAGCACTGACCGAGGGCAAGTACGCGCCAAACCTCAAGGGCGTCGACTCGAAGCACATCTACGAGGCCATGGTCACCGGGCCACAGAACATGCCGGTCTTCAACGACGCCAACCTCACCCCTGAAGACAAGCGCGACATCATCTCGTACCTCAAGTACGTAGAAAACAACCCGTCCGCCGGCGGAGAAGAACTAGGAAGCCTAGGCCCAGTGGCCGAGGGTCTATTCATCTGGATCTTCGTTCTCGGCGGCATCGTCGGAATCACCCTTTGGCTCGGCGCCAAATCCAACTAGTAGTTGAGAACCCAAGGAGAACATCAAATGAGTTCTAAGGCTAAGGATGTCGCTCACTCGAGCGACGCCGAGCACGAATACGCAACCGGTCTGGCTGTTTCGAGCGCAGATTCGATCAAAGACCCAGGGCTAGAGCCGCACCGCGTGCGCATGACCGACAAGAGCGAGAAGCACGCCAAGAACGCAGAGCGTCAGGTTGCCGGATTGTTCTTGCTGTCCATCGCCAGCAGCGCTTTCGCTCTCTACGCCTACTTCGCTTTCCCAATTGTGGATAGCGACCTCGGAACCGTGCGTGAAAACACCTTGTTCCTCGGTCTAGGCATCGCCCTTGGGCTCTTTGGTATCGGCATTGGTGCGGTTCACTGGGCCAAGACCCTGATGCCAGACGCCGAGGTTTCCGAGGCTCGTCACCAAACCCGCGGTAGCGAAGAAACTCGCGCTCGTGCCATCGAAATCATCGACCTTGCCAACCAGGAGTCGGGTTTCAGCCGTCGCAAGCTGATCCGTCGCAGCCTGTACGGAGCGCTCGCATTCTTCCCGCTACCGGGCATCTTGCTATTCGGTGACCTCGGACCAAACCCAGCCGACTCGCTCAAGCACACCATGTGGCGCAAAGGCACTCGCCTAACCCGCGACCCATACGGCACTCCGATCAAGGCAAGCGATGTGACCCTTGGTTCGGTATTCCATGTGATTCCAGAAGGTCTAGCCGAGCTCGAAGAACACAAGCTCGAAGAAAAGGCCAAGGCGGCCGTGCTTTTGGTTCGTGTTGAGCCAGAAATCCTCAAGGAGGCCGATGACCGCAAGGGTTGGTCTTACGACGGCATCGTTGCGTACTCCAAGATTTGTACTCACGTTGGTTGCCCTGTTGCCCTTTACGAGCAGCACACCCACCACCTGCTCTGCCCATGCCACCAGTCGACCTTCGACCTGACCGATGCTTGCAAGGTTGTTTTTGGCCCAGCATCGCGTCCGCTCCCCCAGCTTCCAATCACGGTGGATGCCGAAGGCTACCTGATCGCACAGAGCGACTTCACCGAACCCGTCGGCCCTAGCTTCTGGGAGAGATAAGCATGAGCACAGCTACAGCAACTAAGAAAAAGGGCGGCTTTCTTGCCGGCACCGCTAACTACCTCGACGAGCGCGTTGGTGTAGCCGGAATCCTCAAGGAGTTTGGACGCAAGGTCTTCCCAGACCATTGGTCATTCATGCTCGGTGAGGTTGCGCTCTACTCGTTCCTCGTCCTTCTGCTATCGGGAACCTTCTTGACCTTCTGGTTCCAGCCATCGATGACTCCTGTGATCTATGACGGCGTTTACGGCCCACTGAAGGGTGCCGAGATGTCCATCGCGTACTCATCGACCCTCGACATCTCGTTCGAGATTCGTGGCGGTCTGCTGATGCGCCAGGTTCACCACTGGTCGGCGCTATTGTTTGTTGCCTCTGCTGGTCTACACATGCTCCGAGTGTTCTTCACCGGAGCATTCCGTAAGCCACGTGAAATCAACTGGGTGGTCGGCTTCGCGCTGTTCGTGCTCGGTATGGCTGGCGGATTCACCGGTTATTCGCTGCCGGATGACTTGCTTTCGGGTAACGGTCTTCGCATCATCGATGGAATGATCAAGGGCATCCCCGTAATCGGTGCCTACACCTCGTCGTTGCTATTCGGTGGAGAATTCCCTGGCGAGGCCATCGTTGGCCGCCTCGACAGCCTCCACATCATTTTGATTC
>JBJTMF010000078.1:0-12954 GCA_046063405.1 Microbacteriaceae bacterium
CAAGCTTTCGACGTTGGCCCATGGTGTAATGGCAGCACAGCGCCCTTTGGAGGCGTTTGTCTAGGTTCGAGTCCTGGTGGGCCAGCAAGCGAAAAGCGATTGGAGTGCTATGTCTGAGCAGCACCTTGGGGTCATTGTTCTAGCCGCGGGTGAGGGAACCCGCATGAAGTCGAGCAAGCCAAAGGTTATGCACGAACTAGCCGGAATGCCTCTGCTTGGGCACGCTCTCTCGACTGCACATTCGCTTGGAGCCGCACACGTCGTGCCAGTGATCCGCTACCAGCGAGACCTAATCGCGAAGTACATCGAAGACTTCTATCCAACCTCGAAAATTGCCGACCAAGACGATATCCCAGGCACTGGGCGCGCCGTCGAATGTGCTCTAACTGCTTTTCCGGATGACTTCAACGGTGCCATCGTGGTTACCAGTGGCGACGTGCCCATGTTGCAAGTCGACACCATCGAATCGCTCTTGCAGTCACATCTCGATGGGGGATACGCGGTTAGTGTGCTTTCGACGATTGCCGAAGACGCAACCGGCTATGGGCGCATCGTTCGAACCAATGATCACGAATTCCAGTCAATCGTCGAACACAAAGATGCCACCGCTGCTCAGCTGGAAATCCGCGAGGTAAACGCCGGGGTTTACGTTTTCGATTCGACCCTGCTGCGTGGTGCACTTTCGAAACTAAGCCAGGTGAATGCGCAGGGCGAAAAATACCTAACCGATGTTGTTGCCATAGCTCTAGATCAGGGACTGAAGATTCAAGCGCACTCAATTTCGGATCACTGGCAGGTTGCTGGCATTAACGACCGTGTTCAGCTAGCCGAGGTTGCCGCCGAGCTCAACGCCCGCATTTGTGCTGCATGGATGCGCGCCGGAGTAACCATCGTTGACCCCAAAAACACCTGGATCGACGTAACCGTGCAACTGGCGCAAGACGTGACCGTGTTGCCTGGCACGATTCTCAAGGGCATCACGGTGGTCGAAACCGGAGCAACGGTTGGCCCAGAGGTGTTCGCCATCGATGTCCTAATCGGAGCTGGCGCAAGCATCGTCAAGTCACATGCCACTTCATCGAAGATTGGCGAGGGTGCCACCGTTGGCCCGTTCGCGTATCTACGCCCAGGCACAGACTTGGGAGCCGATGGCAAGATCGGAACCTTCGTCGAAACCAAAAACGCAAAGATCGGCGCTGGCAGCAAAGTTCCACACCTCAGCTATGTCGGTGATGCCGAGATCGGCGAGCAATCTAACATCGGTGCCGGCACTATTTTTGCCAACTATGACGGCATGAACAAGCACCGAAGCACCATCGGATCGCACGTCAGAACCGGCTCGCACAACGTCTTCGTTGCCCCTATTACTATTGGAGACGGAGCCTACACGGCGGCCGGAACTGTGGTTCGAAAAGATGTTGAACCTGGCGATTTGGGCATGAATGTGGCTCCACAACGAAACATCGCCGACTGGGTCTTGCAAAAGCGACCGGGTTCGGCAGCGGCCGAAGCGGCCACGGATTCAAAAAAGTAAATAGCCACCTCTAACTTGGGAGACCCGCTTTGAGCGAAATCACTATCACCGGTCGCAAACGACTAGCGCTGCTCAGCGGACGTGCCCACCAGGGTCTTGCTCAGGAGATCGCCGAAATCCTCGGAACCGAGCTTGTTCCAACCACTGCCTATGACTTTGCCAATGGTGAAACGTTCGTACGATTTGAGGAAAGCGTTCGTGGTGTCGACGCTTTCGTTATTCAGGCTCATCCAGACCCAGTGAACCACTGGCTGATGGAACAGCTTTTAATGATCGATGCCCTGAAGCGCGCATCGGCTAAGCGCATCACGGTGGTTTCCCCATTCTTCCCATACGCTCGGCAAGACAAAAAGCACAAGGGACGCGAGCCGATCTCGGCTCGACTAGTGACCGACCTGTACAAGGTCGCCGGTGCTAACCGCTTGATGTCGGTAGACCTGCACACTCCTCAGATTCAGGGATTCTTCGACGGTCCGGTCGACCACCTCTGGGCCCTCCCAATGCTCTGTGACCATGTGGCCGCCAAGTGGGGCAACGAACCGCTGACCGTGGTTTCGCCAGACTCGGGTCGTGTTCGCGTGGCAGATATCTGGGCCGAGCGTCTGGGTGCTCCGCTGGCGATTATTCACAAGCGTCGCGACCCGGATGTGCCAAACCAGGTGACCGCGCACGAACTCGTCGGTGACGTAAACGGTCGCACCTGTTTGCTCGTCGATGACATGATCGACACCGCCGGAACCATCGTGGCGGCGGCATCCGCACTCAAGAAGAATGGTGCAGCGCGCGTTATCGTGGCGACCACTCACGCTATCTTCTCTGGCCCTGCCGTTGAGCGACTTTCAAGCGATGCGGTCGATGCAGTTGTGGTTACCAATACATTGCCGATTGGCCCAGAGAAGCAGTTCGAGAAACTCGAGATTCTGTCGATTGCACCTCTAATCGCTAAAGCGATCAGCGCTGTGTTCGACGACGACTCGGTGAATTCGCTCTTCCCTGGCCACGCCTAAACCTGAATGTCTGCTCCCAAGCAACAGATTGGGTTAGTTAGCGCCGTCGCAATCGGTGTGGCATCGATGCTGGGTGCCGGCGTGTTCAATGTCTTCGCCGATGCCGCCGCAAAAAACTACGAACTCTTGATGGTTTCGCTGCTTCTTGCGGCAACGGTGGCTACCCTCAATGCGGCATCCGTTTACCAGCTGGCCAAGCGCACCAGTCGACCAGGTGGCATCTATGCCTACGCGAGAGCAGAGTGGAACAGCACGGCATCGTTTGTTGCCGGATTCGCATTTGTGTTCGGCAAGATCGGGTCCATCGCCGCAATCGCCTATGTGTTCGGGGTCTACCTTGCGCCAACGAACGCGCTGTTGTGCGCGGTTGCAGCGATAGTTCTTCTAACCCTGTTGAACCTCATGGGGATAAATCGAACCGCGCTGGTTGCTGCGGTTCTCGCCAGCGCTACAACCCTGTATCTGCTCATCTCGAGTTTGGCAGGGCTGGCTAACTCAACGCACGGGTTACCAATTCCTTACTTTGCAGAGCCAGTCGGCGGTGTGCTTCCCGCGGCGTCGCTGCTGTTTTTTGCCTTCGCCGGCTATGCCCGAGTTGCAACCCTCGGTGATGAAGTGCGAAATCCGCTGAAGAATATTCCGCGCGCCATCGCTATCACATTGGTTTTGGTGCTTGCCGTTTACCTGCTGGTTGCTGCAAGTCTCACCTCATACTTCGGTGCAGAACTAACCCATATCTCACGCCCGTTCGCCGTTATCGGTGCGCTGGTGCTACCCGATTGGGTTACGGTGTTAGTCATTTCGGGAGCAAGCTTGGGCTCGATGCTGGCACTTCTCGCGGGCGTATCGCGAACCGCGGCGAGCATGGCCGAAGACAGCGAACTACCAAAGGCATTCGCGCACCGCAACCGTTTTGGCGCACCTTGGCTGGCTGAGGTTATCATCGCTCTGGGATCTATCGCGTTGCTGCTACTAAACCCTTATTGGCAGTGGATTGTTGGCTTCAGCTCATTCTCGGTGCTGCTTTACTACGCGATCGGTCATGTTTCGGCGTTTCGCATTCAGGGTCGGCAAAGCCTTGGGCGTAGGTCGGTTCAGGTGCTCGGATTCACACTTTGCGCGGTGCTGCTTTTGGCTGTGCCCGGCCCGGCGGTCTGGGTGAGCGGTCTCATCCTGGTTCTTGCCGTTGCGATTCGCTGGCTTGTCAGAGCCCGAGCCGGACGCTAAACTAGCCAAAGACAACGGCGAGGGTCGAATTTTCGACCGTAATCGACGGGGCAAGCCTTCGGGCCTTATCCTCGCGTGACAGCGCTTGAGTTGATACCAAAGCAAACAAAGCAGATTCAGTTCTGGATTGGAATTACAAAAATGTCTGAAGCAACCCTAGTTGCCGAAATCCGTACCTCGTTCGGTAAGGGTGCCGCTCGCAAGTCGCGCGCAGCCGGCCGTACTCCAGCCGTTATCTACGGTCACGGATCCGAGCCACGTCACATCACCCTTCCTGCTCACGAGATCGCCCTTGTGCTTCGCCACAAGAACGCCGTTCTTGACCTCGTTATCGACGGCAAGCACGAGTCGGTTCTCGTGAAGAGCGCAACCAAAGACGTCGTTACCCAGGTCATCGAGCACATCGACCTCGTAACCATCGTCAAGGGAGAGAAGATCCACGTCGAGGTTCCTGTCCACGTAGTTGGAGAGTCGCTCAGCGGCACCACCGTTGATCTCGAGCACAAGACCGTAAAGGTTCTAACCGAAGCCAACAACATTCCTGAGTTCGTTGAGATCATCCTCAACAAGGAAGGCGCTGGACACCACGTTCTAGCCAAGGACGTCAAGCTTCCTGCTGGCGTTGCACTCGACCTTCCAGCCGACGAGCTAGTGGCATCGATCGTTGCAACCGCAGCCGGTCACGCCGAAGAGCTAGCAGCCGAGGCCGCAGCTGAGTAATTTGCCATACCTAGTAGTCGGGCTCGGTAACCCCGGGCCCGGCTACTCTGGCAATCGGCACAACGTGGGGCAAATGGTGCTCGACACTCTTGCCGAACGCGTCGGCGTTGGTTTCAAATCACACAAAACCAACTCGGTGATCGCCGAAACTCGCCTCGGCATCGGGGGCCCAAAAGTAATTCTCGCCAAGCCACTTTCTTTCATGAACACCAGTGGCGGGCCGGTTGCTGGATTAGTCAAGTTTTTCGACATCAAGCCATCTCACGTCATTGTCGTCCACGATGAACTCGACATCGATGTCCACGACATCCGCATCAAGCTTGGCGGGGGACACGCAGGTCACAACGGGCTTCGCGACATCATCTCGGCCCTATCGACCCAGGAATTCATTCGAGTTCGCGTCGGTATCGGGCGCCCACCCGGAACCCAAGAAGTCAGTGACTTCGTGCTGAAAGATTTTTCCTCCACCGAAAAAAAAGAACTCGGCGTCACACTCGAGCGTTCTTGTGATGCCATCGAGTCGATCCTTGTCGATGGGCTAGCCAAAGCTCAGCAAAAATTCCACTCGGCCTAGTTCGCCGCGCCTACACTTGACGGGTGGATAGTCAGAAGAATCCTTGGGCTCTGTCGCGCCTTGTCGCGCTCATTTCTGACACACAGCCCGCGAAACTGCTGGCTTCCAAGCTCAAAAACAACCGAAGCGAAGTGCTTGCTCCAGCTGGCGCACACTATTCGATTTCCGCTCTGATTTCTAGCCTTCACGCCAATCCCGTTGGCGGATCGGTGCAGCTGCTGGTGGTTGCTACCGGGCGCGAGTGCGAGGATGCCTCCGCAGCGCTAAGGTCGCTGGTGCCTAATCTGGAACTTCTCGAGTATCCGTCCTGGGAGACACTTCCTCATGAGCGCCTGAGCCCGAGTCCGGAGACCGTCGGCAAACGCCTTCGAGTTCTTCACCGTTTGCACGAACTAAGTCAGTCTCAATCGCAAGCAGACCACCCGGTCGTGGTGCTGGCCTCGGTGCGTGCAATACTGCAGCCAGTGGTTGGCGGGCTTGCCGATCATCCGCCTCTGAAACTCAACCTAGGTAGCGATTACCTATTACCAGAGCTGAACCTCAAGCTGGTCGAGATGGCCTATCAGCGGGTTGACATGGTTACCAAACGCGGCGAGTTCGCCGCTCGCGGAGGAATCCTAGATATTTTTCCAACCACCGCCGAGCATGCGGTTCGTCTGGAATTCTTTGGTGACCAACTGGAGGAGTTGCGCGAGTTTTCGGTGGCTGACCAGCGTTCGATTCCGATTGTTGCTGGGCAGAATCCGCTAAGTGAAATCGATATTTATCCGGCTCGAGAACTGATCATCACGCCGTTGGTTGCTTCAAGGGCACGCCAGATGCAGCATGAATTTCCAAACCTTTCAACCATGCTCGCCAAGATCGCCGAGGGTATTCCCGTTGAAGGCATGGAGTCGCTAGCGCCAGTTCTCGTTGCGCAGATGGTGTCATTCACCGCATACCTACCGGCCAACTGCGTGGTGACAATCCTTCAGCCAGAGAAGGCCGCTGCACGCGCAGCAAATCTTGCCGAAACCAATGAAGAGTTTCTGCACGCCGCATGGGATGCCGCCATCGAAGGCGCAAAGGCACCAATCGACCTGAGTGCTGGCGGATTCGTCGACCTCAGCAAGTTTGCAGCCGACCTCGGAGAGCGCCCGTTAGTTACTGTCACCCAGTTTCCGAGTGATGACGACACCCAGGTTGATTTCGGTTGTCTAGAGATCCCGTCATTTGCCAACACCGAAACCGCGATTCAATCCTGGGTCGAAGATCAGGTAACTCACGGTCAGACGGTGGTCATCTCGGCTGAAGGTCA
Organism: Microbacteriaceae bacterium; assembly: GCA_046063405.1. Lineage (GTDB taxonomy): Bacteria > Actinomycetota > Actinomycetes > Actinomycetales > Microbacteriaceae > Rhodoluna. The sequence continues at coordinate 6,360 of JBJTMF010000078.1, forward strand.
TGGCACGCTCGAGCGCATCGCAGAGGTGCTCGCCACGGTTGGTTTGAGCGCGAAGACGGTAGATGCGGTCGACGTTCGAAACGGAAATATCCAGTTAGTTCAGGCGTCGGCACGGCGTGGTTTTGCAATGCCGCTGGCCCAGTTCATTCTGATCAGCGAGAGCGATTTCTTCGGTAAGACTGCAACTTATGTGAGCCCTCAGTTGCGCAAGCTTGCCTCGAAGCGCGGCGCCGCGGTAGATCCGCTCACTCTCAAATCTGGTGACTACGTGGTTCATGAGATTCATGGCATTGGCCGGTTCCAAGAACTCGTCACCAGAAGAGTTGGCATCGGGCAGGCCCAGCATGATCGAGAGTATCTACTCATCGAATACGCACCTTCAAAGCGAGGTCAGCCGGGCGACACCCTTTTCGTTCCTACCGACCAGCTCGACTTGCTGACGCGGTACGTTGGCGGCGAAGCTCCAGTTTTGTCCAAAATGGGTGGAAGCGATTGGGCGAATGCCAAGGGTCGCGCGCGCAAGGCGGTTCGCAAAATTGCAATCGACCTCGTCAAGCTTTACTCGGCGCGTATGAAGTCTCGCGGTCACGCCTTTGGTCCGGATACTCCGTGGCAGCACGAACTCGAAGAGGCGTTTCAGTTTGTCGAAACCCCCGATCAGCTTTCGACCATCGAAGAAGTTAAGCGCGACATGGAGAGCGAGATCCCGATGGATCGCCTGCTCGCGGGAGACGTCGGTTACGGAAAAACTGAGGTTGCCATCCGTGCCGCTTTCAAGGCCATCCAGGATGGCAAGCAGGTAGCACTCTTGGTGCCGACAACCTTGCTGGTCCGGCAGCACACGGAGACGATCCTGTCGCGATTTGCCGGATTCCCGGTAACTGTTAGACCACTATCTCGTTTCCAAAGCGCATCCGAGTCGAAAGAAACCATAGAGGGACTCGAGTCTGGCGCGGTCGACATGGTCGTTGGCACACACCGCCTGCTATCAAACCAGATCAAGTTCCGAAATCTGGGGCTCATCATCATCGATGAGGAACAGCGGTTTGGCGTCGAACACAAGGAAAAGCTAAAAGACCTAAAGCAAAACGTTGATGTCTTGTCGATGTCAGCAACGCCCATCCCGCGCACCCTCGAAATGGCCGTTACCGGTATTCGCGAGATGTCTACGCTGGCCACGCCACCAGAAGACCGGCATCCGATTTTGACTTACGTTGGAGGTTACAGCGACAAGCAAGTTGCGGCCGCTATTCGGCGCGAACTGATTCGCGAAGGGCAAGTGTTTTTTGTGCACAATCGAGTCGAGACCATCGATAAGACTGCCGCAGACCTCGCCGAACTCGTGCCGGAGGCACGCATCGCCGTGGCGCACGGGCAGATGAGCGAGTCGCTTCTTGAGCAGGTTGTGATTGATTTCTGGGAGCGCAAATTCGACGTGCTGGTTTCGACCACCATCATCGAAACCGGAATCGATATACCCAACGCCAACACCCTTATCGTTGATCGCGCCGAGCGCTTCGGACTCAGCCAGCTGCATCAGATTCGAGGCAGAGTTGGCCGTTCTCGCGAACGCGCATACGCGTATTTCTTCTATGACCCGAGCAAGCCACTCACCGATCTCGCGCACGATCGTTTAGCAACCATTGCCTCCAACAACGAACTCGGTTCGGGTATGCAGGTAGCACTCAAAGACCTCGAGATTCGTGGCGCTGGCAACCTTTTGGGAGGTGAACAGTCGGGTCACATTGCGGGTGTAGGTTTCGATCTGTACCTTCGGATGATTGGCGAAGCGGTTGCCGACTTCAAGGGTGAGAAAGCTGAATCTCCAGCAGAATTGAAGCTCGAACTTCCGGTCGATGCGCACATTCCAAACACCTATCTCGACAGTGAGCGCCTGCGACTCGAGGCTTATCACAAGCTTTCGGCGGCTAGCGGAGCGAAGGGAAATCGCGAGCAACTCGATGCGATTTTGGCCGAACTCGTCGACCGATACGGCACGGCACCGCAGTCGGTAATCAACCTCATCGACGTCACCGAACTTCGCCAGCAGGCCAACCGCCTCGGCCTGAAAGACCTAACCCTGTTGGGCGCTCAAGCCAATCTAAAGCCCATCTCATTGAGCGAGGGGGAGCAGGTGCGCCTGAGCCACACTTATCCGGGTTTGCGCTACCTGCAGACCAACCAGTTGCTCACGGTTCCTGCGCCTAAAAACTCAGCCGGCGAACCGCTTCGTGACCGCGCGGTTATCGATTGGACGTGGGCTTTCTTAGCGACAGTTTTTTCAAACAAGGAGAATCAATGGCGAACCTAGATGACCTGATCGAAACCGCTCACCGTTTGCGTGCACCCGGTGGCTGCCCCTGGGACGCAGAGCAGACGCATGAGTCGCTCGTGAAGTACTTGCTCGAAGAAACTTACGAGCTAATCGATGCCATCGAGGCGGGCAACCGCGACGATGTTCTCGAAGAGCTCGGTGATGTGCTCTATCAGGTGGTCTTTCACAGCGATTTGGCGGCATCCGGCTCGCTTGGAGAACCATTCGATATTCAAGACGTGGCTGCCAAAATGCGAGAAAAAATGATCTCTAGGCATCCTCATGTGTTTGGCAACGACGCAGAACTCGAACAGTACGCGGCCGCCACAGGCGATGAAGTGATGCTCAACTGGGATGCCCACAAGAAACGTGAAAAGCCTGAACGAGAGAGCGTTCTCGATGGCATTGCCAACGGCATGCCCGCGCTTGCGCTGGCCGACAAAGTGTTGGGCAAAGCCGAGAAAATCGGCTTGCTCGAAGCTGGTGCGACCGGGCCACTTCAGGTTGATGACGAGGAGCAGTTGGGCGGTTTGCTTTTGGCAATCGTGACTGCGGCACGAGCGAATGGGCTCGATTCCGAGCGAGCGCTGCGAAGCGCTGTTCGGGATCTATCCGGCGACATCCGCAAGGTAGAAATCTTGGATGCCTCCGATGCCGGAGTCATCGGAAAAGAGCTTTAGATGTTCGAATCTTCAAGGCGTGAAATATTGCTTTAGCTCCTTTATTTTTCTCGCTTTAAGTCGATATTTGACGTACCCTGAAAGAAGTATGTTGCACTTGCCTTTCAGAGAGAAAACGCCTAAGTCAAGGCGGTCTTTCGTGGCATCCCAAACCTCTTGGTCGGTTCGGCTTTTCTTTGCTTTCATGTTGGCTGTTTTCGCCTTCATCGGATCCAACACCACCGGTCACATTCCAACCGCTTCAGCCGCGTTCTCCAACAAATGCGATGGCACAGCGGCTAATGATCAGAACAACCTGCGCGTTACTCCAAACCACGGCAAAGCCTTCTACATCGACTCCTCAGCTGGGCAGTCCGTTGACGCAGCATACGTTTCTTACACCACGTCAAACCTTGGCGCCTCGGGTCGCAGCAACCTTTGGATGAAACTTGACACTTTCACCGGTGGAAAAATTCAGCTGGCTGACCCAAACGATGCTGCTATGCCTATTGGTGATCTGGCCGCAACCAGCGGAAAAGGAACCTCGTTCTTCTTGCTGAAGGCGATGGGCACCGCATCGACCGCACAATCACACGTGGTTCACGTTTGGTCAGGAAAGCCGGGGCTGCCGACTTCTACAGAGCTCTACTCATGTACCTACACCTTCACCAAGGTCTCCGAAACCATCAAGGCTTCCTCCAACAAGGTGACCAACATGACCTTGACCAACACAAACGTGGTTGGTGACACACTAACGATGACAGTGCTTGGTGCAACAGGCACCATCGGCACTAGCACCCCAGACGGCAAACTACTTTGGTTCACCGCTTCTGCCAGATCAACTTGGCCGACACAGAGCTTGCGACTCGAGGGCACGAGCATCCAGTTCTACAACAACGCCTCTCGTGGTACCAACCAAAAAGTTGGTTCCGCGTATCTCAATGACACGCTCGTCACTTTGGATGAACTTCAAGCTATTACGGGTAGCACCAACGACAAGGCTTTTTATTACACTGCCGTCTACACCTACCGAATTGTCGGTGCAACGGCAGCCACTGCCACGCTAACCCCCTTGGCGCAGATTGCATCAGGCACCCAGGTAAAGCACACCGATGTCAACTCTTATTCGGGCTCGACCGCGACAACGGTTGCGGTTTCCGCGCCGACGTTGAAGCTTGCCGTCAACAAGTCGGTGTCGACTTCCGCCACGGTTTCGGGTGGCGTAACAACTTTCACTTACACAATTGACCTGGTCAACAGCGGATCCAATGATCTCACCGTTGACCAAGTGGTTGACAAGCCAGATTCGTCACTGTCCTACGTCGCAGGTTCAGCCAAATTCAATGCGGTAACCATGGTCGACCCATCCAAAGCAACCGGATCCAGTGATTTGATCTTCTCTGGACCATTCACCGTTCCGGCTGGCACAACCCGCAGCATCACCTACAAAATGTCGACAACCACCTGTGTCTCAGGTTCGTTCGCTTATACGAACTCCGCAACGGCAACTGTCGGTTCGACATCGATAGGTTCGAGCGCGACGACCATGTCTTACACAAGCGCTTCAGGTTCTTGTGGCTCGACGACCGTTACCGCTCAGACGACCACCGTCGCAATGCCAATCGACGTCATCACAGATACATCCAACGTCACCGGAAATAACACCGCAACCATCTACGGATTGGTTGACCCAAACGGAAACACCGGAACCTCGGTTGGGTTTGAGTATGGAACTTCCCCGACGTTAGTGACCTACTCGAGTACTTCGGTAGGCACTACGGCAGGTGAAACTTCTCCCTATTCGATTACCAAAGCTCTCACGGGATTAAGTTCCGGAACTGTTTATTACTACCGAGCGGTTGCCGGTACGGTAAAGGGAGAAATCCTCTCCTTCATCACCACTGAACCGGTGGCAAACCCAACTGCCACCACCGGCAAGGCCAGCAACTTCTCGCTCGCAACAACCATCACAGCCAACCTCAACGGAACCATCGATCCAAACCAGGTGGTAAACGGCGCAAAGGTAAAGTTCGTTTACGCTACCGATAGCTCGAGTGGTTCATGTACCGGACTGGGCACAAATGTTACGGTTCCGGCCTCAGGATTCTTGCAAGATGACACCGCGGCAGACATCGTGCTTTCTGGTGCATATCCAACAGACATTAGCGCGACGGTAACCACTCTCACCAACGCAACCTACTATTGCTACAAAATTCAAGCCTTCTACAACTCCTCTACCGCATCGTGGAGCACCCCCGTTGATGGATCATGGGTTAGCTTCTACGCCTTGGTGAAAACCGCCCAAACCATTTCGTTTGCAACCCCAGCCAACATGACTGTAGACGGCACGGCAACCGCGGGAGCTACTGCCACTTCCTCGCTAACGGTGAGTTACGTCAGCAGCACAACAGACATCTGTACCATTAGCGGCACAACGATCACCGCGGTATCTCCAGGAACTTGTTCCATAACTGCCTCCCAGGCGGGCAACAACCTCTACGACCCAGCAGATCCGGTGACCGTTCTCTTCACGGTGAATCCGGCAAAGCCAGTGATCAGCAACATTTCGCTTGCATCCGGCAACGTCTCCAGCGCTTACAGCCAGACTCTGACTGCAACCGGCGGCACCGGAACCTACACAAACTGGACCAAGAGTTCGGGAACCATGCCTCCTGGACTTTCGCTCGACTCTTCAACAGGTGTCATCTCAGGAACTCCAACCACCTCGGGAACCTACTCGGTTACCTTCACTGTCGATAGCGGAACGCTAGACACCGGTGCGGCCAACACGAGCAATACCAAAACTTATTCGATTGTGATCGACAAGGTTGCGCAGACCATCAACTTCGCAACGCCATCGAATGTCGTCGTGGATGCCACAACATCGGCTACCGCAACTTCAAGCTCGGGCCTCACCGTAACTTTGACGGGCAATTCCAATACCTACTGCACCATTTCCGGTGGGGTAGTAACCGGTGTGGCAGCCGGAACCTGTTCGATCACTGCGTCTCAAGCAGGTGACTCGACTTATGCAGCGGCAACCTCCGTCACGCGCACCTTCACCGTAATTCCAAAAGCTCCAGTAATCAGCACCGCATCGCTGGCCGATGGCACCATTAGCAGTGCCTACAGCCAGACCCTGGCCGCAACTCTCGGTGACGGAACTTATTCAAACTGGACCCTGGTTTCGGGGCCGCTTCCTGCTGGACTCACCCTGAACAGCGCTACCGGTGTCATTTCTGGAACACCAACTACTTCAGGCACTTATGCGGTTTCATTCAGTGTTGATAGCGCCAGCCAGACTTCGGCAACGAAAGCGCTGAGCATCGTAATCAGCAAGATCTCACAGTCGATCGCGTTTGCCACCCCGCAAGACATGGTGGTTGCCGACACTCAGAGCGCGGGAGCAACCGCAACCTCAACGCTCACAGTTTCTTACATAAGTACAGACACCTCGACTTGTACGATCTCCGTTGGTGGAACAATCACCGCGGTCGCTGCCGGAACCTGTGAGATCACCGCGTCGCAGGCCGGAAACTCAAGCTATTCTGCTGCAACGCCGGTGGTTCGTTCGTTTACCGTGCTTCCAACCCCACCAATCGTGAGCACTTCTTCGCTCAAC
>JBJTMF010000013.1:0-3447 GCA_046063405.1 Microbacteriaceae bacterium
GGTTACTCGGTGCTCGGCTCCGCATCGCAGCAGGGAGTAATTCCGCTGGCGATTCATCCGGCGATGAGGTTTACCGGCACGAGCGTTGATCTGGCTCGGCTTCGTGAATCCGTTTGCGGAGTTTCAGCGCCCAAGGTTGCCCTACCAATCGTTCAAGCACTGGTTATCGAGATGGGTGCCGAGCCGGTGATCATCGCGGAAGACCAGCGTGAGGCATACGCCGAAGCGTTTGAGGTAGCCACTAATTTCTCAGCGATGGTGGTCAACCAAGCAATCGGGCTACTCGACTCCGTTGGAATCGAAAACTCGCGGGGAATCATCGCACCAAGCGTGCGCAGCGCTGTGGAATCCGCCCTTGCCGATGGGCACCACCCGCTCGATCCGGATGCCCTCATCGGTGACCTAGACGATCAGCCGGAAGGCAATTAATGAAACTCGTTCACAGCGCCACCGAATTAGACCAGCTCGTCGCAACCGCAAAAGCGGAGGGCAAGCGCGTCGGATTTGTGCCGACCATGGGTGCATTGCACGAAGGTCATCTGCGCCTGGTTGATATTGCCCGCGAAAAGGCCGAACTCGTAGTTGTGAGCATCTTTGTGAACCCACTGCAGTTTGGCGAGGGTGAAGATTTCGATAAATACCCCCGCACGCTAGAGGCAGATTGCGAAGCACTTGAAACTCGCAACTGTGACATCGTATTTGCGCCGAGCGCGGCCGAGGTTTATCCGCCAGATGGGAAGCCAGGCAAGCCAACCGAGCGAGCAGGCATCATCGGAAGCACCTTTGAAGGCGCTGCTCGTCCAGGCCACTTCGATGGCATGCTCACCGTGGTTGGCCGGTTGCTTCAGTTGGTTGATCCGGATGTCGCGGTTTTTGGGCAAAAAGACGCCCAACAGGTGTTCATGGTTCGAAAGCTGATCGGCGCTAAGTATCGGGATGTTGAACTTGTTGTGGCCCCAACCGTGCGGGAGCAGTCGGGGTTGGCTATGTCGAGCCGAAACCGTTACCTCACCCCGGCCCAGCGTGAAACTGCAACCGTGATCTCGAAAGCGTTGCGGGCCGTCGACTTTGCCGCCAAGCATGGGCTGCCGGCATCGTTCTGCATCGAGGCGGGCAACACCCTATTTGCCGGTGAACCCGAGGCTAAACTTGAATACCTAGCGGTAGTCGATCCGCAACTATTCAAACCGGTTAACGATAAGTTCAAGGGTGAAGCCCTGGGGATTGTTGCGGCCAAGGTTGGCGGAGTTCGACTCATCGACAACCAGATCATCGAAATTCGGGAGCAGGACGCATGAGCGATTCGCCAATCGAGCACGAAGACGAGCAAGATCTTCCAGAACAGATCGCCATTCGTCTCGAAAAGCGCGAGCGCCTGAATGCACTCGGCGACGCCTACCCGGTTTCGCTGCCAATCACTCACACCATCGACCAGGTTCGCGCCGCCTACCCAGATTTAGAAGTGGATGTCGCCACCGGCGAACAGGTCGCCATTGCCGGCCGCGTCATGTTCCAGCGCAATACCGGCAAGCTTTGCTTTGCAACGCTGCAGGCTGGTTCTGGCGAGCGAATTCAGGCGATGCTTTCTCTCGACAAGGTTGGCGAAGAGCAACTCGAACTTTATAAAGAACTCGTCGACCTTGGAGATCACCTGTTTGTAGCTGGCGAGGTAATCACTTCGAAGCGTGGCGAGCTCAGCATCCTGGTCAGCGAATGGAAAATGGCTGCCAAAACCATCCGCCCGCTGCCAAACCTTCACAACGAACTCGGTGAAGAGTTCCGAGTTCGTCACCGTTACATCGACCTGATCGTGCGCGATCGTGCTCGCGAAGTGGTCAAGATTCGTTCGCAGGTCATGGCTTCGATGCGCAAGACTTTTGCCGAGGCCGCCTACCTCGAGGTAGAAACTCCGATGTTGCAGACCATTCACGGTGGCGCATCGGCTCGCCCGTTCAAGACCCACTCGAACGCGTTCGACACCGAGCTGTTTCTTCGCATCGCCCCGGAGTTGTTCTTGAAGCGCGCCGTTGTTGGGGGCATTGATCGCGTTTTCGAAATCAACCGAAACTTCCGCAACGAGGGTGCCGACCGCACTCACAGCCCTGAGTTCGCGATGCTCGAGGCCTATGAGGCCTACGGCGACTACAACACAATCGCCGACCTCACACAGCGCCTGATTCAAAACGCCGCGATGGATGTTTTTGGCACCCACCAGGTCACGCTCGAAGACGGAAGCATCAATGACCTCGGCGGCCAATGGGCTCGCATCTCGATGTTCGAATCGCTCTCGAAAGCCGCAGGAGTTGAAATCACTCCGGAAACCCCGATCGCCGAGCTCAAGAAGCTTGCCGATAAGGAGGGCCTCGAGATCGATCACCCGCTGCACGGCAAATACGTCGAAGAACTTTGGGAGCACTTCGTCAAGGGCGACCTGGTTAATCCGACCTTCGTCATGGACTTCCCGGTTGACACTTCGCCGCTTACTCGCAACCACCGCAGCAAGCCTGGTGTTGTAGAAAAGTGGGATCTCTACATTCGCGGATACGAACAGGCAACCGGATACTCCGAACTGGTTGACCCGGTCATTCAGCGGGAACGTTTTGTCGAGCAGGTTAAGTTGGCCGCAGCCGGCGACCCTGAAGCGATGAAACTCGATGAAGATTTCTTGAAGGCACTCGAGTTCGGCATGCCACCATCGGGTGGAATGGGAATGGGCATCGACCGGTTGTTGATGTCGTTGACCGGTCTCGGAATTCGAGAGACCATCATGTTCCCTCTGGTGAAGTAGGTTCGAATGACTTTTTGGGAAGCCGTAGGCGATGCCCTAATCTCGCTGGTTCCACCTGTGTTGGTCGGAGGCATTTTCTATGTGATCATGCGTTCGATCTTGCGAGCAGACTCTAAAGAGCGTGAGGTCTATTCGCAGATCGAAGCCGAAGAGCGCGCCAAACTCGAGAAGAAATCTAACGAATCGATTGCGCCTCAGCGCACTCGACACTAGAGTTTGGGCAACAGCAAGAGGGGGAGTAAATGACACTAAAAGTGCTCGTTGAACTAATTAAGCTCTACGTTTCCATAATCGCGTTTCCTGCGATCTATTGGATTTTCGTATTTCTTCTGGGAGCTGCATTTGGGTTCGGAACCCTGATTCCCGGGAATCTCCCTCAGGTTCTCGGCCCACTGATGGTCACCGGGCCGACCATGATTTGGTCTGCGCTGGCTTCCTCGCCGTTCGCCTGGTTGGTGCTAGGTTGGACAGCCGCTGGTGCGTACGCGCAGTTGACCAAAAAGGAGTCTCTTGCCGAGGCTACACCGGTGGTGCAGAACTTGCTCAACCCTTGGTATCCATCGCTCATCGGTCTGATTGTTACTGCGCCTTTGATTTACGGAGCGTTTGGTGGATTCGACTTCATCGGAGGCATCAACACGATCTTGCTTTGCCTGGCG
>JBJTMF010000079.1:0-9915 GCA_046063405.1 Microbacteriaceae bacterium
CCCTTTAGTTCTGGAAGAACCAGGCCGATTGCCTTAGCGGCACCGGTCGACGATGGAACGATGTTGATGGCAGCAGCGCGTGCGCGACGTAGGTCGCCGTGAGGGCCATCCTGTAGGTTCTGGTCTGCGGTGTAGGCGTGAACCGTAGTCATCAGACCGTTCTCGATACCGAATGTGTCGTTGAAGACCTTAGCTAGTGGAGCCAAGCAGTTCGTGGTGCACGAAGCGTTCGAGATGATGTGGTGGTTCGCTGGGTCGTAAAGGTGCTCGTTGACACCGATAACGAAAGTGCCGTCTTCACCGGTCGCTGGTGCCGAGATAAGAACCTTCTTAGCACCTGCTTCTAGGTGCTTCTTGGCTGACTCGGCGTCGGTGAAACGACCGGTTGACTCGATTACGATGTCTACACCTAGGTCGCCCCATCCGAGGTTTGCTGGGTCGCGCTCGGCTAGAACCTTGATGACATTTCCGCCGACGATGATGTTCTGGCCATCAACGGTGACTTCCTGTGGCAGACGGCCGGTAACCGAGTCGTACTTGAGTAGGTGAGCCAGCGAGGCTGGGTCGGATAGGTCGTTTACAGCAACGATTTCAAGATCGGTGCCCTTGGCAAGCTCCGCACGGAGGTAGTTGCGTCCGATGCGGCCAAAGCCGTTAATGCCAACACGAGTAGCCATAAGATTTCTCCCATTTGGGTTGAGCGCCAGATCGACGCATGTTTTAACTGCGTTTTATTAAAGTTTTGCTGCGCGCCGTTGGGAGCAAAAAGTCAGTATCAGACTAGCAGGAGACCAGCAGTTTTACTGCGAGCCGCCTCGAAGCGAGCCATCACGTCTGGCCACGAAACGATGTTCCAGAATGCCTTGACGTACTCGCCTTTCACGTTCTGGTAGTCGAGGTAGAAAGCGTGCTCCCACATGTCGAGCATCAGAAGCGGAATGCTTGCTGGCGCGAGGTTTCCCTGGTGGTCGTAGAGCTGTTCGATGATCAACTTCTCACCAAGCACGTCCCAGGCCAGAATCGCCCATCCGCTGCCCTGAATACCAAGTGCGGATGCGGTGAAGTGAGCTCGGAAGCCGTCAAATGAACCGAAGAATTCGTCGATCGCGGCATCCAGTTCACCAACTGGCTTATCTCCGCCTTCTGGCGAGAGGTTCTTCCAGAACACGGTGTGGTTTACGTGACCGGCGAGGTTGAAAGCGAGGTCCTTTTGCAATTTGTTGACCCAGGTTAGGTCATTCTTGTCGCGCGCCTCGGCAAGCAAATCTAGAGCGCTGTTGGCACCGTTTACGTAAGCCAGGTGGTGCTTGTCGTGGTGGAGTTCCATGATGCGACCAGAGATGTTCGGCTCTAGCGCTCCGTAATCGTAAGTTAGGTCTGGCAATGTGTACTTGCTCATTGGGTTCTCCTTGTTCGGTTATTTTCTATAAGTTTTGAGGCGGTTTTCTTATTCCGCGTCTTCGGGTAGAAATGCGTCAGTACCCGGTATTCCGAGGTCTTCAGCACGCTTGTCTGCCATAGCCAGCAGGCGACGGATGCGGCCGGCGATGGCGTCTTTTGTCATCGGTGGGTTCGATAGGTGACCAAGTTCATCTAGGCTGGCCTGTTTGTGCTCAAGGCGCAGCTGACCGGCATAAGCCAGATGCTCTGGAATGTCATCACCGAGGATCTCGAGTGCCCGTGCCACGCGGGCTCCGGCTGCCACGGCTGCCTGAGCGCTGCGGCGCAGATTGGCGTCGTCGAAGTTGGCAAGACGGTTTGCGGTTGCTCGCACTTCACGGCGAAGGCGCATCTCTTCCCAACGCAGCAACTGGGTGTGTGAACCCATGTGTGTGAGCATCGCCGAGATGGCATCGCCTTCGCGAACCACGACACGGTGCACTCCCCTGACTTCGCGTGCCTTGGCCACGATGTTCAAGCGTCTAGCAACTCCAACCAGTGCCATAGCCGCCTCGTTTCCCGGAGCCGTCACTTCGAGAGCAGCCGAACGACCAGGATCGGTGAGTGATCCGTGGGCTAAGAATGCGCCACGCCAGATCGCCTGAGCTTCTTCGATAGAACCGGCCACCAGAGCAGCTGGCAAACCACGAACCGGGCGGCCACGGCTGTCAAGCAGGCCGGTCTGGCGAGCAAGCAGTTCACCCTGCTGGACAACTCGCAAGATGTATTTAGTGCTGCGTCTAATGCCGCCGGCAGCCATCATGGCTAGCTCACTCTTAATGCCGTACAGCTCTTGCAGGTCTTTGGTAACTCGACGAGCGATTTGGGCATTGTCTAGTTCTGCTTCGATGACGATATGCCCCGAAATCAGATGCAGACCACCCGAAAAACGCAGGATGGTGGCAAGTTCGGCATTTCTCAATGCCTTCTTGGTCACCTCGATGCGGGCCAGTTCGTCTTTTACTTCAGCAGTCAGCGCCATGGTTATTCCTTGCCGATGTCTCTGTGTTTGAGGTGGATAGCAACGCCTTCGATGCCAGAAAGTAGTTCGGCTACGCGGCGCGATACGGCAACCGAACGGTGCTTGCCGCCGGTGCATCCGATGGCGACCGTGACGTAGCGTTTGTTTTCACGCATGTAGCCGTCGAAGACAATTTTGAGACCGGCTACGTAGTGATCGATGAATTCTTCGATCTGCGGCTGTGAGAGAACATAGTCGGCAACTGGCTGGTCGTTACCGTTGAACGGACGCAGCACCTCATTCCAAAACGGATTTGGAAGAAAGCGCATGTCGGCTACGTGATCGGCATCCACGGGAACACCATGTTTGAAACCAAAAGATTCGATAGTGACCGAGAGTTTTGCGGTGTTTTCGCTTCGGAACTCATCACTGATCTTGGTTGAAAGTTGGTGGATGTTGAAGTCAGAGGTGTCGATGACGACGTCCGCCTGACCCCTAACTTCAGCAAGTAACGTGCGCTCGGCAGTGATGCCGTCGAGAATCGTTCCATCGCCTTGCAAGGGATGCGGGCGACGTACCGATTCAAAACGCTTCACGAGGGTTGCATCAGATGCCTCGAGGAAAAGCATGCGTAGGGATATTTCGCGCGACCGAAGTGCTTCGATGTGGGTGATGAATTCGCCGAAGAGCTCACCGCCTCGCACGTCGATAACTACGGCGAGTCTGCCGTTGGCATTCTTGGTCAAAGTGAAGAGATCACTGATGGGCCCGAGCATCTGTGGCGGTAGGTTGTCGACCACATACCAGCCCATGTCCTCGAGGGCATTAGCCACCGTCGAACGACCCGCTCCGGACATTCCGGTTACCACAAAAAATTGGTGTTCTTGTTCGGGCATTTTGGTCCTTCTTCGGGCTTGCGTGTCGAGTTTAGCCGTTTCCGACACGCCGAAGAGGCGTTTTTCTACTAAAAGTTATTTGGGCTTATTCGCCAGATTTTTGCAGGGCGGAGTGAATCATCGATGCGAGGTTCGGCCCGATTCCGTTGACGTCTGAGATTTCCTCCACGGAGGCAAGGCGGAGGCGCTTTGCCGAACCGAAATGTTTCAGCAGGGCCTTGACGCGCTTGTCGCCTAGTCCCTCGATGGTTTCTAGCTCACTGGCGATCGACGCCTTGCGCTTGAGCTTCTGATAGGTGATAGCAAATCGGTGGGCTTCGTCACGAATGCGCTGAATGAGGAACATCTCGTCACTGCTGCGTGGCAACACCACGGGGTAATCGGCCCCTGGCAACCAGAGTTCTTCAAGGCGTTTCGCGATGCCCACCACTGCGAGGTCGCTGATGCCGCTGTCTCGAAGTGCACGGGCAGCAGCGCTGACCTGGGGTTGACCACCATCGATAAGCAGCAGACCCGGTCGGTAGGAAAACTTTCCCACCGTGGAATCGGTGAGACCTTCGTCGAGAGTTGGGTTGTTTAGATACTTCAGTCGACGCATGAGAACCTGATAAATCGAGTCCGTATCATCGGTAGTTTCGGCAATTGCGAATCTTCGGTAGTGATCTTTCTTAGGCAAACCATCTTCGAAAACAACCATCGAGGCAACCACGTTGGTTCCCTGCAGGTGTGAGACGTCAAAACACTCGATCCTTAGCGGTGCGGTCTCTAGGCCGAGTGCTCGTTGGATTCCAGCCAGAGCGTCTGCTCGTGCGGTGAAATCATTGGTTCGACGGTTCTTGTAGAGCATTAGCGCGTGTTTCGCGTTGGTCAAAGCGGTTTCCGCCAGTGCTCGCTTGTCTCCCCTGGTCGGCACTCGAAGGTCGACCTTTGATCCGCGCAGTTCAGACAACCAGCGCCGCATTGCCGCTGCATCCTCAGGGATTTCAGGAACTAAAACTTCTTTTGGCACATCCGCGTCAGATTCGGAGTAGAACGAATGCAATACATACTCCATGACTTCGCTTGCATCGCGTTGAAGTTCTTTGTCGACCGCCCAACCTCGAACTCCTCGGATGCGCCCTCCGCGCACCTTGAACATGTTGACCGCTGCCGCTAAGTCGTCATCTGCTAGTGCGAAGACATCGGCATCCGTGTGGTCGGTGAATACCACGGTGCTCTTTTCAAGAACGGCATCGAGTGCCTCTGCCGAATCGCGCAGCGAGGCCGCTAACTCATACTGTTCTTGCGCGGATGCTTCGAACATTCGTCGCTTCAGATCTTCGATGTGCGACGTATCGCCCTTGCCCATGAATTCGGCCAGGTTTTTGGCAAGCTGCAGGTGTTCGGCCTGATCGATTCGAGAAACGCAAGGGGCCGCGCACTTGGCAATATCGGCAAGCAGACAAGCTCGCTGGGTAGATTTGGCGCGTTGATAGACCCCCGCCGAGCAGGACCGAACGGGATACACCTTTAGAAGGGTGTCCAAGGTTTCGCGCAATGCCCAAGCGTTTGTGTAAGGGCCGAAATACTTTACGCCGCGCATTTCTCGATTGCGCGTAATGAATACGCGGGGAACCGCATCAGCCAGAGAAATCGCCAGGTAGGGATACGATTTGTCATCCTTGAGGCGCACGTTGAATGGCGGGTCAAACTCTTTGATCCACATGAACTCGAGTTGTAACGCCTCGAACTCAGACTTCACTATGGTCCACTGGACGTCGACAGCGGTTTGCACCATTTTGCGAGTTCGTTTGTGCAGGCTCTCCAACGGAGCGAAGTAAGAACTCAGCCTGGCGCGCAGGTTTTTAGCCTTACCGACGTAAAGCACCCTGCCTTTGGCGTCGAGCCAGCGGTAAACGCCCGGAGCGGTGGGAATCTCACCGGTCTTTGGGCGCCAGCTGAGCTCGTCGGCCATCTTGGTTACTTCTGCTCCAAAATCTCGGCAAGGAAAGCGCCCGTGTAGGACTTCGTATTCTTGGCCAGAGTTTCTGGGCTTCCGATGCCGACGATTTCACCACCGCGAGAGCCACCCTCGGGGCCGATGTCAATGAGCCAGTCGGCCGATTTGATGACGTCGAGGTTGTGCTCAATCACGATAACCGTGTTGCCTTTCTCGACCAGCGAATCGAGAACGAGGAGAAGCTTTCGAACATCTTCGAAGTGCAAACCAGTGGTTGGTTCATCCAGTACATAAACACTTCGACCCGTGGAACGACGTTGGAGTTCGGTGGCAAGCTTGACGCGCTGAGCCTCACCGCCCGAGAGAGTGGTGGCACTTTGACCAAGGCGCACATAGCCGAGACCCACATCCACCAAAGTTTCTAGGTAGCGAGCAATCTTGGTTATCGGTGCGAAGAACTCGGCGGCTTCGGCGATCGGCATGTCGAGCACCTCGCTGATGTTCTTGCCCTTGTAGAGAATCTGCAAGGTCTCACGGTTGTATCTGGCACCGTGGCACACCTCGCAGGCAACATAAACATCTGGCAAGAAGTTCATCTCAATGCGCAGAGTTCCATCACCGCTACAGGCTTCGCAGCGTCCGCCCTTTACGTTGAACGAGAACCGACCCTGCAGGTATCCCCTAGCCTTCGACTCCTGAGTTTCGGCAAAGAGGTTTCGAATGTGGTCGAATACTCCGGTGTAGGTGGCCGGATTGGAACGCGGTGTTCGACCAATCGGGTTTTGGTCGACGTGAATCACCTTGTCTAGGTGTTCCAAGCCCTCAACTCTGGTGTGCTTACCGGCAACAATCTTCGCGCCGTTGAGTTGGTTCGATAGCACCGAAAACAGAACATCGTTTACCAAGCTGGATTTACCCGAACCGCTAACGCCGGTGACGGCGGTGAATAATCCGAGCGGGAACTCAGCGGTAACGTTCTTCAGATTGTTCTCACGGGCACCAACTACTCGAACCACTCGCTGCGGATCAAAGGCGCGCCTTTTCTTAGGTGTTTCAATCCGTAGCTCACCCGACACGTATCGACCCGTGACCGACTGCTTGTTCTTGAGGAGCTCTGCATAGGTTCCGCTGTGCACGACCTCGCCTCCATTGACACCAGCTCCTGGGCCAATGTCTACGATCCAGTCGGCGGTCTTGATGGTGTCTTCATCGTGCTCAACCACAATCAGTGTGTTACCTAGGTCACGCAGTTTTACCAAAGTGTCGATGAGTCGGCGATTATCGCGTTGGTGGAGTCCGATGCTTGGTTCGTCCAATACATAAAGTACGCCGGTTAGGCCAGAGCCGATTTGGGTTGCAAGGCGGATGCGCTGCGCTTCACCCCCGGAGAGGGTGCCGGCGGCTCGTTCGAGACTTAGGTAATCGAGACCGACCGCCATCAAAAAGTCGAGGCGCGCTCGAATTTCGCGCAGCACCTGCGCGGCAATCTTGGCATCACGTTCTGAAAGTTCAATTTCTGCGAAGAACCTGACCGCTTCACCGAGGCTCATAGACGCCACATCTGCGATGCTCTTCTGTTCGACTTTGACTGCTAGAACCTCTGCCTTTAGTCGTGTGCCGTTACAGCTAGGACAAGGAATTTCTCGCAGGAAGCCCGCCCACTTGTCGCGAGCGTATTCGCTTTCTGTCTCGTGCCATTTTCGTTCAACATATGGGAGCACGCCCTCGAAGCCGGTGCGGTAACTGAGCTCGCGACCGTAGCGGTTCTTCCAGCGCACCTTGATTTCAAAGTTATTGCCGAAGAGCACACAGTCTTGAATTTCTTCAGGTAGCTCGTTCCACGGTGTATCAAGACTGAATTTGAGTTCTTCGGCAAGTGAGACCAGTGGCCTGGTCAGGTAGTTCATAAGGCCTTTGCCTTGGAATGACCACGGCAGCAAGACACCCTGATTGATGCTTGCTTGCGGGTCGCCGAGCACTAGTTCAGGGTCGACTGCCATCTTGGTTCCAAGACCAGAACATTCGGGGCACGCTCCAAATGGTGCGTTGAAGGAGAAGGTTCGGGGCTCAATTTCGGTGAGGCTAAGTGGATGCTCATTTGGGCAAGACATTTTTTCGCTAAACACACGTTTAGCAGCCGGACCTTTTTCGTCGACCAGGTCGATCACGATCCGGCCTCCGGCGAGCTTTAGGGCTGTTTCAACCGAGTCGGTCAAACGCCCGACAATGTCTGCTTTCGAAACCAGGCGGTCGACCACGACAGAAATGTCGTGTTTAAAGGTTTTCTTTAGTGGCTGCGCTTCAGCCAGAGTGACTACCTCGCCATCGACCACGGCACGGGCGTAACCCTGAGCCATGAGGTCTCGGAATAGGTCGACAAATTCGCCCTTTTTCTGGTCGACGATTTGTGCCAAAACCTGAAAGCGCGTACCTTCGGGAAATTCAAGAATCTGGTCAACGATCTGCTGAGGCGTCTGCTTGACGATTCTCTCTCCGCACTCGGCGCAAAACGGTATTCCGATTCGAGCCCAAAGCAGTCGAAGGTAGTCGTGGATCTCGGTGATGGTACCCACCGTTGAACGTGGGTTCCGATTGGTGCTTTTTTGGTCAATCGAAACCGCTGGAGAAAGCCCCTCGATGAAGTCCACATCCGGTCGGTCAACCTGACCCAAGAACTGACGGGCATAGGCGCTCAGCGATTCGACGTATCGACGCTGACCCTCGGCAAAAATGGTGTCAAATGCCAGCGATGACTTGCCAGATCCGCTCAGACCGGTGAAAACAACCAGCGAGTCTCTCGGGATTTCTAGGTTCAGGTTCTTGAGGTTGTGAACGCGTGCTCCGCGAACGGAGAGTTTGTTTTCGTGGTGATTTGGCACCCTAAGAGTTTAACCTTCAGGGTTGCGATGCTAGGCGTGTCCCGCTTTTTCCATCTGGCGAAGCTCGTGCTTCAATTCGCTGATTTCATCACGGATGCGCGCGGCTAGTTCGAACTGCAGCTCAGCGGCTGCGCTCTTCATCTGGGCATCCAGATCGACCACGACAGACATGATCTCGTCATAGGCCATACTCGCGATTCCTTTGCGTGAACGCACCGGAATCGCCGGCGAGCCATCGCGTGGTCGGCGCTTCTTGTTCTTCTCGAGCAATTCGGCCGTATCGGCCTCTTCGGCAAGCAATTCGTCGGTAATGTCGGCGATTTTCTTACGAAGCGGCTGAGGGTCCACGCCCCGTTCCTTGTTGTAAGCAACCTGTTTGGCACGACGACGATCTGTCTCGTCAATCGCCTTACGCATGGCATCGGTGATCGAATCGGCGTACATGTGCACTTCGCCACTCACGTTACGAGCAGCGCGTCCGATGGTCTGAATCAGTGAGGTAGCCGAGCGTAGGAACCCCTGCTTGTCAGCATCCAAGATTGCAACCAGCGACACCTCCGGAAGGTCGAGACCCTCACGCAACAGGTTGATGCCCACCAGCACGTCGTAAACGCCACTTCGCAACTCGCGAAGCAGCTCGACGCGTCGCAGAGTGTCGACATCCGAGTGCAGGTATCGCACGCGAACCCCAGCCTCGGTTAGGTAGTCGGTAAGTTCTTCGGACATCTTCTTGGTCAGCGTCGTCACCAAAACACGCTCGTCTTTTGCGGTTCTGACGCGAATTTCTTCTAGAAGATCATCGATTTGCCCCTTGGTTGGCTTGACCACGATCGCCGGGTCAACCAAGCCGGTAGGGCGGATGATCTGCTCTACTACCCCGTCGCCGCGCTCGAGTTCATACTTTCCAGGTGTTGCCGACAGGTAAATGGTCTGCCCTACGCGCTGCTGAAACTCATCCCACTTGAGGGGTCGGTTATCCAGAGCAGATGGTAGGCGGAATCCGTGCTCGACTAGGGTTCGTTTGCGGCTCGAATCCCCCTCGAACATCGCGCCAATCTGTGGCACCGTGACGTGAGACTCGTCAATAACCGTGATGAAGTCATCGGGAAAGTAGTCGAGTAGGCAGGAAGGTGAAGAACCAGGTTCGCGGCCATCGATGTGCCTCGAATAGTTTTCAATTCCAGAACAGAATCCGATTTCTCGAATCATCTCGAGATCGAAAGTAGTGCGCATCTTCAGTCGCTGCGCCTCAAGCAGTTTGCCTTGGCTTTCGAGCTCTTTGACTCGCCAAACCAATTCCTCTTCTATGCCTTCGATGGCGGCCGCCATGCGTTCAACTGGGGCAACGTAGTAAGACGCTGGGAACAGCGCAACTGCCGACTCCTGTCGCTGAATTTCGCCGGTCAGCGGCGAAAGCGAGTAAAGAGCCTCGATCTCGTCGCCAAAAAACTCGATTCGAGTCGCGAGTTCGTCGTACACAGGAATGATCTCGATCGTGTCTCCCTTGACGCGGAAATTACCTCGGGAAAAATCGATGTCATTGCGCTTGTACTGGATGTCGACAAGTTTGCGAATCAGAGCATCGCGGTCGATGCGATCGCCAACCTGCAACGCAATGGATTGATCTAGATACTCGGCGGGCGCGCCAAGTCCGTAAATGCACGAAACCGTGCTCACCACGATGACATCACGACGCGACAGCAGGCTCATGGTTGCTTTATATCGCAGGCGCTCCACCTCTTCGTTAATGCTCGAGTCTTTCTCGATGAAGGTGTCTGTTTGAGGCACATACGCTTCGGG
>JBJTMF010000014.1:0-2732 GCA_046063405.1 Microbacteriaceae bacterium
GCAAGTTCTGTTTGATCACGAGGATTCGGTTCGAGCTGTTGCTGCCGGCGACATCATGCACTTACGGCACAATTAACAGGTGAGTTCAACGGGTTTCGTTTCAGAGTTTCGGTATGCGCGTATCCGAGCTCGTGCCACGACGCTCGTGCTACCGATGGTCCTGCTAGCCGCAGAGAGTGCGGCGCTCACAGCGATTGGCCCGCGGTTGCCGAGTGACGCATCCGCTGCTTGGCTCACCACGCTGTTCTATGCTGTCGCTATCGCAATTGCCGCCGCCTTCTGGTTTGTTCCGTTGTTGAAGTATCTGGTCACCTGGCTCGAGATAACAAACGCGAACGTCTTTGTGCGAGATCGTCTTCTTGGTGGGGCTCGCAGGGTCTCACTGTCGAAGATTGTTGATGTCCGAGTCGAATCGAAGTCGACTCTGGTTTTGGTCACCGCAGACCAGGGTGAAATCGAATTTGCACGCTTGGCCAAAGTCAAGACCGTGGCCTCTGAACTTAAGAAAATGCTGGGCTAGGAGCAAGGATGACCGCAGTGAAAAAATCCAAGGTTGTCGGTGTCATCGGGGGCGGTCAACTCGCTCGAATGATGATTGCTCCAGCTATTCACCTGGGTCTTGAGTTGCGAGTATTGGCCGAGGCCGAAGGTTCCTCGGCTGCGATTGGAACATCCATGGTTGGCGATTACAACCAGCTGGATGTTGTGCTGGAGTTTGCCAAAACCGTAGATGTCATAACTTTTGATCACGAGCATGTTCCGCTGCCCGTCTTGCATGAACTCGAGGCCCGCGGACTTAGCGTGCAGCCACCGTCCAGGGCGCTCGCCTTTGCTCAAAACAAGCTGCACATGCGCGAGCGACTATCCGAATTGGGGCTGCCGATGCCGGCTTGGGCTGCGATTCAAACAGCCGACCAGCTCGAGGCCTTCATCGCGCAAAACGGTGGGGTCGCGATACTGAAAACTCCGATTGGCGGCTACGACGGCAAAGGGGTTCGAGTTGTCCGATCGGCGGCCGATGCGGCAGATTGGCTCAGCCCGAACATCCTCGAGTCGGTCGGTGGCAGTCTGCTAGCCGAAGAGAAGGTCGATTTCGTGCGCGAGCTGGCCCAGCTTTCAGCGCGTCGACCTTCTGGCGAGTTCAGGTCGTGGCCACTGGTGCAAACCAACCAGCAAAACGGCGTCTGCGCCGAGGTTATCGCTCCAGCCCCAAATGTTGAACCGGCGACTCTCGAGAGTGCCGCCGCAATCGCGCGCAGGGTCGCCGACGGCCTCGGCGTGACGGGAGTGCTAGCGGTAGAAATGTTTGAAAGCACGGACGGCCGACTGCTTATCAACGAACTGGCTATGAGGCCGCACAACTCCGGCCACTTCTCGATAGAGGGTTCGGCTACCAGTCAGTTCGAGCAGCATCTACGCGCGGTTAGCGATCTTCCGCTGGGCTCGACCGAAGCTCGTGCCGAGGTTGCCGTGATGGTGAATTTGCTTGGGGTCGACGAGGTAAATGACTTCGTGTCGCGATTTGGAGCAGCCATGAAGGCGCATCCCGAGGCAAAGTTTCACTCCTATGGCAAGAGCGCTCGCAAGGGTCGCAAGATGGGGCACGTGACCGTGGTCTCGGATGAATACACCCTCGCTGTCGATCAGGCGAACGCTGCGGCACAGTCGCTGCTTCGCGGCTAAAACCCCACTCGCGCCTAAAATTACCTAGTGCCCTCAGGTGGGCTGAATATTTCGAACGCGACAGTGAAGGAACCCGCATGACCAACTTGCAGGTGGGCGTAGTGATGGGCTCCGACTCTGACTGGAGCGTAATGTCAGACGCCGTTCAGGTGCTTAAAGACTTCGGTATCGAAGCCGAGGTCGAGGTGCTTTCGGCTCACCGCACCCCAGAACGAATGATCGAATGGGGCAAGGCGGCCGCTGGTCGAGGCTTAAAAGTGATCATCGCGGGAGCCGGGGGAGCAGCACACCTGCCAGGGATGCTGGCCTCGGTCACAACCTTGCCGGTGATCGGTGTTCCTGTTCCGCTAGCCAAGCTAGACGGAATGGACTCGCTGCTGTCGATAGTGCAGATGCCGGCCGGCATTCCGGTCGCAACGGTTTCGATCGGTGGGGCGAAGAACGCGGGCATCCTCGCGGCTCGCATCCTTGGAGCCTTCGACACGCAACTGAGCGCCAAGCTTTCGGCGTTCGGTGAATCGCTCAAAGATCAGGTCGCCGAGAAGAACGCGAAGCTGAAGTCGCAACTGTGAGTTCTTTGCCGCCAAGGCCATCCGCCGCAAGTTCCAGCCCGTTTCGAAACGTAGACCGGGCAACACCCGAGCAACTTCGCACCCGAGCTTGGTGGCTCTTGGCGTTCACGCTTTTGGTGCCCGGACTTGCTCAACTCTCGGGTGGCAACCGAAAGTTCGCTCGATTCGGCCTTCGAGCTACCCTTTCGCTCTGGGGTTTGATCGCATTTCTTCTGCTACTCGGTTTGATCAACAAGGGTTGGGTCATCTGGCTGGTAACTCTGCCATTTGTCGGAACGATCATTTCTTGGGCACTGATTCTTTACTCGGTGATCTTCTTGGTGCTGGCTTTCGACACCTTGCGCCTAGCCAAACTCGGCCGACTCTTCGACCGCGACAAGTGGATTGCGCTCGGCGCATTTCTTCTGGTCGCAACGCTAGGCACCTGGGGAATTTCATCGGCCGGAAACTTCGTCGGCGCCGGCACCGGGGCTATCG
>JBJTMF010000080.1:0-2896 GCA_046063405.1 Microbacteriaceae bacterium
GCGATTTGCTCGATTGGCTGGTGAGTCGGGCCATCTTCGCCAAGTGCTACCGAGTCGTGAGTCCAGACGAATATCGATGGAACGCCCATTAGCGCTGCCAAACGAACTGCCGGACGCATGTAGTCACTGAAGATCACAAAGGTTCCACCGAAAACTCGAGTGTTTCCGTGCAGTGAAATTCCGTTCAGGATTGCGCCCATGGCGTGTTCACGGATACCGAAGTGGAGAACGCGACCATACTTGTCTCCGGTCCATTCGTGAGTTGACCACTCAGCCGGAACGAATGATTTCGCTCCCTCGATGGTGGTGTTGTTGGACTCGGCAAGGTCAGCCGAGCCACCCCAAAGTTCAGGCATCACCTTTGCGATTGCGTTGATTACCTTGCCCGAAGAAGCGCGGGTCGAAATCTCGGTGCCACCCTCAAACTTAGGCAAGGCTGCTTCGAGCTCGGTAGGAACTTCACCGGCAGAAATGCGGTCGAATAGAGCTTTCTGCTCTGGATTGGCGTTGGCCCAGTCGTCGAACTGAACCTGCCATCCGGCACGAACCTGGTCGGCGAAGACCTGATAGCCGCGAGTATGGGCGATAACCTCTGGAGCGACATCGAAGGTTTTTTCAGGGTCGAATCCGAGTGCGGCTTTGAGCCCAGCCAACTCTTCGGCTCCGAGCGCCGAACCGTGAATCTTTCCGGTGTTCTGTTTCTTCGGCGAAGGCCAACCAATGATGGTTCGCAAGGTGATCAGCGATGGCTTGTCGGTAACCGATTTTGCCTTCTCGATGGCGTTGTAAAGCTCCTCGAGGTCTTCGACGTAGTTGCCGGTCTTCTTCCAGTCGACAATCTGAGTGTGCCAACCGTATGCCTCGTAACGCTTACTGAGGTCTTCAGTGAAGGCGATGTTGGTGTCATCCTCGATCGAAATCTGGTTGCTGTCATAGATCACAACAAGGTTGCCGAGCTGCTGGTGTCCGGCAAGCGATGCTGCCTCAGCGGTAACACCTTCCTGCATGTCACCGTCTCCGGCGATCACGTAGACGAAGTGGTCGAACGGGCTAGCGCCTGGTGCCGACTTAGGGTCGAAAAGTCCGCGCTCGAATCGTGCGGCGTAGGCAAAGCCGGTAGCCGAGGCCAGGCCTTGACCAAGTGGGCCAGTGGTGATTTCGACACCCTTGGTGTGTCCGTATTCAGGGTGACCAGGAGTTGCCGAACCCCAGGTGCGAAGAGCTTTGAGGTCGTCGAGTTCGAGACCGTAACCGTGCAGGTAAAGCTGGTTGTAGATAGTTAGCGAAGAGTGCCCAACCGAAAGAATGAAGCGGTCGCGACCGACCCATCGCTCGTCTTTTGGATCATGGCGCATGACCTTGTTGAACAACAGGTACGCGACTGGAGCGAGGCTGATTGCGGTTCCAGGGTGGCCATTGCCAACCTTTTCAACGGCATCTGCCGCAAGAACACGCGCCGTGTTAACGGCCTTGGAGTCGAGTTCTGACCATTCGAATGCTGACAAGGCAGCTCCTTCAACTTGAGTTTGATATAACTTCGCGTAAGTGATTGGCGCCGTCGCCGAGATGAACCAAAATGCGCCGGAAACGGCTACGGATTCGTTCAAAAGTCTACACCCGTGTCTCCTCGACAGCCACGAAACGCGACTCGAGTGGGGTGATTTAGACTTGTTCTTGATGACTCAATCCCAACCGGCAAATGCAACTGCGCCACGCTTGTCGCTCGCTCGCAAGCTGGCTGCCTACTTCGCGCTCACAAAGCCTCGCGTCATCGAACTCTTATTGATCACCACCGTGCCGACAATGATCCTGGCTCAAGGTGGTTTTCCAGATATCTGGCTGGTTCTAGCCACACTGATCGGTGGCGCACTTTCCGCCGGATCCGCCAATGCATTCAACTGCTACATTGACGCGGACATCGACAAAATAATGGGGCGCACCAAGAACCGCCCTTTGGTCACCGGCGACCTATCCAAGACCGAGGCTCTCTGGTTTGCCTGGCTCGTCGGTCTAGGGTCAGTGGCCTGGCTCTGGTACTTCACAAACTTTTTGGCAGCGATGCTTTCGCTGAGTGCGATTCTGTTCTATGTGCTCATCTACACGCTCTTGCTCAAGCGTCGAACCCCTCAAAATATCGTGTGGGGCGGTGCCGCTGGCGCGATGCCGGTTTTAATCGGATGGGCGGCCGTAACCGACTCGCTTAGCGTGGCCGCTTGGCTGCTCTTTTTGGTGATCTTCCTTTGGACCCCTCCGCATTACTGGCCGCTATCGATGCGATACCGCGAAGACTATTCGGCAGCCGGAGTTCCGATGCTTCCAGTCGTCCGTAGCCAGGCCGTGGTGGGTGTGCAGATCTCTCTTTACTCATGGGCTCTAGTGGTGTCTTCTTTGCTCTTGATTCCTGCAGCTGACATGGGGTTGATCTACACGTTGATTGCGACTCTCGCGGGTGCATGGTTCTTGTTTGACGCCACCAAGCTCTACGTTCAGAGCAAAACTGGCAGCGTCGAAAACCCAATGAGACTCTTTCACGGCTCGATTAGTTACCTGACGCTGCTGTTTGTAGCGGTTGCGGTCGACCCGCTAATTCACCTGCCGCTGCTTAATCTCTTCTAGACGATTCAAAGACTCCGCACGCTCGATATTGTGGTCGACGATTCGTTGCGGGTATCCGTGGTCGTAACCGCCCGAAACTTCCCACGGGAGATGCGCAACCGCGCCTTCTAGATGCCGCAAAGCTGGGATGTATTTGCGAACGTAGTCACCATTCGGATCGAACTTTAGGCCCTGCAGCACGGGATTGAACACTCGGTAATAGGGCGAGGCATCGGTGCCGCAGCCGGCGGTCCACTGCCAACCGTGCACGTTGCTGGCGAGGTCGCCGTCACGCAGCCAG
>JBJTMF010000081.1:0-6491 GCA_046063405.1 Microbacteriaceae bacterium
CGACGACAACCCAGACCAGTGGTACTGGTTCGAAGGCAACTTCGAGTCGTACGAAGCGAACAAGATTGAGCGCCTAGGTGCAGATGCTGTAAAGCCTCATCGTTCAACCTACCGACGTCTAACTCGCGACTAGTAGTCAGAAGTTATAGCGCGGTGCTACTCGCCAGTAGGCACTCGAACCATGCCCTCTTGGGCAACGGTTGCGAGCAACTGCCCATCTCGTGAGTAGAGCTTACCGAGCGCTAATCCTCGGCCGCCTTGAGCGCTAGGGGAGTCTTGAACGTAAAGCAACCACTCGTCGACTCGCCCCGGACGATGGAACCACATCGCGTGATCGAGGCTTGCGGTCTTTAGCCCCGGATAAGACCAAGGCACACCGTGGCGCCGATAAATGGATTCCAAGATCGTGTAGTCGCTGAGATATGCCATCGCCGCTTGGTGCAGTTGTGGATCATCTGGCATAGCGCCAAGCGAACGTAACCAAACAGCCTGTTTGGCCACTCGCTCACCCTGGACATCGAAATAAATCGGGCTGTCGACGTGTCGCATGTCAAATGGTCGTGCCTTCGACCAGTACTGGGCAACCGGATGCGGATTGTCTCCCATTAGATCGGCCGCGCTGGGTAAACCTTCGGGATCTGGAATACCCTGCGGCATCTCGATCTGGTGCTCCAGCCCTTCGTCAATATCTTGAAACGAGGTGATCATCGAAAAAATTGGTTCACCATTTTGATAGGCCTGAACGCGCCGCGTGCTAAACGAACGACCATCTCGAAGGCGGTCAACAGAGAACGTGATCGGCAGGTTGATGTCTCCCGGGCGCAAAAAATACCCGTGCAGCGAGTGGGCAAAGCGCTGGGTTTCGACGGTTCTAGTGGCAGCAATCAAAGATTGGGCTAGAACTTGGCCGCCAAAAACTCGACCGTGAGGCATCCATTGAGACGGGCCAATGAAGATATCTTCACGCGTGCGCGCGCCGGAAGCGTCTGACAGGTCAAGCGTGGCCATAAGCTCGGCTAAAGGATCGGCGGGGATAGGTATTTCTTGAGACATTTGCGGGTCTCCTTCACCATCAGCAGTTTTCACAGGTTAGTTTAGACAGGTACATGAAGAATGAATTTTTACTGCAGGACCTTGAAACGGCGATTGACCTTCAGGCATTCCTCAATCGAGCCAAAAGACTCGACCCAGCCGGGCTGGTGAGACTCCGCGCCTACGGAAACCTTCTCGCGGCCTATGTCGCACCTATTTTCGCCGGCGGGATCATGGACTCCGGTCCAACAGTGTTAGGCCTTCGCACCAGCACGCTGCAAAGTGATGCAGAGGTCGAAGGGCTGGTGTCCATTCAGGCCATGTTGGATCGACTGGCCAGGGTTATCGATCAAGGTATTTGGGATAAACGCGCATCCGTAATTTCACTCCCGCCGAATGAACGTGCCGCTTGGGCTGGGGTACTCCCACCACGATCCGGCTGGGTAGCCTCGGGCTACATCTCAGAGAACGAGATTACGGCTATCGCAAAAGCGGGCATTGATGAAGTTGCCGACACGCTTCCAGAGGCCGTTGGCGGACCAATTGCCGCTCGCATCCGCGGTGAAATCTGGGGACGAGCGATTGAGGCGCACACCAAGGTGCCGACCGGGGCTGCATTCGTAGCGGCTGGGCTTGGATTTCTTACCGAGAATGAGCAGGTAGAAATCTTCGAAACAGAAGGATGGGTTCGTCTCAGTAGTCAACACGGGCATGTGTTGGCCAAGCAGGCCAAAAGCTTCGCCTAGTCGTCGAAAGTGTTCAGCATCGCGGTTGCGGCGCGATCTAGGTAGGCCCACAGCTCGGCCTCTTTTAGCGGGGCTAAGCCAAGCTGATCGACCGCGTTACGCATGTGAAGTAGCCAACGCTCTCTTGCCAACGGGTTGATCTTGAATGGTGCATGTCGCATTCTCAGTCGTGGATGCCCTCGAAGCTCTTGGTACGCGCTCGAACCGCCCCAGTACTGTTCCAGAAATAGCTGCAGCCGCTCGGCGGCTGGGCCTAAATCCTCTTCGGGGTACATCGGACGAAGCACATCATCCTCGGCTACGCCTTCATAGAAAATCTTGACAAGTTTTTCGAAGGTTGGCTTTCCACCCACCTGCTCGAAGAAGTTGCCGCCAGCCTTTTGCCCGGAGGGCATTGTGATTCGAACCGTTTCGACCCGGTTCTTGTCTTCGAATTCGTGGCTCATTTGGCGGTTTTGGCGAGGTTTACAAAAACCGACTGCTTGCCCGAGCTGAGGGCAATCTTTTGAGTCTTAGACACGGTGAGTACCGACTCTCGAAGAGCACGGGCGATTTTGTCTTGTGACTTGGCTTCCACCTGCAGAACCAGTCGAAGCACAACTTCGTCACCGGTGAATGCCTGAACGCCCCAAACCTCGGGTGCCGAGAGAACATCGGCTTTGAAGGCCTTGTCTTTGGTAATTTTCTCGGCCGCTGCCAAAAGTGCGGTTGTTGCCTTGGCTCGGTCGGTGGCCGAATCGATCGCGAGATCAAGCACAACTCGAGACCATCCCTGCGACTTGTTGCCGACTCGAGCGATCTCGCCATTTCTCACGTACCAGACGGTACCTTCGAAGTCGCGTACCTGGGTAACGCGAAGACCAACCGCATCCACCGTTCCCTTGATTTCACCAAGGTCAACCACATCGCCGACGCCGTATTGGTCTTCAAAAACGATGAAAAGGCCTGTGATCAGGTCTCTTACGAGGCTCTGTGCGCCGAAACCCAGAGCCGCACCGATGATTCCGGCGCCAGCGATCAGTCCGCCAACAGCAACGCCTAGTTCACTCAGGATTTCGATCACAGCAATGATGGTCACGCCCCAGGTGATGAAGTTTGAAAGCACCGAGCCGATAGTGGTGGTGCGCTGAACCACGCGCGCCTTCTCGATCGGGGAGTCGCCGTCGACTCGGTTTGCATTCTTACCACGAACGCCCGTTACTACGCCGCGAACGATGCGCTTGACTGAGGCCAGCAGCAGCGCGCGTAGAACTATCGCACCGAGCAGGACCAGAACCACTCGAATCAGTGTCTGGTTGTCGTTCCAGAACCCGACCAGTGCAGCCAAGAATTCGTTCATCGTTTAGTTGTCCATTTTCTGAGCCTTGAGTGCTCGCTCAACGCTGTCGAGGTTTTCGAGAATGATGCGGTGTAACGCCGGGATTGCCTTGACTTCAGCTCGGTTGGCAAACTCGCGAGTGCGTGAAGCAAGCGATTCGTTGGCCAAGTAGAACGGGTAAGCCCCGCGAAGAATGTATTCCGCAATTTTGAAGGTTCGAGTGTTCCAAACCTGAAGCGCTGCGTCGAAGTACCAATCGACCATCGGAACCAGCAGTTTGGTGTCGTGGTTGCGAATCAGACCCTGGCATCCGAAGTTGATGTCGGTGTTCGAGAGGCTCGTGTCGAATACGACCTCATCCCAGCCGGCCTTCTTGCCTTCCGCGGTGCGGATCGAGGTGCGGGCCATGATTGCCTGCTTCGCTCCGTTAGCGGTGTTGTCCTTGGCGAATTCGGCTTCGATCTCGTTCAGTGCGTAACGGCCTTCCATAACGAGGCCATTGATGAGGTCCCAGCGCATGTCTTGGTCGAGCTTTAGACCATCGAAAACGACACTGCCGTTGAGTAGACCTTCGAGCACATCACCGTGTGCCGGGATCTCGGCGAAGTAGGTCGCGAAACGAGTGAAGAGCAGTTGGTTGTCCGACCCAGGTTCGGCTTTGCTTGCCAAATCGAGTAGTCGCGCACAAACATCCACAATCGCGTCGTGTCGCTTCGATTCTGCGGTGTAGATCTTGGTGGTGGTAAGCAACTGGCGAAGAAGGGTGATGAGCATCGTTCCCTGATTCTCGGTTGCGACGTTGTTCAGCACCAGATTGATGAAGTCGGTTGCCGAAGATTCGCCGTCTCGAGTGGCATCCCAAGCCGAACCCCAAACCTGTGCGCGAGCCAACGGGTCGCTGAGCTTGGCTAGGTTTTCTAGGGCAAACTTCCACGACTGCGCGTCGAGACGCACCTTCGCGTAAGTCAGGTCGTCGTCGTTGAGCAGAACTAGATCAGGTCGTTCCAAACCGACTAGTTCATCCACCTTGGTGCTCGTTCCGTCAACATCGAGTTCTAGGCGATGCGTGCGGATAAGTTCGCCGTCGGTCAGGTTATAAAAACCAATCGCCATGCGGTGCGGGCGGATGGTCGGGTAGTCAACGTGTGCCGTCTGCTCGATTGAGAATCCAGTGATAACTCCTTCGCTGCCCTCAACATGGGCGCGCAGAGTGTTTACGCCGGCGGTCTCAAGCCACTTAGCGCTCCACTCGGTTAGGTTGCGTCCGCTGGTGACTTCTAGTTCGTCTAGCAGGTCGCCAAGCACGGCATTCTTAAACGCGTGCTTCTTGAAGTAAGCACTCACGCCTTTTTCGAAGGCCTCGCGTCCGACGGTAGCGCCTAGCTGCTTTAGAACCGAGGCGCCCTTGGCATAGGTAATGCCATCGAAGTTGACCTGAACATCTTCGAGGTCGCGAATTTCGGCGACGATTGGGTGGGTAGAAGGCAGCTGATCCTGAGTGTATGCCCAAGCTTTTTCACTGAATGCAAAGGTGGTCCACGAGTCAACCCATTCGGTTGCCTCAGCCACGGCAAGGTGCGAGGTGTATTCGGCAAACGACTCGTTTAGCCAGAGGTCGTTCCACCAGCGCATCGTGACCAGGTCACCGAACCACATGTGCGCGAGCTCGTGCAGGATGGTAACGACGCGACGCTCCTTGAGTGCCTCAGCAACCACACCGCGGAAGACGTAGGTTTCGGTGAAGGTCACGGCACCGGCATTTTCCATTGCTCCAGCGTTGAAGTCTGGAACGAAAAGCTGGTCGTACTTGTCGAATGGATACGGGTAGCTAAAGACGCTCTCGAAGAACTTGAAACCCTCTTTGGTTTTTTCGAACATGTAGTCGGCTTCGAGGTATTCCTCGAGGGATGCGCGGCAGTAGACGCCGAGCGGAATTGTGCGGCCATCTGACGAAACCAAGGAATCGTGGCGCGAAACATAAGGACCGGCGATTAGCGCGGTGATGTAGGAAGAAATGCGAGGGGTTGGTTGAAAACTCCAAGTCGACTTTCCTTCACCAGCGGCAACAGGGCTAGGCGATGGCTGGTTTGAAACTACCTGCCAGTGCGCTGGGGCAGTGACTACAAACTGGAAAGTTGCCTTGAGATCAGGCTGTTCGAAAACCGCGAACATGCGACGCGAGTCTGGCACCTCGAACTGGGTGTAAAGGTAGACCTCGTTATCGACTGGATCCACGAAGCGGTGTAGGCCCTCGCCAGTGTGCATGTAGAAAGCATCGGTGTCGATGACTAATTCGTTTTCGCCTTGCAGGTTGGCTAGCCGCACGCGCACGCCATCCGAGACGGCTGCTGGGTCGAGAGTTTCGCCATTTAGGGTTACCGAGTGAACCTTTGAAGTGATGGCGTCGATGAAAGTGGATGCGCCTTCGGTCGCCGAGAACTTCACGGTTGTCTTTGAGCGGAAGGTCTCGTCAGAGGTGGTTAGGTCTAGCTCTACGAGATACGAGTGGGTGTTCACCACCGCTGCACGTTCCTGCGCTTCAATACGGGTCAGGTTTTCTCCTGGCATTACGACTCCTGTGTCGGTTAACGGGGCAATCTTCGTCTAGCCTAATAGCAGTGTGACCGCCCAATCGATGGAGAAATCTTGCGCCTTCGCCCCAGCCCACTCGTCGAGTCGATGGCTACCTTCGCCATCGCGCTGATTCTAGTTTTTGCCTACTACGCCTTGACTCTCTTTGACTTCGGTAAAGCGATCAATGCGGTCACTTTTGGAGCTGTCTTCTTCATGTTTCCGATGGTTACCGCTTGGTCAATAGGTGGCTGGTTCTTCCGTGATCGGGTGCTCAAGAAGCGCCTGTACCTAAACC
Source organism: Microbacteriaceae bacterium (assembly GCA_046063405.1). Classification (GTDB taxonomy): domain Bacteria; phylum Actinomycetota; class Actinomycetes; order Actinomycetales; family Microbacteriaceae; genus Rhodoluna. The sequence goes on from JBJTMF010000081.1 coordinate 5,966, forward strand.
TTGGCATCAGCGCGCTCTTAGCAGCCTGCTTTGCTTTGTTCTTCGCTTGGATTACCTCGGAAGCCAAGGTGGGCGTAGACACATCAGGTGCAGTGTCACTGATTGCTGCAGCCGCGGTGGTTGGAATTGCCGGCATCATCGCGGGTTTCATTACCTTTTACTGGGTAATCGATGAGAACAAACCATCTCTGAAGAAAACCGCCTACACCACCATCCAAACCGGGCCTACTGCAGGTAAGAGTGCGGCTAAGCAAAAGAGCAAGGGCAAGAAGTAACCATGCGCATTCACATCGCAACCGATCACGCTGGGCTAGACCTAAGCCACTTCCTGATTGAAGCGCTCGGCAACGAAGGTCACGAGGTGTTCGACCACGGGCCAACCTCGTATGACCCGCTAGATGACTACCCCTCGTTCTGCATTAACGCCGCGCTCGCGGTGGTGAGAGATCAAGCCGCCGGAGTGCCAGCGCTGGGAATTGTTCTGGGTGGATCCGGTAACGGTGAGCAGATCGCGGCCAATAAGGTC
>JBJTMF010000082.1:0-4317 GCA_046063405.1 Microbacteriaceae bacterium
CCGGTGCGGCTCGAGGTGGCTAACGACATAAACCCGGCGGTGCTCGAACTTTTGGTTCGTGAACTCGGTGTCGAAACCTCGGATGTCTACCACCTGCCCGCACCACTCGACCTGACTGGCCTGTTCGAAGTTTCAGGCCTAAAACGCCCGGAGCTCCACTACCCGCCGCATCCGATTGTTACTAACCGGTATCTGGCACCCACCGATGACGAATCGCCAGATATCTTCAAAGTGCTGCGCGAGCGCGAACTATTGGTTCACCACCCGTATGAGCGTTTCAGCACCTCGACCCAGGCATTCTTGGAGCAAGCAGCCGCTGACCCGCAGGTTCTAGCCATTAAGCAGACTCTTTATCGAACCAGCGGTGACTCACCTATTGTCGACGCCCTAATTAATGCGGCCGAAGCCGGCAAGCAGGTTCTAGCTCTGGTCGAAATCAAGGCGCGTTTCGACGAACAGAACAACATCACCTGGGCTAGAAAACTGGAGCAGGCCGGTGTGCACGTTGTATACGGCATCGTCGGGCTGAAAACCCACTGCAAGTTATCGCTCGTGATTCGCCAAGAGGGCACCAAACTGCGCCGCTACTGCCACATCGGCACCGGAAACTACAACCCGAAGACTGCTCGTTTCTACGAGGACTACGGCCTACTCACCTCGCGCGAGGCAGTCGGTGAAGACTTAACCAGACTGTTCAACCAGCTCAGCGGATACGCTCCTGAAGCATCGTTTAGATCGCTGCTGGTTTCGCCAAACGGTGTGCGCGATGGGCTCATCGAACGCATCAACGTAGAGATCGAGAATCACAAGAATGGTCGACCATCTGGCATCAAGATCAAGGTCAACTCGCTCGTCGATGAAAAGATCATCGATGCCCTCTACCACGCCAGCGCGGCTGGTGTTCCGGTAGACATCTTTGTGCGTGGCATGTGCTCGTTGCGCCCGGGAGTGCCTGGATTGAGCGATACCGTGCGAGTACGCTCGGTGCTCGGCCGTTACCTAGAGCACTCGCGCGCCTTCGCGTTTGTGAACGACGGCGACCCTCGGTATTACATTGGCTCGGCCGACATGATGCACCGCAACCTCGACCGTCGCGTTGAGGCCTTGGTAAATCTTCAACAGCCAGATCACTTGCAAGAGATCGAGGCGCTTTTTGAACTGGCCATGTCCGACCAGTCGGCATCATGGCATCTCGATGCGAATGGTGTGTGGACTCGCCATCAGTTCGACGAATCCGGCAAGCCGCTCACCGAAGTTCAAGACGAAATCATGCGACGCATCGCCGCCAAGCGAGGCCGCGGTTAATGACGGTTTATGCAGCCGGCGCACTTTGCTGGCGTGAAGTTGATGGGCAATTGCTCGTGGCAGTCATCCACCGCCGACGCTACGGTGATTGGTCTTGGCCTAAAGGCAAGGTAGACCCAGGCGAGTCACTGCCGCAGGCGGCGGTGCGCGAGATCCGAGAAGAAACCGGGCTTAAGGTCAAGCTGGGTGTGCACCTCGGAACTCAAAAATACCTGCTTCCAAATGGTGCAGATAAAGAGGTTCACTACTGGGCGGCGCGCGTGAGCACCAAGTCTCTTGCGGAGAGCAACTTCAAGCCTGACGAAGAGGTCGAAAAGGTCGAGTGGAAAACTCCCGATGAACTTCAAACGCTCCTGACCTACGAACAGGACAAGAGCTTTCTAACGACCTTGATCTCGCTTCACAAGGATGGGCTTCTTTACACCAAGCCGTTTATTTTATTGCGCCATGCCAAGGCAACTCCTCGCGGTCAGTGGCCCAAAGACGAGGCGCATCGCCCGCTTCTGCCCGCAGGTCAAGACCAGGCGCAAGCCTTGGTGCCGATCTTGTCTGCCTACGGAATCAAAGCCGTCGTGAGCAGCCCTTGGTCTAGGTGTGCAAATACCGTGATGCCATACGTTCGAAAGAAAGGGCTGAAGCTGATCGAGCGTGGGCAGCTTTCGGAGTTTGGAAACGCGAATGGCCCTCAACGCACCGCTCGAACAGTTGACAAATTGGTTGCGACCGGAGCGGCGACCGTTCTATGCAGTCACCGTCCAGCGCTGCCGACGATTCTCGACACATTGGCAAAGAATGCCACTTCGGCTCAACGCGATGCAATAAAAGCAGCCAAGGCGTTAGAGCCCGGCCAAATGATTGTGCTTCACCTAACCAAGGGCGAGGGAAGCAAACGGCGCATCGCTGGAATAGAGCTTCAATCACCCAAAATCAACTAAGGAATGCAATGAACGACTTTCAAACCTGGATCGACTCACGCAACAGCCAGTGGAGCAACCCATCCGGATTCCTCGCGGTGACCAGCATCAGCTGGCTGGATGAAAATCCGCAGACCTTCGATGACGTAAGCGGAAGTTGGTGGGCAATCGGTCACGAGGTGCACGCCATCGATTTTGAACAGCCGGGCGAGCGAGTTTGGCAGCTTCCGGTGGGTTCAGAGATCAATGAACCAATGACCGGCGGCGTCTTAGAAATCGCGAGCCGAGGAAACCGAGTTATCCTGCGTCCGCGCCAGAACGACGCGCCTGGCATCCAGCGTTTCAGTGGTGTTTCGACCTTTGATTACGACCCCGAACTCAAAGTCGAGGCCGAACTTATCGAAGATACCCAGCGAGTGGGCGTTTCTTCGGCCGCGGGAGACCTTGGCAATAGCTACGACTCGCCCGGTCGCCTGCGGTTCAACTTGAAGGGTGAACAACTCGAGCTCATAGGCTTCAACCGACCAGACCCTGACGCACTCTGGGTGATCTTCCGCGACGGAACCTCTGGCAAGAGCAGCTACGGCACCGGTCGTTCGGTGACCGCCACCCGGCTGGAGAACGGCAAGTGGGCGATGGACTTCAACAAATCGGCAAACTTCCCATGTTCCTACACCGATTTCGCGACCTGCCCGTTGGCACCTCGAGATAACTACCTGACCGTTGAGATTGCTGGAGGCGAGAAGACCCCGCCGTTCCGCATCACCAGCCAGGGCCTCGTCGACCAGCAGTAAGCCCATTCGGCTGGGGCCGAAATAGACTTGCCGAATGAAGAAAACCACGGTTGCGGCCATCGCACTAATTACGGTTGCCGCATCGTGGGGGTTCGCTTTCGTGTGGATGAAAAACACCATTCAGCGCGAACCGTATTTTGACTTTCTAGCGCTGCGATTCACCCTGGCAGCCGGCATCATGTTTTTGGCGCGACCGCAATTGGTCAAATCGATCACCGCGAAATTTCTTGCGCGAGGATCACTTTTGGGGCTTGCGCTAGGTCTCGGCTATGTCACCCAAACTATTGGCCTAGAGCTTTCGACCGCCGCCATCACCGGGTTTTTTACGGGCTTGTACATCGTGTTGACCCCGCTGTTTGCCTGGCTGCTGCTTAGGCAGAAGGTGTCACTCAAGGTTGGCATCAGCGTGGCTCTGGCCACCGTTGGCCTCGCCTTTATTACTCTGGGTGGTCTCGGTTTCGACTTCGGCACGATCAGCCTCTTGGTTTGCGCGGTGCTGTTTGCGCTTCACATCGTTGGGCTTGGCAAGTGGAGCCCGGGGAGTGACACCTACGCATTGACAGTGATTCAACTGGCTTCGGTCGCGGTGGTTTGCTGGGTCGGAGCACTCTTCAACCCGACTGACCCAGGTTTCCAGGTTCCACCAGACCAGGACGTTTGGAACTCGATTTTCTTCACCGCAATCTTCGCAACCGCGATCGCGTTCTTCGTGCAGACTTGGGCGCAGTCGATCATGGATGCCTCGCGTGTGGCGATCATCCTCACCAGCGAAGTTATTTTTGCCGCCGTCTTCGCGGTTATGACCGGCCAAGAGGTTTTGCAGCTGCGCACCATAATTGGTGGCGCGCTTATGGTCTCGGCCATGTTGATCGTCGAGTGGCCATCTAAGCAGCTCAAACCAGATGACGTGACGCCGGGTCTCGACCCGATGGTGCACTAACCTTTCGGCAGGGAGACAAATGAGCATTCTTGCCATCGACGCCGGCACCACCGGAATCACCTGCCTCATCGTTTCGGCGACAGGGCAGACCCTGGCTCGCGGATACCAAGAATTCGAGCAGCATTTTCCGTTGCCTGGGCACGTAGAGCATGATCCCGAACAGATTTGGCAGGCTGTGCTCGAAAGCACCAAACAGGCCTTGAGTCAGATTGGTTCAAGCGAGGATGCGCCTACTTGCATCGGCATCACCAACCAGCGCGAGACGCTTGTGCTCTGGGACAAACAAACCCTGAAGGCGCCAACCAATGCGATTGTTTGGCAAGACCGTCGCACCAGTGAGATTCTCAACGAACCTGCGTTTTCG
>JBJTMF010000083.1:0-4521 GCA_046063405.1 Microbacteriaceae bacterium
CTTGTGGACTTCATAAAGCCGATTGCCCTAGGTTGATCTCCGCTGGGAATGATGACCAGCCTTTTATGCTTAGTTGAGTTACCACCGAAAGCGAGATAACTTTCATGCCAGCCGTGAATCTTGGTTTACCGAAGTCGCCACCGCCAACCCTCGCGCCGCGACGCAAGACCCGCCAAATCATGGTCGGAAAGGTTGCCGTTGGAGGTGATGCTCCGATCTCGGTGCAGTCAATGTGCACCACCAAAACCACTGATGTCAACGAAACTCTTCAGCAGATCGCCGAACTAACCGCATCCGGTTGCGATATTGTGCGCGTTGCCGTGCCAAGCCAAGACGACGCCGACCGCCTGCACCTGATCGCTAAGAAATCGCAGATTCCGGTAATCGCCGACATTCACTTCCAGCCGAAATACGTATTTCAAGCCATCGATGCCGGATGCGGTGCGGTGCGCGTGAACCCTGGCAACATCCGCCAGTTTGATGACAAGGTCGGCGAAATTGCCAAGGCTGCCAAGGATGCTGGCGTTTCGATTCGAATTGGAGTAAACGCTGGATCGCTTGACCCGCGCCTGCTGCAGAAGTACGGCAAGGCAACCGCGGAAGCCCTCGTCGAATCAGCCGTCTGGGAAGCCTCCCTTTTTGAAGAGCACGACTTTCACGATTTCAAGATTTCGGTAAAACACAACGACCCGGTCGTGATGGTTAAGGCCTATGAACTCTTGGCTGAGCGCGGTGACTGGCCACTGCACCTAGGAGTAACCGAAGCCGGCCCAGCTTTCCAGGGCACCATCAAGTCATCGGTAGCCTTTGGTGCGCTTCTTGCTAAAGGCATCGGAGACACTATCCGTGTATCACTTTCGGCACCACCCGTCGAAGAGATCAAAGTGGGCTCGCAAATTCTAGAATCGCTAAACCTGCGTCCACGCAAGCTCGAGATCGTCTCTTGCCCATCCTGTGGCCGCGCTCAGGTTGATGTTTACACACTCGCCGAACAGGTAACCAAGGGTCTCGAGAAGATGACCGTTCCTCTTCGAGTCGCCGTAATGGGGTGCGTGGTCAATGGTCCGGGGGAGGCCCGTGAGGCCGACCTGGGTGTCGCATCGGGTAACGGCAAGGGCCAGATCTTCGTCAAGGGCGAAGTCATCAAGACCGTCCCTGAAGACCAGATCGTCGCAACCCTGATCGAAGAGGCAAACCGACTAGCTGCAGACATGGATCCAGCTTTGGTCGGTAATCCACAGGTGCTAGTCGCCGATAAATAACCCAAGCTGGCGGCCTCTCGCTGGTAACCTAACCTCTATGCCTATTCGCCTCTCAAATCTGTTCTTGCGTACCCTGCGCGAAGATCCAAATGAAGCCGAAGTTGCCAGCCATAAGCTACTGCTTCGTGCTGGATACATACGTCGCGCCGCCCCCGGCATTTACACCTGGCTACCGCTGGGTTTGGCCGTCAAAAACAAGGTTGAGGCGATCGTCCGCGAAGAAATGAATCGCGCCGGCGCGCAAGAAGTGTTCTTCCCAGCGCTGCTTCCTCGAGAGGCATACGAAACCACCGGACGATGGACCGAATACGGTGACAACCTGTTCCGCCTTCAAGACCGCAAAAAGGCCGACTACCTGCTAGCCCCGACTCACGAAGAGATGTTCACACTTCTGGTCAAAGACCTGTACTCGTCTTATAAAGATTTGCCGGTTTGCCTTTACCAAATTCAAAACAAATATCGTGATGAGGCAAGACCACGAGCTGGTCTGCTTCGCGGCCGCGAGTTTGTCATGAAAGACGCCTACTCATTCGACATCACCGATGAAGGCCTGGAAGCCTCCTACCAAGCTCAACGCGACGCTTACGAGCGCATCTTCACGCGACTTGGTGTCGAATACGTCATCGTGAAAGCCGACGCTGGAGCAATGGGTGGTTCGGCTTCGGAAGAATTCCTTAGCCCTTCGCCGATCGGCGAAGACACCTTCGTTCGTTCCGCTGGCGGATTTGCCGCCAACGTAGAGGCCGTCAAGACTCCCATGCCAGCCTCCCAACCTATCGATGGGCTAGCGCCCGCGGTGGTTCACGATTCGCCAAACACTCCAACAATCGAGACCTTGGTTGCCCTGGCCAATCGTGATGTTCCACGCAAGGACGGTCGACTATGGACCGCCGCAGACACATTGAAGAATGTGGTTCTCGCGTTGACCTCACCTGAGGGCAAGCGCTCGCTGGTAGTCGTCGGTTTGCCAGGCGATCGCGAAGTGGATGCCAAACGCGCCGAAGTTGCCTTCGCTCCGAACGAGGTTGAGCCAGCTACCGACCAGGACTTCGCCAAGAATCCAGCCTTAGTCAAGGGCTACATCGGCCCGGTTGCCGGTGAGCAGAAGATTCTCGGGCTTGAGTCGACTTCTGGAATCCGCTACCTGCTCGACCCTCGAGTGGTCGACGGCACGGCATGGATTACCGGCGCAAACATTGATCAGAAGCATGTCTTTGATCTCGTCAAGGGTCGTGACTTCGAAGCCGACGGCGTTGCCGACATTGCGGAGGTACGTGCAGGAGACGCCGCACCGGATGGCAGTGGTCCGCTCGAACTAGCCCGTGGCATCGAAATCGGTCACGTTTTCCAACTCGGGCGCAAGTACGCCGAGGCGCTGGACCTCAAGGTTCTTGACGAAAACGGCAAGCTAGTGACCGTCACCATGGGCTCTTACGGCATCGGCGTCACCCGACTCGTTGCCGTTCTAGCCGAGGCAAATCGTGACGAAAAGGGTCTTATTTGGCCTGCGTCTGTGGCTCCCGCCGACATCCATCTCGTTGCCGCTGGTAAAGACGACGAGGTTTACGAAGCCGCCGAAAAGCTGGTTGCCGAACTCGAAGAGGCAGGAAAATCGGTCATCTACGACGACCGCCAAAAGGTCAGCCCAGGTGTGAAGTTTGGCGATGCCGAACTAATCGGTGTTCCTACCGTCGTTATCGTCGGCAAGGGCCTGGAGAACGGTGAGATCGACCTGTGGGATAGGCGATCGGGCGAACGACGCGCGGTCAGGTTAGAATCGGCTCTAGCAGAACTCGCTTAGCGAAAGCTTGATGAAGTTCTTTTCATAACTAACTAGTGGCTGAGGAGGCGTCTAATGGACATCGATTTGAGAGTTCTGAAGGCCCTTGAGAGCGAAAAGGAAATTCCATTTTCCGAGCTCGTAGAGATCATTGAAGGCGCGATTCTTGCCGCCTACTACCGCTCGGAAGGCATCAACCTTCGCAAAGATGACCCGATCAACTCGCGCGCTTACCTTGACCGTAAGACCGGCCACGTGCAAATTTTCACTCGCGACCTAGATGAAAACGGTGTGCCTGCCGGCGAAGAACGCGATGTTACTCCAGAAAACTTTGGCCGCATTGCCGCCTACTCGGCGAAGCAGGTGATCACCCAGCGTCTTCGTGCAATTGCGGATGAAGGCCTCATGGGTGAGTTCGCCGGCAAAGTTGGCGACATCGTCATGGGAACCATCCAACAGGGCACTCGCCCGCACATGATCGCCATCGACCTCGGCCCGCTCGAGGCTCAACTGCCTGCCGAAGAGCAGGTGCCAGGTGAGGAGTACTCTCACGGCAAGAAGCTTCGCGTTTACATCACCAAGGTCGAGAAGGGCACTCGAGGAGGGCCGATGATCACGGTTTCGCGCCGCCACAAGATGCTGGTGCGAAAGTTATTCGCTTTGGAAGTTCCTGAGATTGCTAGCGGCGTCGTTGAGATTATGCAGGTTGCTCGTGAAGCGGGCCACCGCACCAAGGTTGCAGTTCGCGCCACCGAACCTGGCGTAAATGCCAAGGGATCTTGCATCGGCCCACTGGGGCAGAGAGTCCGCGCAGTTTCGGCAGAACTCAACGAAGAAAAGATCGACATCGTCGACTGGAACGAAGACATCGCGAAGTTCGTGGCACAGGCGCTATCGCCTGCCAAGATTTCGAGTGCATTTGTGATTCCATCCGATGTGGACGGACGACCTCACGTGCGAGCCCTGGTTCCTGATTACCAGCTTTCGCTGGCAATCGGAAAAGAGGGGCAGAACGTGCGACTCGCCGCCGATCTCACCGGGGCCAAGATCGACATTCAGCCTGAAAGTATCCTCGAGGGCGAGTAGTTCTAGGCACTTTGAACCTGAGGGTCTACAATAGAACCTGTTAGAACCTGCGTTGGCTGTCGTCAACGTGCCTCTAGATCCCAACTTCTTCGAGTAATCGACCAGCAGTTTCTTCTGATTGCTGATTCCTCGAAATCGCTTCCGGGTCGAGGTGCGTGGCTTCACGAAAACGCCGAGTGCCTAGCCAAGGCGATCGATCGAAAGGCTTTCGGTCGAGCTTTGCGGGTAATCGGATCGTTAGACGCTTCGGATCTGATCAAACACATAGAACAGGCAGAAACGATGTTGGCAAAAAATGAGTAGCTCGAAATGAGTGCCCAACAGCTTTAACGGCCTGCCCTGCTCGGGGTAGGCCCCCGAACAGAGGAAATTAATGGCGCTTCGCGTTTATGA
>JBJTMF010000015.1:0-2304 GCA_046063405.1 Microbacteriaceae bacterium
GTGTTGGCGAAAACTCTTCGGCGATGCGCGAACGAATCATGCGTGGGCTTCAACACTTAGGTTTGCAGTTATCGGTCGAGGCAAATAAGGCAACCGCTCGAGTTGCGCGAAGCATAGCCGCGGCCGACTCAAGCCTCGAAATTCTTGTGATTCCGACTAACGAAGAACTTGAAATCGCGATCCAAACCGCCAAGTTCGTCTAACGGCTAGTTCAACACCAACTGCAACAGGTACTGCCCACCACCGGGTTTGATCACGGTCTCAAAATCTAGGTCGGGTGCCAAGCGCGACAAACGGTCGATCAACCAATCGGATGCCGCCTCGGCGTCTTGAGCACTCGCGCAGTTGGCAACCAGTTCGCGGCCAGGCTTGCGCGAAAGTCGTTCAACGGTTTCAAAAATCGGTGCCGGATCACCTAGTACCAGCTGCGGCGACCAAGCCACGACGGGCGCAATCTTGCCCTTCATTGTGTTGCAAGCGCGGTGAGCCATGCGTTCCACCGAACCGCTCCCTTTTTTGCTCTTGGCGCTGGCGTAGTTGTCAACGCTCGGGCCAAGGTCAGAATTCACCGAGGCATCCGGATCCACCGCTTCATCGCACAACCAACAGCGCCAGCCATCCTGATCGCCCACCTGATTCAAATCACTCATGCAAGCAGACTAAGCCAAAAAACAAAAGCGGAGTCGAACCAGAAGGTCCGACTCCGCTAGCGAATGAATCTAGTTTGCTTTGCCGGCTTGAGTTGCCGAAGGCACCTCAACCAAACGCCCCGACTTTACGTCGTAGATGTAGCCATAAACCGGAATACCAGCCGGGACTAGCGGGTGAGCCTTGATGCGCGCAACATCCTCGGTGACACTTTGCGCCTGATCCGAAATCGTCAGCCAATCAATGTACTTAGCTTCGGCGGAACCAGGACCAGTGCCGACATCGTAGAAACCCTGTTCGCCGAGTGCGGCAGTTTCTAGGCTGTTTGCCAGCAGACCGCGAATCACTTCATCAGTGAAGAACTCCATGCCGCAATCAGAGTGGTGAATCACGAACCATTCTTTAGTTCCAAGAAGTTTGTAAGAAATAACCAGCGACCGAATAGCGTCATCAGATGCGCGTCCTCCCGCGTTGCGAATTACGTGCGCGTCACCTTCACTGAGTCCCGCGTATTTGGCTGGGTCGAGTCGAGCATCCATGCAGGTGAGAATTGCAAAGCCACGAGCCGGTGGAAGTGCAAGCTCAGATTTAGCTCCAAAACCTGCCGCGTACTCGGCGTTGGCGGTCAAGACTTCTTTCAAAACAGACATTTTTTCTCCTGGGTAGTTTTCCGTTAGAGACAGCGTAAAAAACCCATTCACCCGCAATCGAAGTATGTCTGTAAGTTTCGGCAAGTGACCTTTTATGACGCCCAGATAGCATTGCGGTATGAACGAGCGACCGGTTTTGCTGGGCCTGACCAGTGTCGAGGTTGCCACTCGCATCGATGCGGGCCAATCAAACCGCGCTACTCGAACCACCAGCCGAAGTCTCTCGGCGATTTTGCGCGCGAATCTTTTAACGCTCTTCAACGCTGTGGTCGGTGGCGCGTTTTTGCTACTGCTGATCTTGGGGCAATGGAAGGACGCGCTTTTCGGATTGGCCGTGGTTTCGAATGCGCTGATCGGAATCGTTCAAGAATTTCGCGCTAAACGTGCTCTCGATGCACTGACTCTGATGCATCAGCCAAAGTCTCGGGCAGTTCGAGACGGTCGAGTGACATCGGTGGATGTCTCCGATGTTGTGCTCGACGATGTTCTCGTGTTGTCGACCGGCGATCAGGTGCCTGCCGACTGCGTGGTGCTCGAATCCAATGACCTCGAAGTCGATGAATCTCTGCTCACCGGTGAGTCAGACCCGGTTGTAAAGGCAACTCAAGACCGGCTTTTTGCCGGCTCGAGTGTGGTTGCCGGTAGCGGTTACGTGCGAGCCACGGTGGTTGGTGACAACACCTATGCGGGTCGCCTTACTAGCGAAGTTAGAGGGTTCTCGCTGGTGAAATCCGAACTGCGATCGGCGATCAACAAACTCATCCGATGGATAACCTGGGCACTCGTTCCGCTGAGCCTGATTGCCCTCAACGGTCAAATGCAAGCCAACGGAGGCTGGACGCAGGCCATCGAATCTGGCAAATGGCTAGACGCACTGGTCGGCGCATTGGCAAGCATAATCGCGATGGTGCCGCAGGGTTTGGTGTTGATGACCAGTCTCGCTTTCGCAATCGCCGCGGTAAAACTTGGCAGCCAAAAGGTTTTGGTTCAAGAACTGCCAGCGGTT
>JBJTMF010000084.1:0-3406 GCA_046063405.1 Microbacteriaceae bacterium
CGGCAGGGCATCGTTCAGCGGCTCGACGTTGGAACTTCCGGACTGATGATGGTGGCCAAGTCGGAGTTAGCCTACTCAAGACTCAAGCAGGCATTTCGTGACCGCACGGTGCACAAGGTTTACCACGCGATAGTTCAGGGACATCCTGATCCAACCAGCGGAACCATCGACGCCCCAATCGATCGTCATCCGAAGGCAGAATTCAAGTTCACCGTGGCAGAGGGTGGCAAGCCGTCCGTAACGCATTATCAGTTGCTTGAAGCATTCGCATCCGCTGCCTTACTCGAAATCATTCTCGAGACTGGTCGCACCCATCAGATCCGCGTACATTTCTCGGCCTTTAGGCATCCACTGGTTGGTGACACCATGTACGGTGCCGATCCGAAACTCGCGGCCAAACTCGGCATAGAACACCAATGGCTGCACGCCAAAGAGCTCTCGTTCGAGCATCCGATCACGGGTTTGCCCGTGAAGTTCACGAGCGAATACCCGGCCGAGCTGCAAGAGGTGCTCGATAAGCTGCGTTCGCAGCACTGATTCGGCACGCCTGACTTTAGACCGTCGGTGGCCAAGTTATTCTTAGTGCCCTAACTACTTTTTCTGCCACGTCGGCCTTTGGAGGTGCATCATCGGATCTGATTCCTTCGTGCACCTGCACGTGCACACCGAGTATTCGATGCTTGATGGCGCGGCTAGGGTCAAGCCGCTCGTTGCTGCCGCAGCGAAAATGGAAATGCCAGCGATTGCGATTACCGATCACGGCAACCTGTTCGGTGCTTATGACTTTTACACCTCCGCGAAAAAAGCCGGCATCAAGCCGATCATCGGCATCGAAGCCTATTTGGCGCCAGGCGCAACTTCACGCACCGAACGCACCCGCGTGCGCTGGTCGGATTCGGGCGATAGCAGCGATGACGTTGCGAGCGGTGGTGCTTACACCCACGCCACGCTCATGGCTGAAACCACCGCCGGAATGTACAACCTCTTCAGGCTTTCATCGCAGTCTTACCTCGATGGTGTCTACTACAAGCCACGTATGGACCGCGAAATCCTCTCGAAATACGCCAAGGGCATCATCGCCACCACCGGATGCGCCTCTGGCGAGGTGCAAACGCTCCTGCGAACCTCCGGCTACAACGCGGCTCGTGAGGCGGCTGCAACCTATCAAGACATCTTCGGTAAAGAGAACTACTTCTGTGAGCTGATGGATCACGGCATCGACATTGAACGTCGCACCTATCAAGACATGCTAAAAATCGCGCGCGATCTGAGCATCCCGCTTTTGGCAACCAACGATTTGCATTACATTCACCCGCAAGATTCTGAGGCGCACAATGCACTCCTAGCGGTTCAGTCAGGTTCGTCGCTCAACGATCCGAAGCGATTCCAGTTTGACGGTGAGCAGTATTACCTAAAGTCGCCAGCCGAGATGCGCGCGCTGTTTGCCGAACTACCTGAGGCTTGCGACAACACCCTCCAAATCGCCGAACGGTGCAACGTCGAGTTCGCTCAGCGTGAGCGCGAGCTGATGCCAAAGTTTGATGTTCCAGCCGGTGAAACCGAAGACACTTGGTTTGCCAAAGAGGTTTATGCGGGGCTTGAGAAGCGTTTCGGCGGCACGATTCCCGATACCCACCGCGCTCAGGCCGACTACGAACTTGGTGTCATCAAAGACATGGCGTACTCGGGTTACTTCTTGGTGGTTGCCGACTTCATCCGATGGGCACGCGAACAGGGAATTCGTGTGGGTCCTGGCCGTGGTTCGGCCGGCGGTGCCATCGTTGCCTACGCCCTTGGGATCACCGAACTCGATCCGCTTAAGCACGGTCTAATCTTCGAGCGATTCTTGAACCCTTCTCGTGTTTCGATGCCGGATATCGATGTCGACTTCGACGACCGCCGCCGTGGAGAAGTTATTCGCTACGTGAACGAAAAGTACGGCGATGATCGGGTTGCGCAAATCGTGACCTTCGGCTCGATCAAGGCTAAGAACGGGCTCAAGGACGCTGCCCGCATCCTCGATTTCCCATATGCGGTGGGCGACCGATTGACCAAGGCACTTCCGCCGATGGTCCTAGGTAAAGACATTTCTCTAGAAGATGTCGAAGATCCGGATGCGGAACGCTTCAAAGAAGCCGCCGAATTCCGCAAGCTAGTGGCCGAAGACCCTGAGGCGGCTCGAGCGTTTGAGGTGGCCAAGGGGCTCGAAGGACTTAAGCGTTCCACTGGAGTGCATGCGGCAGGTGTGATCATCTCTGCCGAACCACTCTTCGACGTGATTCCGATCATGACTCGCGAAGGCGAAGACGGAATCGTGACTCAGTTTGACCAGCCGCCGCTCGAAAAACTAGGCCTACTCAAGATGGACTTCCTGGGGCTGCGCAACCTCACGGTGATCGATGACGCGCTAGAGAACATCCGCAATAACGGGAAGACCGCGCCAGTACTAGAAGAGCTCGATCTCGATGCCGATCCGAAGGCATACGAACTGCTTTCTGCCGGTGATACCTTGGGCGTGTTCCAGCTCGATAGCGAAAACATGCGCACGCTGCTGCGATTGCTACGGCCGAGTGAGTTTGAGCACATTTCGGCGGCTATCGCTCTGTACCGCCCGGGTCCGATGGGTGAAAATTCGCACACCAACTACGCGCTGCGAAAGAACGGCCGTCAGGCTAACGAGCCGATTCACGCGACCCTGAAAGAACCGCTCTCCGAAATTCTTGACCCGACATACGGTCTGATCATTTACCAGGAGCAGGTCATGGCTGCCGCTCAAAAGGTGGCCGGTTTTAGCCTCGCCGAAGCGGATGTGCTTCGTAAGGCAATGGGTAAAAAGGATGAAGCCGAGCTGAAGAAACTCTTCGAGTCGTTCTCGGCTGGAATGCTGGCAAACGGATACCAGAGCGACGCAGTGAATCGCCTTTGGGAAACCTTGCTACCGTTCGCTGGATACGCTTTCAACAAGGCGCACAGCGCGTGTTACGGTGTGATCTCGTACTGGACCGCCTATCTCAAGGCAAACTTCCCCTCGGAGTACATGGCCGCGCTGCTGACCTCGGTCGGAGATTCTAAAGACAAACTCGGTCTCTACCTAAGTGAGTCGCGCAAGCGCGGACTAAAGGTTCTTTCGCCGGATGTAAACGAGTCGTTCGGAAACTTCGCCGCGGTCGGCGTGGATATTCGCTTTGGTCTAAATGCCGTGAAAAACGTCGGAGCCAACGTGGTTGAGGGCATCATCCAAGCCCGTACCGAAAAAGGTGCCTTCACTTCGTTCAGCGATTTCTTGAACAAGGTGCCCTCCCAGGTTTGCGTGAAGAAGGTAATCGACTCGCTGATCAAGGCAGGCGCGTTTGACTCACTCGGTCACACTCGTCGTTCGCTTTCGCTCATCTTTGAATCTGCGGTT
>JBJTMF010000085.1:0-19481 GCA_046063405.1 Microbacteriaceae bacterium
GCCTCGAGCGAGCTGACGTCGGCTGGCAGCGTCAAGGCCGGATGCGAACATCGCGAACGCTTCGAGCGATCGGTACTGCGCGAGATCGAGCTTCAACGTTACCGAAAACTTCTTGATCGACTTGACCTGAGCGTCACCACCAACACGCGACACCGAGATACCGACTTCGACTGCGGGGCGCTGGTTGGCGTTGAACAGGTCGGACTGAAGGAAGATCTGACCGTCGGTGATCGAGATCACGTTGGTAGGGATGTAAGCCGAAACGTCGTTCGCCTTGGTCTCGATGATTGGAAGACCAGTCATCGAACCAGCACCGAGCTCGTCGTTTAGCTTTGCACAACGCTCAAGTAGACGCGAGTGTAGGTAGAAGACGTCACCTGGGTAAGCCTCGCGGCCTGGTGGGCGGCGAAGTAGCAGCGAAACGGCGCGGTAGGCCTCGGCCTGCTTCGATAGGTCATCGAAAATGATGAGTACGTGCTTGCCCGCGTACATCCAGTGCTGACCAATGGCCGAACCGGTGTAAGGGGCAAGGTACTTGAAGCCTGCTGGGTCTGATGCTGGCGAAGCCACGATGGTGGTGTACTCCATGGCGCCGGCTTCTTCTAGAGCGCCCTTCACGGCCGCAATGGTCGAACCCTTTTGACCGATGGCCACGTAGATGCAGCGAACCTGCTTCTTAGGGTCGCCCGACTCCCAGTTGGCCTTCTGGTTGATGATGGTGTCAACCGCGATGGCGGTCTTACCGGTCTGACGGTCACCAATGATCAACTGACGCTGTCCGCGACCGACTGGAATCATGGCGTCGATTGCCTTGATACCGGTTTGAAGTGGCTCGTGAACCGACTTACGGGCCATAACACCTGGTGCCTGAAGCTCGAGTGCACGGCGGGCGTCGGCCTTGATGTCGCCCTGGCCGTCGATTGGGTTACCCAGTGGGTCAACGACGCGGCCGAGGAACTTGTCACCGACAGGAACCGAAAGAACCTCACCGGTGCGGTGAACTTCCATGCCCTCTTCGATGCCTTCGAAGTTACCGAGAACAACGGCACCGATCTCACGCTCGTCGAGGTTCAGGGCTAGACCCAGAGTGCCATCGGCGAACTTGAGCAATTCGTTGGCCATTGCACTTGGCAAGCCTTCGATGTGGGCGATTCCGTCACCGGCATCGATCACGTGGCCCACCTCGGTGCGCGAGGCTTTGGCTGGCTCGTATGACTTTACGAAGTCTTTGAGCGCGTCACGAATCTCGTTCGGGCTGATTTTTAGATCTGCCATCTCGTTCCTCTATCTTCTGGGCCGAAACCCGGTTGGTCTTAGTTCGCCTAGGCGAGTTGCAACTTTGCTTGGTTTAGACGGTTAGCTACGCTTCCGTCAATGATTTCTCCCGAAACCTGAACCTTCACACCACCAATGATGCTTGGGTCGATTTCGACGTTTAGGTTTAGGGCCTGGCCGTAGTTCTTCGAAAGAGCTGACTCTAGACGCTTGAGCTGGGCAGCGGACAGCGCCTGTGCGACCGTCACGGTTGCAACCACGCGGCTGGCAACCTCGGATACCTGCTTGCCAAACTGCTCTAGGACGGCACTCACCTTGTGGTGGCGCGACCCGATTACTGCAAAACGCAGCAAGAGAGCGGCATTGGCTTGCAGCTTGCCTTTGAAAAGGTTTGCGACCAGCGCAACCTTCGAGTCAAGCGAAGCCTGTCTCGATGAGAGTGCAGCCTGAAGCTCACGGTCGCTGTCGACCACCTGACGAATGTCGAAAATTTCGTTTTCGAGCTGGTCGAGGGTTCCGGCCTTAGCGGCGATTTGAGCAACGACGTAAACGCCAAGCTGCTCGAATGCCTGAACTAGGTCGGATCCCTTTGACCAACGCAAACCAGCCAGGGTCGCTGCGAAGTTCAAGGCATCGCCGGAAACACTCTTGCCGAAGACGGCCTTGAGGGCTCCCTGCTTTACCTTTGGCTCTCCTGAAGGGTCAGAGAGTAGGTTTCGCAACTGAATCGACGAAGCAACTGCTGCACCCATGGTGAACAGTTCTTCGGCGAAACGCAGGTCGGCCGATTTAAGAAGTGGCTGAACCGCTTCTTTCGCTGCCGCCAGCGCCTGTCTGGTTGAACTTGCCATTACTTGCCTTTGCCCTTGCTTGCCTTTTCGCCTGCTTCGAGTTCAGCCAAGAACGAGTCGACCACACCGGTCGCAACCTTGTCGCTCTTGAGGCTGGCGCCAACTACCTGGGAAGCCAGGTCGATGGCCAGAGTGCCTACCTCGGCGCGGAGCGAAACGAGAGCGGCTTGACGCTCGGCTTCGATCTGCGCCTTTGCGGTCGCAGTGATGCGAACCGCTTCCTGGTTGGCCTGTTCTTTTAGTTCGGCAAGGATGGCTACTCCCTCAGCACGAGCCTGCTCACGAATTTCAGCAGCCTCGGCGCGGGAAGATTCCTGTGCCTTCTCGATTTCGGCAGTCTTCTCTGCGACCTCGGCTTGAGCTCGTTCGGCTGCTGCCAAACGACCCTCAATCGCCTCGGTACGCTCGTCCAAAGTCTTCTTGAAGTTAGGAAGAACTTTGAACCAGAAGAAAGTCAGCAGGATCACAAAGACAACCGACGACCAGAACAGGTCGTACGACTCTGGCAGCAGTGGGTTCGGAGCTGGCTCCGACGCCGCAAGAATTCTTGTAATCACGCTAAAGATCCTTTAGTGAACGCTTATTTGACTAAGCGAAGATGAACGGGGTGGCCAAACCGATAAGCGCAAGTGCTTCGGTGCAGGCGATACCTAGCAACATGGTGACCTGTAGACGGCCGGCTAGTTCTGGCTGACGAGCAATCGACTCGATGGTCTTCGATACAACGAGACCTACGCCGATGCCTGGGCCGATAGCCGCTAGACCGTAACCAAGAGCTCCCAAGTGAGCGATAGTTAGGACTGATTCCATTTCATTTCCCTTCGGTGTTTAAAACCAGCGGTTGCTAGTTTTTAGTGATCATCTGCCAACGACAGTTGGATGTAAACGGTGGTTAGCAGAGTGAAAACGTATGCCTGCAGGAACGCCACCAAAATCTCGAAGAGAGTAAAGACGAACCCGAAGACGAAAGTTCCAGCGCCGAACGCGGTGAAGATGCCGCCGGCGTTGAAGATGAAGAAGTTGGTTGCCGAGAAGCAAAGCACTAGCAGCAGGTGACCAGCGATCATGTTCATCGTTAGACGAAGAGCGAGCGTTACCGGTCGGAGGATGAAGGTCGAGAGCAACTCGATCACGAAAACGAGCGGTAGGAATGCAACCGGGACACCGGAAGGAACGGTTGCGATTTTGAAGAACTTGAGACCGTGATGCTTCACACCGGCGTAGATGAAGGTCACGTATGCGGCGAGAGCCAAAACGATTGGCAGACCAATTACCGAGGTTCCGGCGATGTTGAAGCCCGGGATGATACCCGTGATGTTCATGCCGAGAACGGTGAAGAAGATGGTGGTCAGCAGCGGCAGGAAGCGGTCGCCGTTTTCTTGACCGAGCTGGTCGTGAGCGATCGATTTGCGAACAAAGTTGAGGGCAATCTCACCAAGCAGCTGGAAACGCGAAGGAACGAAATTCTTGGTTGCCTGAGCTTTTTTGAACTGGCTGGTAACCAACCAGAAGAGTACGACGAGCAGGGTTACCACGATCAGACGAATCAACATGATTCGGTTGATGGCGAATGGTGTGCCATCGAAGGCGATGATTTCTGGGTAGAACTCGTCGATGCTCGGGGCGTGGAAGCCGCTGCCAGACTCCTCGGTGGAGGCCAGAGTAATGATTCGGCTCAACGCGTTAGTAAACAGCTCGAACTCCTGTTTCGGGGCAGGACATAGAAGTCTTGCGGCGATTTACAGTGTGGTTCACCACGGAAAAGTTCGTGGCGATGCTCAAAGTCTAACAGCAAAGTCGCTGCGGTAATCCCCGAAATTTGGCTAAATCAGCCCTAAATTCGGCGAAATTTGCGCTCAGGAACCGAAAGTTAGTCGAGCGCGGTTTACGGCGAGCGCGTCGATGGTCAAACCACCGAGAATCGAAGCGACGATGGCAAAAAACAGTGTCGGTCCGTGAATCCAATCGAGGGTCTTGAGCCACATCATGGCGACCATGAACAGAATGATCTTGACCAGCCAGCCGCCGAGCACCAGACCAAAGAATCCGCCAAGCGGCAACTTGCCACCGAGCCACACCGTGAATGCCGTGAATCCGTTGAATACGAATGCAACCAAAGCACCGATCAGCGCGCTGTTGGTGCCGTTCTCACCGGCGATCAAGAAGCCCATTCCCGCACCAAGCGCGGCGATAGCGGCGGCCAGTAGTGTTCCTTGCTTGAGGACCAGCTTGAATAGGTCATTGGTGTTGGTCGGGTTGATCATGTGTTCCTCTTCATTCGTCTAGAGATGATGGGCCAAAGTGTGTACAGCAGGCAACCGGTGAGACCGACCAAGAAATAAGCGACAACGATTCGTCCAGAAACGAAGTAGAACAGCAGGCAGCTGGTCGAAATCAGCGTGGTCCAAAGATAGAAGACCACGACACTGCCCAGGTGCGAGTGTCCAAAATCTTGGAGGCGGTGGTGAATGTGCTTGCGGTCGGCGCTGAACGGTGACTTGCCCGCACGCACACGCCTAAATACGGCTAGCGAGAAATCCAGCAGCGGCAGCACCAGAATGCTGAGGGGCAGCACCAAGGGCAAAAGTGCCGGGATAACGTCATTACGGGTCAGCACTCCCGGGTCTACCTGACCGGTGACAGCGAGTCCGGATGTTGCCATCAACAGACCGAGTTGGTATGCGCCACTATCCCCCATAAAAATCTTCGCGGGGCGCCAGTTGTGCGGAAGGAATCCGGCACACATGCCCAAGACGATCGCCGAAAGTAAACCGGCAAGGTTGAAGTAGTTCGTCGGCGAGATCTCTTGAGCCAGCAGGTAGGTGTAGGCGAAGAACACAGCGGTTCCGATAAACACGACACCGGCAACCAGGCCGTCGAGCCCATCAATGAAGTTCACTGCGTTCATGATCAGCACCGTGATGAAAACCGTGGCCAACAAGCTGATCCCGAATGAGCCGATGGTGAGCCCCGAGATCGGTAGAGAAACTATCTGCACGCCCTGCCAAGCGATGATGCCCGCCACCACAAACTGTGAAGCCAGCTTCAGCATCCAGTCAAGGTCGAATAGGTCGTCCAAAACACCTACGGCAGTAATCAGGGTTACGGCCGACACGATTGCGATCACCTGCCCCGGATTCGCAAAAACAGCCGAGAACCAGCCAAGTGGCCAGGCGATCAGGATGGTGAGCAGGAAGCCGAAGTACATCGCGACGCCACCGAGACGAGGTGTCGGAATCTTGTGGGCATCACGCTCACGAATTTCGAGGTGAAGGTTGCGTTTGGCAGCCACCTTGCGCACCACAAAGGTGGAAAAGAAAGTGACCACGGCGGCGATCAGAAACATTAGAAGATAGGCGCGCATTAGGCGCTGACCTCCAGGAGGTCGCCGACCACCGAGCGAATCTTTGCAGCCGAGAGCGCTCCCGAGCGAACGATGCGAATGAGCCCTCGGGCTGCGTCCGGATCTGATTCCAGCTCGGGGGTTAGCGCGGTCAAATCGAGAATGGTCGAGGATTCGCCCTTGGGGCTTGCTCCACCATCCAGGTAAACGGAAACCTTGGAACCAAGGTAAGCCTCGGCTTGGGCACAGGTGACCGCGGCAGGTTCGCCGGTTAGGTTAGCGCTGGAGACGGCCATCGGGCCAACCTCTTCGAGCAGGGCCAGAGCGATTTTGTGGTCGGGAACACGAAGAGCGACGGTGCCATCGGTATCTCCGAGATCCCAGCTGAGCGAAGGCTGCGAGCGCAAAATCATGGTGAGTGCGCCGGGCCAAAAAGTTTCGGCAAGTTTCAGGGCAGCCTCTGGAACAAACTCTGCAAGTGCTCGCATGGTGTTGAGGTTTGGAATCAGCACCGGGGGTGGTGATTGCCGCCCGCGGCCCTTGGCGGCCAGCAATGCCGTAACGGCTTTGGCAGAAAAAGCGTCACAGCCCAGCCCGTATACGGTGTCGGTGGGTAAAACCACAAGTTCCTGCCGACCCAACGAGACCTTGGCCAGACGCATGCCGGTGAGCAGGTCGGTGTCGATTGAGCAGTCGTAGATGCGCTCCATGGGCCGTCCTCTCGACTATTTGGTGGCAGTGGCCGCGCGGTCTCTGCCGTTGAAATCCTGGTGGGTGCGAACCTGTTTCCACCCGTCATTCAATAGTAGATTGCGCACTGCCTCACCTTGCATGTCGGCGTGCTCAATCACCAAGAATCCACCTGGTCGAAGCAGACGCTGGGCCGTTTGGCTAACCACGCGCACCACATCGAGCCCGTCGTCGCCACCGTAAAGCGCCAGACCGGGGTCATGCAGCGCGACCTCTGGATAAACCGGAATCATTTGCGCGGGAATGTAAGGCGGGTTGCTAATCACCACGTCGGTAATGCCGTCGAACTGAGCCGGTGCTTCACTCAGATCACCGAGCATCGGCGTGCCATTTTCGGGAGCGATCGCGGCGTAGTTTTCTTTCGTGTAGACGAATGCATCCGGAGATTTCTCGATGCCAATAACTTTGGCATTTGGCACTTCGGATGCGATGGCCAAGCCGATCGCTCCGGAACCGGCGCAGAGATCAAAGACGATTGGCTCCGGTGCGGCGCATGCCTTGGTCGCATCAACGGCGAGCGAGGTAACCCACTCGGTTTCCGGTCGGGGCACAAAAACACCCTTGCCGACTCTAAGAGTGATGTTTCTAAAGTGCGCTTCGCCGGTGAGGTGCTGCAAGGGTTCGCGGGATTCGCGACGCGTTACGAAAGCGTTCAACGTATCGATTTGTTCTTGATTCGCGTTCAGGGTGCCAGCGATCAGAGCCGATTGCAGTTCACCACGAGTGAGCCCTAAGACAAAACCAACCAACAATTCGGCATCCACACGAGGAGTTTCGACACCCGCATTCTCGAATCGCGTCGTTGCGTCATCGATGAATTCCGAAAGGTTAATCATTTTTCGTTCAGCGCGGCCAATCTGGCTTCCTCATCGGCAGCAATCGCCGACTGAACCACAGGTTCTAGAGCGCCGTCCATCACCTGGTCAAGGTTGTAGGACTTGTAACCGGTGCGGTGATCGGCGATGCGGTTCTCTGGGAAGTTGTAAGTACGAATGCGCTCGGAGCGGTCGACGGTGCGGACCTGAGACTTGCGCGCTGCACTCTGTTCTGCCTCGATCGCTTCCTGCTGGGCAGCGAGGATTCGAGCTCGAAGCACACGCATAGCGGCTTCCTTGTTCTGCAGCTGCGATTTCTCGTTCTGCATCGAAACCACGATTCCGGTCGGAAGGTGGGTGATGCGCACTGCCGAGTCGGTGGTGTTTACCGACTGACCACCGGGGCCAGACGAGCGGTAGACATCGATGCGCAGGTCGTTCTGGCTGATCTCAACTTCTTCAGGCTCGTCGACCTCTGGGAAGACCAAAACTCCAGCAGCAGAGGTGTGGATGCGACCCTGAGTTTCAGTAACCGGCACGCGCTGAACGCGGTGCACGCCACCCTCGTACTTGAGGTGAGCCCACACGCCTTCGGCAGGATCCGTCGCGTTGGATTTGATTGCCAGCTGAACATCCTTGTAACCACCGAGGTCGCTCTCGTTTTTGTCGAGAATCTCGGTCTTCCAACCCTTGGAGTTGGAGTACTGGATGTACATGCGAAGCAGATCCGCTGCGAAGAGCGCCGACTCGGCACCACCTTCTCCAGCCTTGATTTCCATGATCACATCGCGGCCGTCGTCCGGGTCACGAGGAATCAGCAATCGACGAAGTTTCTCGGAAGCAGTGACCAAACGTTCTTCGGTTGCTGGCACCTCGTCGGCGAAGGAGTCATCTTCTTTGGCCAATTCCTTGGCTGCCGCAAGGTCATCCGTTAACTGGTTGACCATATTGAAGGCTGCAACGATCGCACTCAACTCGGCATAACGACGGTTGAGTTTCTTGGCTAGCGCTGGGTTGGCGTGAACCGAGGCATCCGAGAGTTGTTCCTGGAGGGCCGCGTGTTCAGCCAGCAGTGGCTGGACTGAATCGAGCATTACTCTCCGTCAGAACCGCTTGGAACCGGCATCGACTTCTGAACCTGCATTAGGAACTCGACGTTGCTCGAGGTTTCTTTCAGGCGGTTCAATACCAGCTCGAGTGCCTGCTGCTGCTCCAGACCGGCTAGTGCACGGCGTAGCTTCCAAATGATCTTGGTCTCGTCCGGAGCCATGAGCATCTCCTCGCGACGGGTACCAGATGCGTTGACATCGACGGCTGGAAAGATGCGCTTGTCGGCGAGTGAACGCGACAGACGAAGCTCCATGTTTCCAGTTCCCTTGAACTCTTCGAAGATAACCTCATCCATCTTCGAACCGGTTTCGACCAGTGCGGTGGCGAGGATGGTGAGCGAGCCACCGTCTTCGATGTTTCGTGCTGCACCAAAGAAGCGCTTCGGTGGGTATAGCGCCGATGAATCGACACCACCCGAAAGGATGCGACCGGATGCTGGTGCACTCAGGTTGTATGCGCGACCGAGTCGAGTGATCGAATCGAGGAGCACGACAACGTCGTGACCAAGCTCGACTAGACGCTTCGCACGCTCAATTGCCAACTCGGCAACCGTGGTGTGGTCTTCGGCAGGGCGGTCGAAGGTCGAGGCGATAACTTCACCCTTCACAGTGCGCTGCATGTCGGTAACTTCTTCCGGGCGCTCGTCGACAAGCACGACCATGAGGTGAACCTCTGGGTTGTTCTTGGCGATTGCGTTGGCGATTGCCTGCAGAACCAAGGTCTTACCGGCCTTTGGAGGCGAAACGATCAGACCACGCTGACCCTTACCGATCGGCGAGACGAGGTCGATGATTCGAGTCGAAAGCTTGTTGGCTTCGGTCTCAAGACGCAGACGGCTCTGTGGGTAAAGCGGGGTCAACTTGCCGAACTCGACGCGTGCCTGAGCCTGCTCGATGGTTAGACCGTTTACCGAGTCGATGCGGACGATGGCGTTGAACTTCTGACGGCCAGAACCTTCGCCTTCACGAGGCTGACGGATGGCGCCAACCACCGCGTCACCCTTGCGTAGGCCGTACTTCTTGACCTGACCGAGTGAGACGTAAACGTCGTTTGGGCCTGGAAGGTAGCCGGTGGTGCGCACGAATGCGTAGTTCTCGAGAATGTCTAGGATTCCGGCAACCGGAACTAGCACGTCATCTGGAGAGATTTCTGGTTCGATTTCATCGCGGTCTCCCCCGCCATTGCCGCCACGACGACGGTCGCGGTCTCGGTAACGGTTACGGTTGCGGTTGCGGTTTCCGCCGCGACGGTCGTCGTCGAAGTCACGATTGCGGCGCTCGCCACCTTGGCGGTCACCACCCTGACGGTCGCCCGAATCGCTGTCGGAATTCGACTCGCCTTCGGCACGCTCGGAGTTGTTGTTGCGGGTACGGTTGCGGTTGCGGTTGTTGTTTCGCTCGCCACCTTCGCTAGCAGGAGCCGAGTTCGACTCAGCAGCTGCAGGAGCACTGGCTGTTTCGGTCGGAGCCGAGTCGCTCGAAGTTGAACGCGCACGTCGGCTACGAGTAGCCGGTGCGGCCTCGGTAGTTGGGGTTGACTCAGTTGAGGCCGAACCGGTTTCTGCGGTTACTCGGCGGCTCTTTCGTACTGGCTGAGTCTCGTTCTGGATTTCATCCATTTGTATTTGTAACTCTTTCTTTTCTTCTGGCTTCTGACGATTTCGTTGGGAGGTTGTCAGTGCCTGCACGCTGTGTGCGTGATCGCCTAATTTGCGAGGATTTCACCAAACGTGGCTGGGGCGCTTGCCGCCGGAACCTACGCTAAATCTTGGTGCACCACAACAGTAGCACCTTTAAAGTCAACCGCCAGCAACAATGCGCGCCACTGGGGATAATTCTTCTCGGCTAACTTTGCTGCCTCGATGCGTTGGAGCGGGTCGCTCGCCAACACCAAAACCGACGGGCCGGCTCCAGACACCACTGCGGCATGGCCGTGCGAACGCATCAGCTGAACAACTGCTTCGGTCTCCGGCATCGCCGCCGCACGGTAATCCTGGTGCAGTCGATCTTCGGTAGCCGATAGCAACAGTTCTGGGCTCTGAGTCAAGGCGGCAATCAGCAGAGCCGATCGAGAGACGTTGAATACGGCATCGTCGTGCGGAACCGATTCCGGTTGCAGCGAGCGGGCCAAAGACGTCGACATCTTGTGATTCGGCACTAGCTCGAGAGGTGAAACTCCGCGGTGCACGAACAATTTCTTGTGGTGCGGGCCGACTTCGTCTTCCCAGGCAATGGTGAGTCCACCGAAAAGTGCGGGGGCAACGTTATCCGGGTGTCCCTCTAGCTCGGTAGCAAGCTCGAGTAGCTCCTGAGATGAAATCTCGACTATTCCATCGAGCAGCCCTTTGGCGGCGATGATTCCGGAAACCACCGCTGCACCAGATGAACCCATGCCTCGACTGTGCGGGATGTTGTTGTGTGCGGTGAGTTTGAGATTCGGCATCTTTTGCCCGAAACGTTCAAACGTGTGAGCGATCGAGCGAACCACAAGATTTGTTGCATCGGTAGGCACCTCACCGGCACCCTCGCCAATGACCTCGACGAAGGTTGGTGTGGTTACGACCTCAACAACCAGCTCGTCATAAAACGAGAGCGCCATGCCGAGCGTGTCGAAGCCAGGGCCGAGGTTTGCCGAAGTGGCAGGAACCTTGACCGTGACGCGTCGACCAACCTGAAGCACTAAACCAGCCCAAGTCTTTCTGCTACCTCGGCAGCGTGGTTTGAAACCACGGTTGGCTGAATCTCGTCGCCGTTCTCATCCTTGAGGGCCCAAAGGGCATCCTTAAGTCCGTGACCGGTAACCGTTACTACGATTACCGAACCAGCTGGCACCAAACCAGCACGAGCCTGCTTGAGTAACCCCGCGGCTCCGGTAGCCGAGGATGGTTCGACGAAGACGCCTACTTCTTGCGACAAGAAACGGTGCATCCAAAGAATTTCTGAATCGAGCACCGAACCGAACATGCCGTCGCTGCACTCGCGAGCGCTCAGCGCCAGGTCGTACGATGCCGGGTTGCCGATACGGATGGCGGTGGCGATGGTGTCTGGATTCTTAACCGGAGTTCCGTATACGAAAGGCGCCGAACCGTCAGCCTGGAAGCCCCACATCTTAGGAACCTGCTTGATGACGCCGGCGTTGAACTCTTCGAGGTAGCCCTTGAAGTAAGCCGAGTAGTTACCCGCGTTACCGACTGGCAGAACGTGGATGTCTGGAGCGCGGTCGAGACGCTCGACGACTTCGAAAGCGGCGGTCTTCTGGCCTTCGATACGGTCAGGGTTTACCGAGTTGACCAGGTGAACCGGGTAGTTTTCGGCTAGGTCGCGGGCAAGATCGAGGCAGTCGTCGAAGTTGCCTTGAACCTGAAGGATTTGAGCCTTGTGCGCAACCGCTTGGCTTAGCTTGCCTAGGGCAATCTTGCCTTCAGGAACCAAAACCACCGACTGAATTCCGGCAGCTGCCGCGTAGGCCGCGGCCGAAGCTGAGGTGTTTCCGGTGGAGGCGCAGATTACGGCCTTAGCACCGTGAGTGACAGCCTTCGAAACTGCCATGGTCATACCGCGGTCTTTGAACGAACCGGTTGGGTTCATTCCTTCAACCTTTAGATATACCTCGGCAGCGCCAACTAGTTTGGCCAGCGCTGGGGCCTCGACCAAAGGCGTGCCGCCTTCGCCGAGAGTGATGATCTTGGTATTGGCATCTACATCGAGTCGGTCGAAATACTCGCGAATAACTCCGCGCCATTGGTGTGCCATT
Source organism: Microbacteriaceae bacterium (assembly GCA_046063405.1). Lineage (GTDB taxonomy): Bacteria > Actinomycetota > Actinomycetes > Actinomycetales > Microbacteriaceae > Rhodoluna. The sequence goes on from JBJTMF010000085.1 coordinate 11,898, forward strand.
AGAGACCTTCCACTCGGATAACTGAGGTGATTGACTCGACGGCTTCACTGGCGGCGAGAGAGGCGACAACGGCCGACAGCGATGCGTCGGTTGCCTCATGTGTTCCTACCAAAAGACTAGCGGTTGGCTTCGAATCGCTCGCTCGGATAATCGACTGTTCTACGGTTTCAACCGACACCCCGTGCTCCGAGAAGATCGATGCGATCTTGGCAAGCACGCCCGGTTGGTCTTTAGCCAACAGCGAGATTTGATAGCGAGTGTAGATTCGGTCAATTGGTAACACCGGAAGATTGGCGTGAACCGAATCGGCTAGTCCAGGACCACCGGCAACGTGTCGCTTGGCGGCGGAAACCAAATCTCCGAGGACCGCCGATGCGGTCTGTGTTCCGCCAGCGCCTGAGCCATAGAACATCAGTGAACCAGCAGCTTCGGCCTCGACGAATACGGCGTTGAACGCGCCACGCACCGCCGCGAGAGGATGCTCCCTTGGAACTAGAGCCGGGTAAACGCGAGCACTGACACCTGGTTCACCTGAGGCATCCGCAGCGATTCGCTCTGCGATAGCCAACAACTTGATGACATAGCCGTTCTCCTTGGCAGCGGTCATCTGCTCTTTGGTCACCTTGGTGATGCCTTCACGATAAACGTGGTCGAGCGGTACCTCGGTGTGGAAGGCGAGGGCGGCAAGAATCGCAATCTTCTGCGCCGCGTCATAACCCTCGACATCCAGAGTCGGGTCGGCTTCGAGATATCCAAGGTCGGTGGCACCCTGCATGGCATCTTCGAGGGTGTCGCCCTGAGAGTCCATGCGGTCGAGGATGTAGTTGGTCGATCCGTTGACGACGCCCATGATTCGGTTCACTTTGTCACCGGCTAGCGATTCGCGCAGTGGGCGGATGATTGGAATCGCGGCGGCAACGGCGGCCTCGAAGTAAAGCTGCGCGCCAACTTGCTCTGCAGTGTCAAACAGCTCGGTTCCGTGAGTGGCTAGAAGTGCCTTATTCGCGGTGATGACATCGGAACCAGAGTTCAAGGCTTGAAGGATGTAGCTGCGTGCTGGTTCAAGCCCGCCCATAACCTCAATCACGATATCGGCAGAGAGGATCAAGTTCTCAGCGTCGGTGGTCAAGAGCTCGGTAGGGATATCGGCCGAGCGCTTTGCCTTCAGGTCGCGAACGGCAACACCGATCAGTTCCAGCTCGGCACCAACGCGGGCGGCGAGTTCGGCCTTGTTCTCGAGAAGAAGTCTGGCCACCTGCGCACCCACCGACCCGGCTCCAAGCAGGGCGATGCGCAATGGGCGGTATTCGATGACGGTCATAGTTAGCCGTTCCTTGGGGTTTCAAATTGCTGCTGGAATCTCACGTCTCGTGAGAAAAGGTCGGCTTCGGTTTCGCCGCGAATGATTAGGCGCGCCACGCCATCGCGCACCGCGACCACCGGTGGTCGAGTCAGGAAGTTGTAGTTACTCGACAAGGAGTAGCAGTAGGCTCCGGTGGCGGCCACCGCGACGATGTCATTGCCTGCGATGTCTGCGGGCAGGTAGTCGTCTCGAACCACGATGTCACCACTCTCGCAGTGCTTACCAACCACGCGACTAAGTGCAGGTTGCGCGATCGATGCGCGAGAAACCAAGCGCGCGGTGTAATCGGCGCCATACAGGCTCGGACGAGCGTTATCGCTCATACCGCCGTCTACGCTCACGTATTTGCGCACCTTGACCGAAGGTCCGTCGGTAACGGCTACATCTTTGATGGTGCCAACCGAGTAGAGAGTGACGCCAGCTGGTCCGACGATGTAACGTCCGGGTTCGAAGGCCAAAATTGGCACACCGATGCCGGCTTCATCGCAGGCCTGCTTGACTCCAGCTGCGATTCGGTTGGCTATGGTCTCGATCTCTGGAGCGTGGTCGGCTGTTGTGTAGTTGATGCCGAAACCACCACCAAGGTTAAGTTCTGGAACCGGTCCGCTCTTTAGAAGCTGCGCGTGCAATTCGATAAGTCGGCGGGCGGCTTCGATGAATCCGTCGGCCTCGAAGATTTGCGAACCAATGTGCGAGTGAATGCCAAGGAATTCGAGATGAGAATCAGAGCGGATGCGCTGCACCATCGCCGCCACATCGGCTCGCGCAACACCAAATTTCTGGTCTTCGCGCGCTGTGGCCAAGAATTCGTGAGTGTGGGCGTGCACACCGGCGTTCACGCGAATGCGAACACCCTGGCGCTTACCTTGAGCCTGTGCGGCTGACGCAATGCGCTCGAGTTCGATTTCGCTGTCGATGACGATCGCACCAACGCCCGCGGCTACCGCTCGACCAATTTCGGCGAGAGACTTGTTGTTTCCGTGCAGACCAAGGCGTTCGGCTGGCATGCCTCCGGCAAGTGCCGCAGCGAGTTCTCCGCCAGAGGCAACATCTAGATTGAGGCCGAGCTCCTGAATCCAGGCCGCAACTTCGGTGCTCAAAAATGCTTTACCCGCGTAGTAAACCTTCGCGGTGCTGCCAATCCCCTCGGCCGCAGAGACCAGAGCGCTCTTCACTCGAGTCGCCCGCGCGAAAAAATCAGCTTGGTCTAGCACATAGAGCGGAGTCCCGAACTGGGCGGTCAGTTCCGAGACCGGAACCCCTCCGATTGACACTTCGCCATCGGAATTGCGGGCGAAGTTGGCTGGCCAGAGTTTGGCATCCACCGCATTTAGATCGGTTGGAGTGGCGAGCCAGGCCGGTGAAAAATCAGTCATGGTTACATCCGCTCCGGAGCGTCGACGCCAAGCAGGGAAAGCCCGTTGCGCAAGACAACCCCAGCGGCATCGTTGAGCCACAGGCGAGTGCGGTGAATGGTCTCTACCGGTGCATCACCCATCGGAGTGACACGGCAGTTGTCGTACCAGCGGTGATAAGCGCCGGCGACATCTTCTAGGTAGCGTGCCACGCGGTGTGGTTCACGGAACTCAGCGGCCTGAGCGACAACTCGAGGAAGCTCGATTAGTTGTGCAAGAAGCTCTTCTTCGCTCGGATGCTGAAGCAACGCCGGATCGAACTCGCTTCGATCGACGCCGAGGCTGGCGGCGTTCTTTGCCACCTGAGCGGTTCTGGCGTGGGCATACTGCACATAGAAAACGGGGTTATCGTTGGTCTGCTTTTCCAGCTGCGCCAAATCGACATCGAGCTGTGAGTTGATCGACGAGCGAACCAGCGCGTAGCGAGCGGCATCGACACCTACTACCTCGACTAGGTCTTCCAAGGTAACCACGGTGCCTGCGCGCTTTGACATTCGAACCGGTTCACCATCGCGAACGAGGTTCACCATCTGTCCAATCAAGATTTCGAGGTGCACACCCGGCTGGTCGCCAAATGCCGAACACATCGCCATCATGCGAGGAACATAACCATGGTGGTCAGCGCCGAGCATGTAGATGCAACGGTCAAATCCACGGCCGCGCTTGTCTAGGTAGTAAGCCAGATCGCCGGCGATGTACGCGGCGTCGCCATCCGACTTGATGACCACACGATCACGATCATCACCGAAATCAGTCGATCGCAGCCAGAGCGCGCCCTCTTGCTCAAACAGGTGACCGTTCTCGCGAAGACGGGTTATGGCTCGATCTACCGCGCCAGATTCATAGAGCGAGTTTTCGTGAAAGTAGACATCGAAATCGACACCAAAATCGTGGAGCGATTCGCGAATCTCAGCAAACATCAACTCAACGCCGGCGGCACGGAACCGCTCTTGAGCTTCTTCATCTGGCAACGCCAAGATGTCTTCAGCGGTTTCGGCCAAGACGCGGTCGGCGATGTCTTGAATGTATTGTCCGCCGTAACCGTCTTCTGGAGCAGCAAGACCTCGAGCGCGGGCCAACAGGCTTCGAGCGAAGCGATCGATTTGCGCTCCGTGGTCGTTGAAGTAGTACTCACGAGTAACCTTGGCCCCTTGCGACTCGAGAATGCGAGCCAAGGAGTCGCCGACGGCTGCCCAGCGAGTGCCGCCTAGGTGAATAGGTCCGGTTGGGTTTGCCGAAACAAATTCGAGATTCATGTTCATGCCAGCGAACTGCGATGAGCCACCGAAGCTTGCGCCCGATTCGACGATCTGTTGAGCCAGCGAACCGGTGGCTGCCGCCGAGAGGGTGATGTTGATAAAGCCAGGACCGGCAATATCTACTTTCTCGATCTCTGGCAATTTTGAAATTTCATCCGCCAGCAACTGAGCTAGAGCTCTCGGGTTAGTGCCGAACTTGCCGGCGTACTGCATCGCGACGTTCGTTGCCCAGTCGCCGTGGTCACGGTTCTTCGGGCGCTCAACCACAACTTCACTTGGCAGCTCTCCAGCGCCGAGCGCGCCAGCAGCTTGCAGCGCTGCCAGGCTGCGCGCGATGGCTACCGAAAGTTCGGTTGGAGTCAAGGTGAAGCCCTAACGATTGATCTGACACGGGGGTCGGCCGACCTCATCCGCGATTGAATGAAATTCTACCCGAGGCGAAGAGATTGACCGCTAAAAGAAAGTGGCGGCACCCTTAAGAGCGCCGCCACTTCTTTGATTCGAATTTACTTCACGGCACCTGCGGTTAGGCCTCTTACGAAGTAGCGCTGTAGCGAGAAGAAGATCACCAGCGGAAGCAGTAGCGAGATGAACGAGCCAGCGGCTACGTCCTGCCATCCTTCACCGTACTGACCCAGCATTCTCAGCAAGCGGTAGGTCATAACCGATTTCTGTTCACCAACAAAGATGAAGGCGATCAGGTAGTCGTTCCAGACCCACAGGAACTGGAAGATTGCGAACGATGCAAGTGCCGGAACCGACATTGGCATGACCAAGCGCCAGAAGATCTGGTACCAGGTCGCGCCGTCCATGCGAGCCGCTTCGATGAGCGACGACGGTAACGAAAGCATGTAGTTGCGCAAGATGTAAATGGCTAGCGGAAGCGCGAAAGCACAGTGGATGATCCAAGCACTAGCGAAGCTACCCGTCAACTGAATGTGGGTTGCCTTTTGGAACGCCACCATCGCACGAAGCACCGGAATCAGTGCCGACTGAAGCGGGATGATCATTAGAGCAACAATGATTGCGAAGTAAATTTCGCGACCCTTGAACTCCATGAAGGTGAATGCAAAGGCTGCGTTGGCAGCGACCAGCAGAGGCAGGATGACCGAGGGGATGGTCACTACGAGAGTGTTGACCATCGACTCGAACATGCCACCGCTCGAAAGCGAGTTTGCATAGGCATCGATCGACCAGGCCTGATTTACCGGATCAAAGATTGCATCCCACCATGGCGAGACCTCGGCGAGGTCGCGGCGACGGAACGAAGTGATCAAAAGACCAACGGTTGGAATCGACCAGATACCAGTCAGGATGAGCAGCGCCAGGGTGCTGCCGATCTTGAACTTACCCAGTTTGTTGAGGATGGTTTTCATCGCAGGCTCTCCTGGTGACGTACGGTTCTGATCTGAAGCCACATCAGTGGCGCGATCAAGATCAACAGAATGGTGACCACAGCCGATGCTGGGCCGAGGTTGGAGTCTACGAAGAACTGCTTGTAGTACTCGAAGGCCAGCACGTTGGTGTTGAAGTTACCGCCGGTCATGGCCAGCACGATGTCGAACACCTTCATGACCAGAATCAACACGGTGACAAACACCGACATGATGGTCGCAGAAATCTGAGGAACAATGATGCGGAAGAAGACTTGGAGGCCGTTCGCGCCATCGATGCGGGCGGCTTCGATGGTTTCTTCTGGCACGGCCTTGATACCGGCTGAAATGATCACCATCGAGTAGCCCACCTGAAGCCAAACGATTACCGCCATGAGTAGGAAGCTGTTGAGGCGACCTTGATCTAGCTGGAGCCAGTTTTGTGGTTGCCCTCCAAAGAATTCAACGACGGCGCTAAGCAGACCGATCTTTGGACGACCGGCAGCCGGGTTGGTGTACAGGTAGCCCCAAATGGTGGAGGCTGAAACGAAGCTAATGGTCATAGGCATGAAGATCAGCGACTTGAAGATCTTTTCACGGGTCGGACCAACCTGGTTGCCGAGGTTAGCGAAGAGCACACCTAGGCTCACGGTGATCGCAGGCACGAACAGCACCCACAGGAAGTTGTTGAGCAGGATGCTCAAGAAGTCGGGGCTGCTAAACAATGTGACGTAGTTCTCGATGCCGACAAAGGTTTTAACCTTGTCGTCCATGAACGACCAGACGACAGTCTGAAGAAGTGGGAGCACCAAGACCAGAATCAGCAACGTCGCTGCCGGAATCAAGAAGCCGAGCGACTTGATCTTGTCTTGAGTTTTTGGCGGCAGAAGGTGAACTGCCTTATCGAGCAACCAGTAGAGACCTAGGGTTGCTGCCGTTCCTACGATGACGGCAAGGATTCCGAAGAGGACATCACTCAGAAGTGGATCCATTTTGAGCTCCGATGCTGGGGTGTTTCGGTGGTTCTAGTTGGAGCATACGCTCTTTGACACGTTTTGTGTCTGGTGAAAACTGCTGCCGAGGGCTAGGCCCCCGGCAGCAGTTTTCAGTTGAGACTCATTGCTGAGTATCAGAGGGATTTAGTACTTCGCGTCGATGCGCGCAGCAGCCTCATCCCAGGTGATACGTCCAGCGACGTAGTCGGTTCCAGCAGCCCAGAACTCTGCGTTAACTTCAGATGGCATCTGGTCAGAGCCGTCGAAGCCGAAGACCTGAGCTGCGGCCATGGCCTCACCGATCTTCTTGTTCAGAGCGTTCGGGTAGAGTGCTGGGTCGAAGGTCTTGTGAGGCGAGATTGCGCCGTTCGAGACCATGTTGTTTAGCACCTTGTCGCTGAAGATGAATGCTGCAACCTTGGCAACATCGGCGTCAACGTGACCCTGGAATACTGCACCTAGGTCACCACCACCGATTACACCTGCCTGAGCACCTTCTGGAGCTGGAAGTGGGAATACGTCGGCGTGAGTGTAGTCCTCAGCAGCTAGTTCGGCCTTGATGGCGTCTGGGAAGAAGCCAGTGATGAACGAACCCTGACGTAGCATGAAGCACTGACCCTTGGCCTTGCCACCCTCTTCGAATAGAGGAGCAGTGTTGCCGAACGAGTCAGCAGCCATGCCGGCACCGCCACCGTTAACCTGGCCATCTGCAAGCAGACGCTCGGTAACCTTGTCGGCAGCCTTCTTTACCTCTGGGCTAGCGAAGTCAATGTCGCCCTTGATCCACTGTGCGTAGACGTCGGCGCCGTTGTAGTCAAGAACATACTGTTCCATCCAGTCGGTGAATGCCCAACCGGTTGCTCCACCCGACTCGATACCGGCACACCATGGGTAACCCGAACCATCAGCCTTGATCTGCTCTTCAAGGGCAGTTAGCTCAGCGTCGGTGGTAGGTACGGTGTAACCGTGAGCAGCGAATGCAGCTGGGTTGTAGAAGACTAGGGTCTTCATGTTGGCGGAAACTGGAAGACCGTATAGCTCGCCGTCAACCACTGCAAGCTGGTCCCAACCTGGAACTAGGGTGCTGGTTACGGTGCTGGTGTCAAAGACATCCTTCAATGGAACAAGGTTGTCAGCGAGGTCCTTCAGACCACCTGGTTGTGGCCAAAGTGCGATGTC
>JBJTMF010000086.1:0-6638 GCA_046063405.1 Microbacteriaceae bacterium
CGGGGTCGTTCTCCACGAGCCAAAGCGTGGTGCCGAGAGCGATGAGCGTTACGAAGGTGAGCGAAACGACAAAGAGCGCATCCAAAGCACCAACCAGAAAGGTAAGCCTTCTGTTGTTGCCCGACGCGCTCTTTGCCACGGCTGGTTAGAGAGCCTGGTAAACCTCGCGCATGAGCGCTGCGGTTTCGCTTGGAGTCTTTCCGACCTTCACACCGACGGCTTCGAAGGCTTCCTTCTTGGCCTGAGCGGTTCCGGCCGAACCAGAAACAATCGCACCGGCGTGACCCATGGTCTTGCCTTCTGGTGCGGTGAATCCGGCAACGTAGGCGACTACCGGCTTGGTCACGTGATCCTTGATGTAGGCGGCAGCGCGCTCTTCGGCATCTCCACCGATTTCACCAATCAGCACAATGGCCTTGGTTTCAGGGTCGGCTTCGAATGCGGCGAGTGCGTCGATGTGAGTGGTGCCGATGATCGGGTCTCCACCGATTCCGATCGCACTCGACATTCCGATGTCACGAAGTTCGTACATCATCTGGTAGGTCAAGGTTCCCGACTTCGAAACGAGTCCGATCGGACCCGGGCCGGTGATGGTCGCCGGGATGATTCCCGCGTTCGACTGTCCAGGAGTGATGATTCCAGGGCAGTTCGGGCCGATGATTCGGGTCTTGTTGCCCTTCTCGCCTGCGTAGGCCCAGAACGCTGCAGCGTCGTGAACCGGAATACCTTCGGTAATCACCACGGCAAGTGGAATCTCGGCGTCGATTGCCTCAACCACTGCAGCCTTAGCAAAAGCAGGTGGCACAAACAAAACCGATACGTTGGCTTGAGTTGCCGCCATCGCCTCGGCTACGGTGCCGAATACCGGCAGACTGTGCCCGTCGATTTCTACGGTTTCGCCAGCCTTGCGCGGATTTACGCCGCCAACCACGTTTGATCCACCGGCGAGCATGCGGGTGGTGTGCTTCATGCCTTCGCTACCGGTCATTCCCTGAACGATGATTCGCGAGTTCTTGTCTAGAAAAATAGCCATTTGTTGTTATTCCTTCGCGCGTCTATCGGTTGGCCAGTTCGGCTGCCTTGTCGGCAGCTTCATCCATGGTTTCGGCCACGGTGACCAGTGGGTGTGCGTATTCGGCCAGGATGCGGCGGCCTTCGACGACGTTGTTTCCGTCGAGACGAACCACGATCGGCTTGGATGCGGTGGCGCCTAGCTTGGTCAGTGCGCCGACGATGCCGTTGGCAACCGCGTCACAGGCGGTGATTCCACCGAAGACGTTTACGAAAACGCTCTTGACCTGCGAGTCGCCCAGGATCACGTCGAGTCCGTTAGCCATAACCTCCGATGAGGCACCGCCGCCGAGGTCGAGGAAGTTCGCCGGCTTGACTCCGCCGTGGCGTTCGCCCGCGTAGGCAACAACGTCGAGTGTCGACATGGTTAGTCCGGCACCGTTTCCGATAACTCCCACCTGACCGTCAAGCTTCACGTAGTTCAGGTTCCAAGCTTTTGCCTTGGCTTCCAGAGGATCAAGAACGTCACGCTCCATCTCGGCGCGTTCGTGGCGGAACTCTGCGTTCTCATCGAGCGATACCTTGCCGTCTAGCGCGACGATGTCGCCATCCTTGGTGAGAACCAACGGGTTGACCTCCACGAGGGTTGCATCCTCTTTGACGAAGACTTCGTAGAGTTTGACGATTACCGGAGCAACCTTGTCGGCGAGCTCCGCAGGAAAGTGACCGGCGAGTGCGATCTCTTTGGCTTTGGATAGGTCGATGCCTGCAATTGGGTTTACGGCAATCTTGGCGAGGGCATCGGGGCGCTCCTCGGCTAGCTGCTCAATCTCCATTCCACCTTCAACGCTGCAGAGCGAAAGGAAGGTGCGGTTGGCGCGGTCTAGCAGCACCGAGAAGTAGTACTCCTGGTCGATGGCAGCACCCTGCGCGATCATCACGCGGTTAACCTTGTGACCCTTGATGGTCAACTTAAGAATGTTTTCGGCGTGCTCACGAGCCTCTGCCGGGGTCTTAGCGACCTTGACGCCACCGGCTTTACCGCGACCTCCGGCCTTAACCTGCGCCTTTACGACGACAACTCCACCAATCTTGGCGGCTGCAGCCTCGGCTTCTTCTGGGGTATCGGCGATGAGGCCCTGTAGAACCGGAACGCCATACGACTCAAATAGGTCGCGTGCTTGATACTCAAATAGATCCACTGTGATTTTCCATTCGGCTTTTTGTGCGATTGCACCTAGACAAGTTTAGAGCTTGGTGATGGGGGCGACCTTCACCAAAAGTCGCTTCACGCCGTTGCTTCCGAAGTTGATTTCGGCGGTCTGCTTAGTGCCTTCGCCTTGAACCGAAACCACCTTTCCTTTGCCGAAGGCGTCGTGCTGAACTAGGTCGCCAACCGCAAGCTGGAGCCCTTCGTTGTTGCGAACCTGAGTAATCGCGCCGGCCCATTCGGTCTTTGGTTTTTCGACGCTTCTAAAGCCGGTTGATTCGGCGATCGACGGCGTGTACGAGCGTGGAACGCCACCTCGCCCAGCCCCGGATTCACGCCATTCGATCAGATGCTGAGGAATTTCCTGAAGGTATCGCGACGGCGTCGAAGATTCGCTTTCGCCATAGAGTGAGCGACTCAGTGCGAGGCTCAAATAGAGCCGTTCCTTGGCGCGCGTGATGCCTACATAGAAGAGGCGACGTTCTTCCGACATTCCGCCGGCAACGGTGAACGACATTCGATGCGGCAGCAGACCTTCTTCCAGGCCAGCCAAGAATACGATCGGATACTCGAGCCCCTTGGCCGTATGCAGGGTCATCAGCGAGACCGTTCCGGATTCATCATCGAGATCATCAGCCGCCGCTACCAAAGCGACTTCATTCAAGAAGTCTGGGAGTCTGCCTTCGGGATTATTGCGCTGGAATTCCTTGGCAACCGAGACGAGTTCTTCGAGGTTTTCGACGCGAGCTTCATCTTGTGGGTCACGGCTGGCTCTGAGTGCTTCGAGGTATCCGCTCTTGTTCAGCACGTTCTTAAGCACCATGTCGACCGGTTCGGTTTCGATGGTTGCCGAAATCTCATTTAGAAGATTGGCGAGTGCGCGTATCGCTCCCGAGATCTTTGGCCCAAAACCTAGGTCGTCAACGTATTCGAGAGCCTGACGCACAGACAGGCCATTCTTTTCAGCAAAGCTGGCCAACTGAGTTTCGGTGGCGTCACCGATTCCGCGCTTAGGAACATTGAGGATTCGTCTGGTTGCGAGATCGTCGCGCGCGTTGGCGATTGCCACCAGGTAGCCGAAGGCATCCTTGATTTCTTGGCGCTCATAGAACTTGGTGCCGCCAACGACGCGATATGGCACACCGGCGCGAATGAAGATTTCTTCGAGCGCACGGGTCTGTGCGTTGGTTCGATAAAACACCGCAACATCACCGTAATTGCGGCCTTCACGGTGAGCCTGATTGATCTCGTCGGCGATGAACTGAGCTTCGTCGTGCGCCGAATAGCCGGTGTAGCCGGTGAGTTTTTCACCCGAACCTCGATCGGTGAACAGGTTCTTGTTTGGGCGATCGAAGTTGTGCGAAATCACCGCGTTAGCGGCATCGAGAATGTGCTGAGTCGACCGGTAGTTTTGCTCGAGCAAAATGGTCTTCGCTCCAGGAAAATCTTTTTCGAACTCAACTATGTTTCGAATGTCTGCGCCTCGGAACGCATAGATCGACTGGTCGCTATCACCCACCACGGTGAGGCTGGCCGGAGCCATCACCTCGCCAGTGCGGGCATCCACCTCGGCGAACTGAGCCGGAACCGGCTTGGTAAGTTCGCGAATCAGGGCATACTGCGCGTGGTTCGTGTCTTGATACTCGTCGACCAGAATGTGCCGAAACTTGCGTTGATATTGAGCCGCCACCTCGGGGAAGTTGCGAAACAGATAGACCGTCTCAGAAATGAGGTCGTCGAAGTCGAAGGCATTGTTGCGCTTAAGCTCCGACTGATAGCGCGAGAAGATTTCGGCAATCATGCGCGCTGCCGGATCGGCAGCATCGGCATTGCGCATGAAGTCGGCGGCGTCGTGTAGTTCGTTCTTTGAATTCGAAATAACGGATGCCACCAGAGCCGGAGTCAACTTGTGAATATCGGCACCCATCTCCTTGATGAGACGCTTCAGCAGGGCGCGGCTGTCGCCCGAGTCGTAGATGGTGAAGTTGGGGTCGTGCCCGAGCCGCTCGGCTTCGCGCCGAAGAATCATCACGCAGGCAGAGTGGAAGGTCTTCAGCCACATGCCGTTCGCATCTTCACCGAGCAGGTGACGCACACGTTCACGCATTTCGCCGGCGGCTTTATTGGTGAAGGTGATCGAAAGAATCTGACTCGGCCACGCCTCTTTGTTGGCCAAAAGATGTGCGATTCGGTGCGTCAACACCTTGGTCTTGCCCGACCCAGCACCAGCCACGATAAGCAGCGCTGGCCCACGGTGAGTGACCGCCGCTTTCTGCTGCGGGTTTAGCCCGTCGAGCAGCGAATCACTGCTTGCGGATGGCGTGGAGAAGAAATCTAACTGGGTCATGACTAGGCAAGTTTAGGCGTGACCATCGACATAGCTGAGCAAAAGATCGGGGTGGTCGGAGAAGATTCCGTCGGCATCGGTGTCGATGAAATGCTGAAGGTACTCTTCGACCGAATACAGCGCCTGCTCCACTCGCGCCGTCCAAGTAAAGACGGTGAAACCAAGAGCGTGTGCGCGCTCGACTAACCCGGTTGGCGACCCAAAGTCGGCACTAGAAAACGCGGGTTTTTGGCCCAGTAGAAGGTCGATGTCGAAACTCACTCCGTGCACTTTGCCCACCAGAGCACTCAAGAACTCATCGCTTACATAACGCGTCTTGCCGGGCAGGTGGTCGCGGTCGACTAAGAACACGTATTCGCCGATTTCACCCAAGAGAGCCCTGGCTCGAGTTAGCACGTCTAAGTTGAACGATTCAAAGATGAAGCGAATGCCCCGGTTCTGCCAGTCGCTCTTATCGATCTCGGCTTTCAAGATCTCGACCACCGGTATGCCCTGCTTTTCAAAGTAAGCGCCGTGTTTGACTTCGAGAATCACCGCACGATTATTCAAAAACGGTGCCGCCAACAGCTCTGCCAAGGTTGGCACCTCGAACTGCCCGTCAAAGGCGGCCGAACCCGGTCGCCAGTCTGGCAGTCTCTCGATGGCGCGAAGTTGTTTGACTTCTGCGAGGGTCATGTCTTCGGTGAACCAGTCTTGAACCGCTTGTCCGTCTACGAAACCAGCGCGCTTCAGTTGCGCAAACTCTGGTTTGGAGGCGACATCGGTGGTGCCAGAAAGAGCGTTTTCATGGCGAAGCACAAGCGCGTGGTCTTTGGTTGGCACGATGTCGCACTCGATCGCATAAACGCCCTGGTCGTAGGCAAGCTTGAATGCTTCCATGGTGTTCTCGGGCCGATATGCGCAAGCACCGCGATGTCCAAAGACTTTAGGTTTCACACTCATGACCCTAAACACGCCAAGTTAATGGCGGGTTACTCCCACTCAATGGTGCCGGGTGGCTTAGAGGTTACATCGAGCACGACGCGGTTGACGCCTTCGACCTCGTTTGTGATGCGGTTCGAAATCTTCGCCAGCAACTCATAAGGCACGCGAGTCCAGTCGGCAGTCATGGCGTCTTCGCTCGAAACCGGGCGAAGCACGATCGGGTGGCCATAGGTTCGACCATCACCCTGCACACCAACCGAACGAACATCAGCGAGCAAGACAACCGGGCACTGCCAAATTTCGCCGTCGAGACCTGCATTGGTTAGTTCGTGGCGCACGATGGCATCGGCCTTGCGAAGCAGGTCGAGTCGCTCCTTGTTCACCTCGCCTACGATGCGAATGCCGAGACCTGGACCCGGGAATGGCTGACGCTGAACAATCTCGTGAGGCAAACCAAGCTCGGCGCCGATGGCGCGAACCTCGTCTTTGAACAATGTGCGCAGTGGCTCGACGAGCTCGAACTGAAGGTCTTCTGGTAGTCCGCCAACGTTGTGGTGGCTCTTGATGCCGGCGGTCGCCCCGCCACCCGACTCAACAACGTCTGGGTAGAGCGTGCCTTGAACCAAGAAGCGAATCGGGCGGTTATCGGCCTTCGATTCCTCGATCAACGCAGCCTGCGCCTCTTCGAACGTGCGAATAAACTCGCGACCGATGATCTTGCGCTTGGTTTCTGGGTCGCTGACGCCGGCGAGAGCATCCAAGAATTTTTGCTCAGCATCGACAACTACCAAACGGATGCCCGTGGCAGCCACATAGTCGCGCTCAACCTGCTCGGCCTCACCTTGACGAAGTAGCCCGTGGTTGACGAACACGCAAACTAGCTGATCGCCCACAGCCTTGTGCACCAACGCTGCGGCAACAGCCGAGTCGACGCCACCCGACAGACCACAGATCACACGGTCGGTTCCCACCTGTGCGCGAATCTTCTCAACCTGCTCGGCAATAACGCTGCCCGAGTTCCAGGTTGGTGCGATTCCGGCAGCGTTGTGCAAGAAATTCTCGAGAACCTTCTGGCCAAACTGCGAGTGCTTCACCTCTGGGTGCCACTGCACGCCATAAATCTTGCGTTGCGAGTTGGCGAACGCG
>JBJTMF010000087.1:0-5118 GCA_046063405.1 Microbacteriaceae bacterium
AGCGGTTTACTCCTAAATCTCACTGGCAGTGCTTCGCGGGAGCAACCAAATTTACCCGCCCAGGGCCCTCACTCTCTAAGCGAACAGCCCTGTTAGGCACCGGTGTCAGCGGGTAGCCTTAGAGTTGTTCATCTTTGGACGCGAAAGGATGAGGCACGGCCTCGACTATGAATTTCAAGAAACTGCTAAAAGGTCCGGCCGTATGGATCATTCTCGCCGCCTTCATTTTTATGCTCGGCTCATCGCTAAGCTCGGGCAGCGAATTCAAGCAGGTTGACACCTCTACTGGCCTCAGCCTGATCCAAGATGGCAAGGCCGCATCAGTCAAGGTTTATGAGGGTGAGAAGCGTGTCGACGTTACCCTCAAATCGGCCGATGCCGAATACGGCAAGAAGGTGCAGTTCTATTTCGTTTACTTCCGCGGCCAGCAGGTGGTCGATGCGATTGCCGAGGCCAACCTAACCGACGGTTACAACGACGAAAACCCAAACACTCCTTGGTATGTTTCGCTGTTGAGCACCATCTTCCCGTTCATCATCATCGGCGCCATCTTCTGGTTCCTAATGTCGGGTGCTCAGGGCGGCAATAGCCGCGTAATGAACTTTGGTAAGTCGCGCGCGAAGCTGGTGAACAAACAGGATTCGAAGGTCACCTTCGCGGATGTTGCCGGTGCCGACGAAGCCATCGAAGAACTTCAGGAAATTAAAGAATTCCTAAAGGAGCCAGAGAAGTTCCAGAAGGTTGGAGCGAAGATCCCTCGCGGTGTTTTGCTCTACGGCCCTCCGGGAACAGGTAAGACGCTGGTCGCTAAGGCAGTTGCTGGCGAAGCTGGTGTTCCGTTCTTCACCATATCCGGTTCTGACTTTGTCGAAATGTTTGTCGGTGTTGGTGCGTCCCGCGTTCGCGACCTGTTCGAACAGGCAAAGCAGAGCGCGCCAGCGATCATCTTCGTTGATGAAATCGATGCGGTTGGTCGTCACCGTGGCGCTGGTATCGGTGGCGGTAACGACGAGCGCGAGCAAACCCTCAACCAGTTGTTGGTCGAGATGGATGGCTTCGACTCGAAGACCAACGTGATCTTGATCGCAGCTACCAACCGCCCAGATATCCTCGACCCAGCGCTTTTGCGTCCTGGCCGTTTTGATCGACAGATTGGCGTTGGTGCTCCAGACCTGAAGGGTCGCGAACAGATTCTGAAGGTTCATGCGAAAGGCAAGCCAATCGCAGCAGATGTCGACCTTGCGATTGTGGCCCGACGCACCCCTGGATTCACCGGTGCCGACCTGGCCAACGTGCTGAACGAAGCCGCATTGCTGACCGCTCTTCAGAACGAGAAGCAGATTTCGGCAGCGACACTTGATGAAGCAATCGACCGCGTTATCGGTGGCCCACAAAAGAAGACTCGCCTGATGAAAGACCTCGAGCGTCTAAACACCGCCTACCACGAGGCCGGTCACGCGCTGGTTGCCGCATCGCTCAACCACAGCGATCCGGTTACCAAGGTGACGATTCTTCCTCGCGGTCGCGCACTTGGATACACCATGGTGCTTCCGGTCGAAGACCGCTACTCGGTTTCGAGAAACCAGCTGCTCGACCAGATCGCCTACGCAATGGGCGGACGTGTGGCCGAGGAGATCGTCTTCCACGACCCAACCACGGGTGCATCCAACGACTTCGAGAAGGCAACCAAGACCGCTCGTCAGATGGTCACCCAGTATGGCTTCAGCGACAAGGTCGGCGCGGTTTCATTTGCGGATGGCGGCGAAGTGTTTGTCGGTCGCGACATGGGCCACGTTCGCGAGTACAGCGAATCGACTGCACAGCTGATTGACATCGAGGTGCGACAGATTCTCGAGCAGGCACACAACGAGGCTTACAAGGCGCTGACCCTGAACCGCAAGGTTCTTGATGCCATGGCGAAGGCCCTGATGGAAGAGGAAACTCTGAACCAGGAGCAGATCGCCAAGATCTTCAAGGGTGTCAAGAAATTACCAAAGCGCACCATGTGGCTCTCGAGCAAGGCGCGTCCGGTGTCGAAGGTTGGTCCGATTGCGATTCCAGCAAAGGGTTCGACTTCGGCAAAGGAGGCCGCAGCCGCAAAGGCCGAAGCCGACAACGCTAAGGCCGCACCGAAGCGTCGCGCAAGCGCTGCCAAGCCCAAGGCCGCGAAGCCGGCGGCTGGCACAACCTCCAAGGAGTAGCAGTGGTGGATTCGGAGCGCGTCAAAGCTGCCGTGGTTGAGCTTCTGGCTGCCATCGGTGAAAACCCAAACCGCTCCGAATTGCTCGCCACCCCAACCAAGGTTGCTGAAGCCTACGCCGAGTTTTTCAAAGGCGTGAACGTTGACGCAACCGCGGTGCTAGCCGAAACTTTCGAAGCCGAGCACAACGAGGTTGTCATTCTCAAAGACATCGAATTTGTTTCGATGTGTGAGCATCACCTGCTGCCGTTCACCGGGGTCGCCCACATCGCGTATCTACCCAGCGATCGTGTCATCGGGCTGGGCCGTTTGCCCAAGCTCGTTGAGATCGTTGCATCGCGTCCTCAGTTGCAAGAAAACTTAACCGCGCAGGTTGCTGACGCGCTCGAGGCCGGGCTAAACACTCGAGGTGTTGTTGTGGTTATCGAAGCCAGACATCACTGCGTGGTTTCGCGCGGTGCCCGCCAACCAGAAGCCAACACCGTCACAATGGCGGCTCGCGGTTGCTACGCCGAACCGATCGCTCGCGCCGAAGTCATGGGGCTCATTACCAAATGATGTTTCATCGACCGCTCGTCATGGGTGTGCTGAACGTCACGCCAGATTCATTTAGCGACGGCGGCGAATACACCACCGTCGAGGCCGCCTTAGATCATGCCCGCGTGCTTCAAATAGCTGGGGCCAACATCATCGATGTTGGTGGAGAATCGACTCGCCCAGGCGCTGCACGCGTCAGTGTTGAAGAAGAACGGGCTAGGGTCGTTCCGGTCATCGAAGCCATCAGGCGCGAACTCGACATCGAGGTTTCGATCGACACCATGAACGCGTCAACCGCTTTGGCTGCGGTGAAAGCGGGGGCTAGCATCATCAACGACGTGTCGGGCGGTCTAGCCGACGAAGGCATGTTCGATGTCGCCGCCAAGACCGGCGCAACTCTGGTGATTTCGCACTGGCGCGGATTTAGCGATGTGATGGATACCCAAAACTCCTACAACGATGTCGCCGTCGATGTCGCAGCCGAACTCAAGGAGCGAATCGACGCGGCGCTTGCAGCGGGAGTCCAGGCAGAGAAGATTGTGATCGATCCGGGCCTCGGCTTTGCCAAAGACATGAAACAAAACTGGCAGTTGGTGGCCAGGCTCGACCAGTTGGAAACCCTCGGTTATCCGATTCTCGTGGGAGCTAGCCGCAAGCGTTTCATCGCCGGAGTTCTGGATGCCGAAGACGCCGCATCCGTTTCGAACGATCGCCGAGACATTGCCACCGCCGTGTTGACCGCGCTTTTGCTACAAAGAAAACTTTGGGGATTACGCGTGCACAACGTGCTTGCCACCACCGACGCGATTAGTGTTGTTGCGGCACTACGCGAGGCGGAGCAAAGTTAAACCATGAGACACAAGATCACACTTACCGGGCTTCGTGTCTTTGCGTACCACGGTGTTTTCGACTTCGAGCGTCAGAACGGTCAAGACTTCTACATCGACTGCTCGGTTTGGATCGACGGAATGAAGGCGGCGCTCAACGACGATCTTGCAAAAACCGTCAATTACGCCGACCTCGCCAAGGCACTGGTTGAAAACGCCAAGTCAGAACCGGTTGATCTGTTAGAAACCCTTGCTCAGCGTCTTCTCGACATGGTGATGAACCTTGCCGGTGGTGGTGCGACGGGCATGGTGCGCAAGGCCAAGATCACCGTGCACAAACCAAACGCTCCGATCGTTTATGACTTCGAAGACGTCTCGGTGACAGTGAAGGCCAAGCGCGGCTAATGTCTTCGGTTCGGGCGGTGTTGGCTCTTGGTGGAAATCTTGGCGATCGCAAAGCCACCATCAAATCGGCCATTCGCGCACTGAAGCAAGCCGATGGCGTTGAGGTGCTAAAAAAATCACCGCTGGTTGAGTCGTTTGCGATGACCGAGTCGGGCGTCGACCAAGCTCGCCCCAATTACCTAAACGGTGTGCTTGAAATCGAAACGACGCTCAAGCCCGGCGCTCTGCTCGATCTGGTTCGCGGCATCGAGCATGATCACGGCCGCGTTCGGCTCGAGCGCTGGGGCTCGCGCACCCTCGACATCGACATCATCACCTACGGTCAACTCATCAAATCGGGTAAGCGCCTCACCATTCCTCACCCACGCGCATACGAACGCGCTTTCGTTCTGGTGCCTTGGGGATTGATGACACCGGACGCAGTGCTTATCGGTCACGGTAAGGTCGCCGAACTGGCCGAGCGTGTAAAAGACGAGGTCTGGGTGGTCGAGTGAAGCCGACCAAAGTTTCTGCACTCTTTGCCTACGCATTTGCGTCGGCGTTAGCGGCTTTCGGCGTCTCGGCGTTCTTGGTACGCAACGGCTTTTCGTTGCCGATCTCTCCGGTCAACCTGCTGTTAACTCTGCCGACCATCTCGGTGGTGTTTCTAATCATGGCCTGGCCGATTTTGCGTTATCGCGCATCGGTAAAACGTGCCATCGCCAAACCGGAAACCGCTAAGAGCACGCTGATCAAACGCGTTGACCCCTTCTATGCAATGAGAGTCGCCCTGCTCTCTCGAGCCATTTCTATTTCGGGCAGCATATTTTTGGGTTGGCATGCCGGAGTTCTCGTCGCTCTGCTTCGCGCTCCCGAGGCCAGCGCATCCGGTATTTGGCAACTGGTTTTTGGCCTGCTCGGCTCGATCTCGATGATTGTCGTTGGGTTGATCGTCGAGAATGCCTGCCGGGTTCCACCCGATGCGACTCCACCGGATGCAGAAGCGAGTGCCGCATGAGCGCAACCGGAAGACTAGCGGTAGGTGTAATCGGGGCCGGCGGCGTTGGAGTAACCATCGCTCAAGCGTTGGCCGGAGCCGGTCATTTGCTAATCGGTATTACCGCGGTCGGAAAAGTCACCCGAGATCGGGTGGAGGCGCAGCTTCCTGGA
>JBJTMF010000088.1:0-17670 GCA_046063405.1 Microbacteriaceae bacterium
ACCGCGGCCAAGGTAGTGCCACAGATTGACGGTCGCATAGAAAATCGGCAAGTGTGGGTCACTGATCGGGGTGATCCAGGTGCCGTTCTTTTCGTCATACTTCGACAGCGAGTTGGCGAACTCGGGGTCACCCTTGAATGCGTAAGGGATTTGGCTCATGCCACGAGGTAGCTCTTCGCTGGTGAAAAGCCCCGAACGCTCCGCGTGCGAGGTAATCACAAATTCAACGGTGGTTGCCCAGTGGCTGTCGAGAACCACTACCGTGTCGTAGTCGAGTGTCTCGAAGATGTCCTTGCGGAGTTTCTTTAGCCCCGGAACTAGCGATATTTCTTTTCCGTTGTTCAGGTCTTTACGAACCGCTTCCGGAAGCATGATTGTTGGAACGTGAGCCAGAATGGCTGCGCCTACGACTTCGCCCATTGTTTATTCCTTCCATCCATTTGGAGATACGACAGTGTTCTTGACGTCTGCGTAAAAGTCGAATGACCAGTTGCCACCTTCGCGACCGACGCCCGACTTGCGAGACCCGCCGAATGGTGCGCGTAGGTCACGCACGAAGAAGCAGTTGACCCAGATTGTGCCTGCCACCAAATCCTTGGTGATCTTGTCTGCGTGTTCGCGGTGTCCAGAAATAACAACGGCAGCTAGGCCAAACTCGGTGCCGTTGGCCATTTCAAGGGCTTCCTCGTCTGAGGAGAAAGTCTGCATACAGAGCACGGGGCCGAATACTTCGGAAGTGACGATTTCGCTGCCAGGTGTTGGATTCTTGACCAGTGTCGGCTTGAAGAAGAGGCCACCGAGCTCGGCGTTTGGTTCGCCGCCCATGATGATTTCTTGGCCGTCCGCCTTGGCGCGGTCGACGAATCCTTTGATGCGATCAAAGTGCACCTGGTGAATCTGCGGGCCGATGTCGGTTTCAGGGTCTCTTGGGTCACCCTGCTTAATCTTGGCGGCGCGCTCGCGGAACTTCTCTGCAAACTCGTCGGCCACGGTTTCGTGAACCAAGATGCGAGTTCCGCTGAGGCAAACCTGCCCGGCGTTGTCGTACTGCTCAACCGCGAGTTCTGCAGCCAGGTCGAGGTCGGCATCTTCGAATACCAACAGTGGGCTCTTGCCACCAAGCTCGAAAGAGACCGGCGTTAGGTTGTCGGCAGCCGCGCGGGCAATCACCTTGGCGGTTGGCACCGAGCCGGTGAATGAAATGCGAGAAATGCCCGGATGCGCAACCAGCGCCGCTCCGGCTTCCTTGCCGAATCCCTGCACGACGTTGAATACGCCGTCTGGGATGCCGGCCTGTTTAGTTAGGTCGGCGAAGTATGAGGCGCTCAGTGGAGTCCACTCGGCTGGCTTCAGGATCACGGTGTCGCCAGAAGCTAGCGCTGGGCCAATTTTCCAGGTCGCGAGCATTAGCGGCGCATTCCAGGGCGTGATCAGTGCGCACACGCCAGATGGATCCCAGGAAATGTTGTTGCTGTGACCGCGGGTTTCAAAAGGCTCGTGCTTGAGGTGGTTGATCGCCCAGTCGGCGAAAAAGCGGATGTTCATCGCCACGCGAGGCATCACACCTCGACGGTGCGAGCGCAGTAGAGATCCGTTGTCCATGGTTTCTAGTTGCGCCAACGTTTCGAGGTTCTCCTCGACGAGTTCGGCCAAGCGCATCAAGAGTTCGCCTCGGCCAACCGGGCCTAGTTCGGCCCAACCCTTGAAAGCCTTTCGGGCGGCAGCAACAGCTAGTTCGATTTCGGCGTCGGTTCCGCGTGAAATTTCACCGAGGAACGATCCGTCAATCGGGGAGGTGTTGGTGTAGGTCTCAGCCGATGCGACACGCTCGCCACCAATGTAGTGACGCGTATCGATGCGTGCGCCAGCCACTTCAACAAAGCTCATTCGAGCGACTCCCTTGTGTCTCGACCGATTCGATTCCGTAACAAAATTTCATTCGGATGCTAATGATTTAGATTAGGGCATAGTCTTTAGTTAGACCACCGCAAAGGGGCATCAGCACCTAGGTTTTTTATAACGATTTGGAGTGAATGTTGGCTAGACCCCGCATCGCGCTTTTGGGTCGCTTCGCTGAAGGCACCACCGCTACCCGCTCTGGTGCGATCGTCACCGCTCGGCTGCTAGCGCAATCGATCTGGAATGCCGGCGGCGACCCAATCACCTTGCTTCCCTCAGGGGATCACGACTGGGCCAGCAGGCTGACGGGATTTCAGGGTGTCTTGATGCCAGGTGGGGCCGACATCGATCCTCAGCTTTACGGTCAAGAACCAGCGTCGGACGAACTCTATGGAATCGATTCGCTACAAGACGCCGAT
Source organism: Microbacteriaceae bacterium (assembly GCA_046063405.1). GTDB lineage: Bacteria > Actinomycetota > Actinomycetes > Actinomycetales > Microbacteriaceae > Rhodoluna. The sequence continues at coordinate 2,319 of JBJTMF010000088.1, forward strand.
GACCTAAGCCTCACCAGGTGGGCTATCGAAAATCGTGTGCCGTTTCTGGCAATTTGTCGCGGGTTCCAGATGGCGAACGTTGCCTTCGGAGGCACGCTCGTGCAGCACATGACCAACGATCACCGCCACGTGGTACACCAGCTCAAGATCGATTCAGACCTGGATCGTCTAGGAATCAGCTCCGAGGTGGTTGAGTCATCTTGCTACCACCACCAAGCCATCGATCGTTTGGGCGACGGGCTGCGCGTTATCGCACGAGCCGATCTGGGTCACGTTGAGGCTTTTGCTATCGAGAACGGCGGCTGGGCGTATGGCGTGCAGTGGCATCCCGAAGATAATGCCGCCAGCGATAAACACCAAGCGGAATTGTTCGGCCGATTCGTCAAGGAAGCGGCAGCGAGTAAACCAATCGCTTAGGCAGGCTCAGCTCTCCAGATGGCGAGTAATCTCACGCAAGTGGTCTGCAACTTCTTGAGTGGCCTTGGAGCTGAGCGACTCAACCACGTACTTTTCTTCGCGGTTAAATTCTGGAAAGAGTTTGTCCATTAGCTTGCGACCTGATGGGGTTAGTTTGACGATCACGAGTCGACCATCATCCTTGCTCTTTGAGCGCTTCAGCAGGCCGCGGCTTTCGAGGGTGCCAAGCACGCCGGTAAGAGTTGCCTTGGAAAAGCCACCCTCTTCTGCGATTTGACGGGTTTCAATTGGCTCCCAGATCCATGTGACCCACAGAACAACGAACGCCGTCCACGAAAGGTCATGCTTAGCAAGCACGCTGCGCTCGAGGTGGTTGCGCACCGCGGTGGCAGCGCGAAAGAGGTTCGATGAGACTGCCATGGCTGCGAAATCAATCGACTTGCTCCCTAGGCGTGTTTCAACCTGTCGTTCGGTTTCGTTTAGTGTGTGTACCCCAGCCATCGTGACTCCTGTTCGTCCATTTGACTACATCACATTTTCGCAATCATTTAGTCCCGAATGAATAACATTTCGAACTTTAACCACAGAAAGCCCGGTGGTGTCGCTAATGTAAAAATGATTTGTATCCAAACAATCTCCCTAAGGAGCAGAAGTGAACTCAACGTCGAGCATCTCACTCGCCAACCTAGACAACTTCGCCAATGGCGCGCCTTGGTCGATTTTCGAACGCCTGCGCAAGGAAAGCCCGATCCACTGGAACGAGGAAGAGGCGCCAAACTCTGGTTTCTACTCGGTCGCTCGCTACCACGACATCGTTAAGGTGCTTCGCGACCCAGAGACCTTCACTTCGGAGCGCTTCACAAACCTCGAAGAAGTTGACAAGGATCAAGAAGAGGCGCGCCGTTCGTTGCTCGAAACCGATGGCACGCGTCACCGTGCCCTTCGTCGCCTTCTCCAGGGCGAATTCACTCCTCAGGCTGTTGCCCGTTACGGCACATTCCTCCGTGGACTAACTGCCACCACGCTAGACAACGCCTTCGCCAAGGGTTCTTTCGACTTCGTCGAAGAGGTTGCGGCGGATTTCCCGATCAACGTTCTAGTTCGTTTGCTCGATGTTCCGACCGAAGACGCCGGGCAGTTGATCGAGTGGGGAAACCGCATGGTTGGTTTCGATGACCCAGAGCACGCAGACCTGATGATGAACGACCCGGAGAGCGAAAAGTATCGTCTGGTGCCATTCAAGTCACCTGCCGCGCTAGAAGTTTTCGAGTACGGCGATGCCTTGGCCCGAGAGCGCAAAGGCAAAGACGGCACCGACCTGGTGTCTCGTCTTGTGAACACGGTTCCGTCTGACGGCATCCCGCTAAGTGAGCGCGATTTCCACACAAACTTCTTGCTTTTGGTAGTGGCAGGTAACGAGACCACTCGCCACACCATCAGCCACACCATGAACAACCTGATTCAGAACCCAGATCAGCTTCGTTTCTTGCAAGAGAACCCAGACAAGATCGAATGGGCCGTCGAGGAGTTCTTGCGTTACTCGAGCCCGGTTTACCACTTCCGCCGCACCGCGACCAAAGATGTCGAGCTCAACGGCGTGCAGATCAAGGCCGGGCAAAAGGTTGTCCCTTGGTTCGCTTCGGGTAACCGCGATGAGGCAATTTTCGAGAATCCAAACAAGATGGATGTCACTCGCAACCCGAACGAACACATGACCTTTGGTCGTGGTGGTCCGCACATGTGTCTGGGCAACGCGCTTGCTCGCCTGGAAATCAAGATCATGTTCGAAGACCTAATTCAGCGCGTCGACTCGGTAGAGCTCACGGGTGAAATCGACTACCTACGCAGCAACTTCGTTCACGGAATCAAGCGCATGCCGGTAAAGGTAAACCTGCGCTAGCAGTTCAAAAAAAACGGCTGGTTCGAGGCCGGTCAGCCGATTTTTGCTATGCGGGCTAGAAACGCATCGACCAGAGCATTCGTCCGCACGACGGCATCCGGCTCTTCGGCGATTGTCATTTGCATCAAAACCTCTGGATCCTGGCCGTCCTCTACGACTTTCTTGTCGCCACCCCACTCGAGCCAACCCTTTAGTCCGGATGCCAGAAGTTCTGGGTGAAACTGGACGGCAAGGCAACGGTTGTAAGTAAATGCCTGAGACGCAATCGGGTTTCTGGCGATTTCGGTTGCCATCGGTGGCACCACCCAGCGGTCGTAGTGAAACTGAAACCAAGGGCCACGACTGACCAGAGATTCGTCATCAGACATGATGGCTGCCCATCCGATTTCACCCTTGGGGCCAGGCGCTACCGAACCGCCCAGCGCTCGAGCCAGCAACTGCCCACCAAAACAGATTCCGAGAATGGGTTTGCCGGCCTCCGCTGCCTTGCGCAACCATTCGATCTCGGGAAGCAGCCAGTTGCCGATGCAGGCGTCATCCCATGCTCCCCAAGGAGCACCGAGCGGAATCAGCACGTCGTAGTCGTCCGCGTTAGGGAATTCGAAGTGCACATTCGGATCGCCAAATTTCTGCTCAGGCACTACGAGCACCTCATCGATTTCGAACCCGTGAAACCGAAAGCGTTCTCCAACCGCACCGGTCGGGCTGACGTGATCGTGTTGGATAAAAAGCGCTTTCATTGCAAACCTAACTAGTGCATAACATTTCGAAACGTTTGTGCATCTGCTGATAATGCTAGGACTATTATTCGTTTGAGCCCTAATGATTTTTTCTGGGCGGCCCAGTTGTTACAAAGGAGTTGCAATGGCCACCGATTTGAATGCACTTCGCGAGACTCTTAAGTCGCGAGGTATTGATGTTCTGAGACTTGCGTATTCTGACGTGCTCGGCATCGTGCGATCGAAAGACCTGCTCGTTAGTCAGCTCGACAAGGGCGCTCACAATGGCCCAGCGTTCTGCCAAGGTGTTTGGGTTACCACTACTCAGGGCGGCGTGCTCGATGCCAACAACATCGCCAGCGACGGCCTTCAAGATCTCGTCAGCCAGCTAGACCCATCGACCATCACCGACCTTCCATACGAGCCAGGCGTTGCGCTAGTGATCGCGGATGCATTCAATCCGGATGGCTCGGTGAACCTGATGTCGCCACGTTCGGTGCTGAAGAAAGTAATCGCACAGTACAACGAACTTGGTCTGCAGCCGGTGGTTGGTCCGGAGCTTGAGTTCTATATCGCCGACCGCACCGAAGACGGTGGTTACAAGCGCGCCCATGAGAAGACTGGAATGGTTTACACCACCGGCATTTTGAGCGACCCGCGTGGAACCTTCCTGCACACTCTGCGCATGCTCGACCAGATGAACATCGGCGTCTTCGCAGGTAATGCCGAATTCAGCCCGTCGCAGTATGAGATCAATCTCTACCACTCCGAAGCACTCGACGCCGCAGACCGCACCTTCAAGTTCCGTTCGGCAATCAAAGACGTTGTGGCTCAACGTGGTCAGCACGCGACCTTCCTAGGTAAGCCTTGGAGCGATGAGGGCGGCAGTGGGTTCCACCTGCACTTCTCGGTCACTGATCTTGCCGGCAAGAACCAGATGCACGACGGCGGCAGCGAACTCAGCGAAGTGGCTAAGCACATGATTGCTGGCGTCACCGCGAACGCGGCCGGACTCGCCGCGTTTACCAACCCGACCATCAACGCGTATAAGCGCCTTGGTCCAGACACGCTTGCCCCGTACCGCGCCAACTGGGGCCACGACAACCGTTCTTGCATGCTTCGGGTTCCGCCGGAGCGCGGACAAGGAACTCGCCTTGAGATTCGAGTTGGCGATGGCGCAGCGAACCCATACCTGCTGATTGCTGGTGTTCTGGCTGCTGGTCTCGACGGTATCAAGCGCAAACTGGCTTGCCCAGAGCCAGCCGAGGGCATGGCCTACGACAACGAAGCTGCACCGATTCTTCCAATGACTTTTACCGCGGCCCTCGATGCTCTCGAGGCAAACGAGCACCTCACCGAGCACATGTCGGCAGAGATGATCAACGTGTTCTTGGTTATGAAGCGCGACGAAATCGCTCGCTATGAGGCGGCCGTTCCAAACCCAACCACCGAGATAACTCAGTGGGAAATTGACGAGTACTTCGAGGCCTACTAAACCTAAGCCCAAAAGAAATTCTCGGCTGCCCCAGGCAACCGAGAATTTCTTTTTAGGGAGGCTAGTTGTTCTGTGAACGGTCTTCGATCAGCACGCCACCATTGAAGGTGACGCCGACCTCACGGTAGTAACCGCCAAGAATTTGCTGAACCGGAAGAATCGATGCGAGTTCATCCCACTGTGAATCGCCGAGGGTTAGTTCGGCATCTCCGACCCAGGCCTGACCAAGATCGGCATCGACACCACCCATCGCGATTAGCTGGTCAAGCGAGTTGCCAGCGCCCGGAACGATCGAAGGCATCCAGCGACTGTGAAGCATCTTGTGGCCATTGACGAAACCGTTGGATTCGCTTGGCTCGCGCAGGGTCACCACAGCCGATGCTAAGCGGTGGTCGTAGGCAGCCAGAGTGGCACCAAGCTTCGCTCCAGGAGCGAGCTTAGGGCTGGCTTTGCCGTGATTGAACACGCGGGTTACGTGTACCGAACCGAGCTTCTTCGGGTATCCCTGGAACCATCCGCGTGCGATGGCAAAGTCTTTGGTAACCCAGATCGCCACGCAGCGGGAGTAGGTAACGCCGTCTTTCTTGCAGCGCACGACCACGAACGCCTCGAGATACTGCGAGCGAATCGGGTCGAGCAGTTCTGCTCCACCTTCGCTGCACGACTGCCAGTCGGCCCAGATAAGTGCAACCGCGCCAGGCTGTTCATCGGCAAGTTCGAGATCTTCTGGAAGAATCGCGCGCACGTTGGCCGGATCGGTTAGGTACTCCACGGTGAGAAGCGTTCCCGAGTAATACCAAGGCATGTGCGGAACCAGCGAAGATTTACCGCTAGGGGTTAGCGGGGCAATAAAGCCTTTGAGATCGGTCATGTATCAAAGCCTAGCGAATCGTTAGGTAGCGAACGATTTGCTTGTTTACGCCTTTATAACGATTCGGCAAATACCCCCATATTGAGCGCTTGAAACTTGACCGACAGCCTCGCATACGCAAGTCTTTCAGTAATCGTTTAGACCCAAACGATTTACATACTCAATGAGGAGAACCCTATGGCTGAGCAAAGCTCGGACACTTCCCTAAGATCCGGACGTCTCGGCGTTGTCGGCATCGTGTTTTTCGTGGTTGCAGCCGCGGCCCCGTTGGTTGGTATGACAGGCGCTGTTCCTGTTGCCATCCTGGCGGGTAACGGCGCTGCCGCTTCAGGTACTTATCTCTTGGTCGGCTTAACGCTGCTTCTGTTCAGCGTTGGATTCTCGGCCATGACCAACAAGGTCACCAATGCCGGAGCATTCTTCGCCTACGTCGGCCGCGGACTCGGCACCAAGATGGGTGTTGCATCGGCTTTCGCATCGATCGTGGGTTACGTCACCATTCAGCTCGCCATTTACGGATTCTTCGGCGGTCTGATGGCCGGCCAGATGGCCGCAATCGGGCTAGACCTGCCTTGGTACGTGTGGGCTCTGCTCGCTTGGGTGGTTGTCACCGCGCTCTCGCTACTCAGCGTCGATGTTGGTGCAAAGGTTCTCGGTACCCTGATGGTTCTCGAGTTGCTCTCACTACTTATCACCGGTGTAGCCGTGCTGGCAAACCACGCTGGCGAGATGGACTTCGCCGCTTCGTTTGACCTCGGAAACATTTTCGCTGGTGGCTTCACCGGTGGTGCAGGAATCGCCATTGCATTTGCCTTCGCATCGTTCATTGGCTTCGAAGCAACCGCAATCTATGGTGAGGAGTCGAAAGACCCTAAGCGCACGGTTCCTCGGGCAACCTACTGGGCCATTGGCATTATCACCGCGCTTTTCGCGATTGTTTCGTTTGCAATGGTCACCGGACTCGGCGCTAGCTCGGTCGTTGACCAGGTGGCAACCATTTCCGAAGGTGGAGCCAACCCGGCAGCAGTTCTATTCAGTTTGGCTGAGTCGAACGTTGGCGCTTGGATGGTCGACGTTATGTCGTGGTTGGTAGTTTCGAGCCTCTTCGCTGGTTTGCTTGCATTCCAGAACGCTAACTCTCGTTACTTCTTTGCTCTCGGTCGCGGAGGCGTGCTGCCAAAGTCGTTTGGTCGCACAAACGCAGCCGGTGCCCCTCAGAACGGCGTTATCTTAACCTCTGTTCTAGCTGCTGCCGTCATTGTGCTGTTCGCAGTGAATAACCTAGACCCAATCCTGAACCTCTTCTTCTGGATGAGCGCAATCACCGCGATCGCCATCATCCTCGTTGAGATTTTGGTGAGCGTAGCTGTTATCCGCTTCTTCCAGGTGAATGGCGGAGCCAACCTTTGGAAGGGCATGGTTGCCCCGCTGGTTTCGGCAGTTCTTTTGGTAGGTGCCGAGTATCTCCTGATGTCTCGATTCAACCTGCTGTCAGGTTTGGCATCTAGCCCAGAGGGTGCAATGAACGCTTGGGACATGTCGACCCTTGGCTGGGTTCTAGTGCTAAGCCCGTTCGTTGCGCTTGTGGTTGGCTACGTTGTAGCCGCCGTTCAGGGCAGCAAGAACCAAGAACTGATCAAGGACATCGTTTCCTAATCGCAATCAAGAAAAAGGCACTCGGCGCAAGTCGGGTGCCTTTTTCTTTTGGGAACGAACGATTTCATGGCAGACTGAAGGCATGTCAGCAATGAGGCTAGAACATGATCTGCTCGGCGATTTCGAAATCCCGAAGGTTGCATATTGGGGCGTGCACACCGCGCGCGCAGCGCAGAACTTTCCCATCTCGGGTGTGCCAATCGGCCACTATCGCTCCCTGATTCGCGCCTTGGCTATGGTCAAGCAAGCCGCCGCCGAATCCAACCATCAAGTCGGTGCTCTCGACACGCAGCTGCGGGATGCAATCGTTCAGGCATGCATCGACGTCGCAGAAGGCAAGTTCGACTCGCAGTTCATCGTCGATGCAATTCAAGGCGGTGCCGGTACCAGCACGAACATGAATGCCAACGAAGTCATCGCCAACCGAGCACTCGAAATCCTCGGACACGAAAAATGCGATTACCAGCACTGTCATCCGCTAAATCACGTGAACATGTCGCAGTCGACCAATGACGTGTATCCGACCGCCTTAAAAGTTGCGTTGATTCTCGAACTTCGCGAATTGATTCACGCTATGGGTCAGCTCCGAACCTCGTTCCAAGGCAAAGCAGAGGAGTTCAAAGACGTCATCAAGATGGGGCGCACCCAGCTGCAAGATGCAGTTCCGATGACGCTCGGTATGGAGTTCTCGAGCTTCGCTCGCATGACCATGGAAGACGATCAACGGCTCCGCGAGGTTATTCCGCTACTGAGCGAGATCAACCTCGGTGGCACCGCCATCGGCACGCAGCTGAATGCTCCAAAGGGATACGCTGCGTTCGCCTGCGAACATCTCAGCGAAATTTCCGGGATCGATTTTGTGATGGCAGAAGACATGGTCGAAGCCACTCAGGATGCCGGAGTGTTCGTAACGGTTTCTGGCGTGCTCAAGCGCGTCGCCGTAAAACTCAGTAAGACCTCGCATGACCTTCGCCTGCTTTCGAGCGGTCCGCGTGCGGGCCTGGGTGAAATCAACCTGCCAGCGCGTCAGGCCGGTTCGTCGATCATGCCGGGCAAGGTTAACCCGGTCATCCCAGAGGTAGTGAATCAGGTTGCATTCGCTGTCATCGGTTATGACATGACAGTGACGATGGCGGCTGAGGCTGGCCAGCTGCAGTTGAATGCCTTCGAGCCGATCATGTGTCGTGCGCTGATGATGGGCATCACCCAGCTGCGCCAGGCATGCATCGTCTTGGCTGAACACTGCGTCGATGGAATCACCGCGAACGAGGCCAAGCTTCGTAACGATGTGGAGAATTCGATCGGGCTAGTTACGGCGCTGTCACCGACTCTCGGTTATGAAAATGCCACGTTGGTAGCTCAAACCGCTCAAGCCGAGGGCAAGACTGTTCGTCAGGTTGTGCTTCAGTTGGGCATGATGTCTGAAACCGAGTTCGATTCGCTTTTGGGCGATGTCGAAAAACTGGTTCGACCAAACGGCTAGTTTTTAGCTTTCTCGCGCGCCAGCTTGGCAGCCAACTCTGCTGCCTCACGCTTACGTTCCTGTGCTCGAAGCATGAAAGCTCCAATCACCGAAATGAACGCGATCACTACGAGTCCACCGATTAGCCCTTCTTCAGGTGTGATGGCGAAGAGAGTTTGAGCCTTGGCTTGGTCTTTGGTAACTGGAAGCAGCTGGGTGCCGTTTTCGGTAAGTGCCGAGTCGGCACATAGCCCAGGCGTGTTTGACTCGAAACCGGTCGAGTTCTTCAGAGTGAATTCGTAACTGCCTTCAATCGGATGCCCGTCGGCAGAAACCGCGCGCCAATTCACCACATAATCACCTGGTGCCGAAAGTGAGACCGACTCGCTCATGAGATTTCCGCGCACCGAGTCGATGCATCCATCCGCCCACTGCGCGTTGTCTGGGCCAGCCGGGCCTTGAACCGAAATCACGTTGGCGTTGGCACCAGTGGTCATTAGCGCTTCGCCGAACATAAGCGCGATCGTGAGCTGACCTGCTTCGACGGTTTCTCCGGCGCTCGGGGTCGAGCTCTCGAGTTCTGAGTGCGCGCTCGCCGCGATCGGGGCGAAGACCACCGATGCTGCAACAAGTGCGCCGGTGAGGAGTTTGTGAAGAAGCTTCATGACTTAAGCCTAACCAGCCGGTGGTGGGTAAAATTGGCGAGAGGCATCGTTCGCCTTCAAAAATTCGGGGAACATCATTAGGAGTGCACTTGTCTGAGCAAAAAGCTGGATTCGCCTATCTCAAGCAGATCCTCATTGGTTCGGGCAGCGGTCTGGCAGCCATCCTGGTCTTGGTTCTCATCAGCTCATTCGGCGGCGCGAGCCTTCCTGATCCTTCCGCATCGCCAAGTACAAGTGCATCTTCGTCACAGACCCCTTCGGCGACTCCAACTGGTTCGCGCACCTGTTCGGTGAACGACCTCGCCACCGACCCGCGCCTGGCTTCGTTCTCCGGTGCGGTCATCAATGCGGCGACCGGCGAGGTGCTCTTCGATCGTAACGCGGCGATTCCCGCCGCCACCGCTTCGGTTATGAAAGTCATCACAGCGGCAGCAGCTCTTCAAGCGCTTGGCCCTAACTATGTCGTCGACACCAAGGTGTATGCCGATCCTGACAACCCAGGCACAATCATTCTTGTTGGCGGTGGAGACCCGACGTTATCGGCAACTCCGGCAGGCACCCAGTCGGTTTACAAAAACGCACCAAAGCTATCCGATCTAGCCGTAAAGGTAACCGCCTGGGCGACAGCAAATGGGGTGCAGGTCGACAACATCATCCTCGACTCCACGCTCTTCGCGGGTGGCACCGCGGCCTCTAAGTGGGAGTCAAGCTGGGAGCGCTCAGAGCAGACTCAGGGTTACATGAGCGAGGTAACTGCGCTACAGGTCGATGGAGACCGATCCAACCCTTCGCGGGAAACCTCGGCTCGCAGCACCACACCGGTGATGAACGCGGGACGCAAATTCAAGGCTGCACTTGGTAGCACCGCAACAGGTGCGACCATATCTGAGGGCGAGCTTCCATCGAACGCAACCGAAATCGCCAAGGTAACTTCGCAAACCATCGACAAATGGATCAAGCACATGTTGTTGGTTTCCGACAACACCGAGGCAGAGTACCTCGCTCGCCTGATCGCACTCAAGCAGGGGTACGACGGTTCGTTCGCATCCATCGGTATCGCCATCAAGAAGTCGCTGACCGCCACTAACCTAGACACCTCGAACCTGATTATCAAGGATGGCTCGGGGCTATCGGCCAACAACGCCGTGCCGCCGCTGTTTGTGGCTCAGCTGTTCGGCAAAGTTGTCGAAGGCTTCAACGATTTCGAGGTCATTGGTCAGGGGCTTCCGGTGTCGGGTGAGTCGGGCTCGTTGGCGTCGCGTTTCCAAGGTGAAAACATGGATGCCGTCGGCAAGATTCAAGCCAAGACCGGCTGGATCAAGACTGGTTACACATTGGCCGGAATCATCAAGGCCAAAGATTCGACCACACTGCTGTTCGCCGTCTACGCTCTTGGCAATGTTCAAGACAGCGCGAAGCAGGCGATCGACGATTTGGTCACCGGGTTCTATCGCTGTGGCGATCAACTATCGAATCAGTAGATGAACGATGTCGAAGGTACTTTTTGTTATCGATGTTCAGAACGACTTCTGTGAAGGCGGTTCGATGGGGGTAGCTGGCGGAGCGCAAGTTGCGGCAAACATCACAAGCTACATCAAGCAGAATCCCGAATACGATGCCGTAATTGCCTCGCGCGACTGGCACGATGCCCACAACGACAATGGCGGTCACATCGCCTGGCCGCCTGCCGAACCCAATTTCACAGAATCTTGGCCGCCGCACTGCATCAGCGGAACTGAAGGTGCTGACTACCACCCAAATTTCGATTCGTCACTGGTGAACTTTCACATCGTGAAGGGCCAAGGTAAACCTTCCTACTCGATATTTGAAGGTGAAACTTTTGAGGGCGAATCGCTGCCAAATCTGCTCGACCGATTGGGCGCTGATGAAATCGACGTGGTCGGTATTGCAACCGATTACTGCGTGCTCGCCTCGGCGTTGGATGCCAAACTTTCAGGCCGCAGCGTGCGCGTGCTCGCTCACCTAACCGCAGGTGTAGCTCCGGATTCTTCGCTTGCTGCGTTGTCCAAGCTTCGTGAAAATGCCGTCGAAGTGGTCGAGCACTAGCAAAACATCTGTGGCACACTTGTTAGTGTCCAAACGATTTCAAAGGTGAAGTGATGGCGCTCAGCGAGCAAGAATTATTGGCCAAGGTTCCAACCCAGTTGTACATCAACGGTCAGTGGGTTGACGGGCGCGGCGCTGGCTTGATTGAAGTAGAAGACCCGGCCACAGGCAAGGTTCTGCACAGCATCGCAAACGCAAACGCCGAAGATGGCCTTGCCGCTCTGAAAGCCGCCGATGAGACTCAAGCATCCTGGTCGAAGGTAGCCCCGCGTGAGCGTGGCGAAATCCTGCGCCGCACATTCGAGTTGGTTCGTTCGCGAAGCGAAGAATTTGCCACCCTGATTAGCCTCGAAATGGGCAAGCCACTAGCCGAAGCTCGCGGCGAGGTTGCTTACGGAAATGAATTCTTGCGCTGGTTCAGCGAAGAGGCAGTTCGCATCAGTGGTCGCTACGGAACTTCCCCAGAAGGTACCGGTCGCATGTTGGTAGCCCAGCGCCCGGTTGGCCCCGCGTTCGCGATCACCCCTTGGAACTTCCCACTGGCCATGGCAACCAGAAAGATCGGCCCCGCGATTGCCGCTGGTTGCACGATGGTCGTAAAGCCTGCCGAGCTCACGCCGCTCACCACTCTGCTACTGGTCAAAACCCTAGAAGAGGCCGGACTTCCGGCGGGTGTTGTAAACGTGATCACGACCAACACTTCGGCGGCAACATCCGGACCAATCATTGGCGACCCGAGACTGCGCAAGATTACTTTCACCGGTTCAACTTAGGTGGGTCGAAAACTACTCGAGCAGTCGGCTCAGCAGGTACTTCGCACTTCGATGGAACTTGGCGGAAATGCGCCATTTGTGGTCTTCGAAGACGCCGACCTTGAGGCAGCGGTAACCGGTGCGATGCTTGCCAAGATGCGCAACATTGGTCAGGCCTGCACCGCAGCCAACCGTTTTATCGTGCACGAATCGGTAGCAGCCGAATTCGGCGACCTGCTGGCGCAGCGAATGGGTGCTCTCAAGCTAGGCCGAGGAATCGATGCCGACACAACTTGTGGCCCTGTCATCAACGAGAAGGCTCGCCAGAACATGCAGCGTTTGGTGGATGCCACCGTTAGCGAAGGCGGTTCGGTTTTGACCGGTGGAGAGCCTGGTTCTGGCGAAGGCTACTTCTTCAAGCCAACCGTCCTGCAGAACGTAAAACCTGGTTCGACGATTCTCGGCGAAGAAATCTTCGGCCCGATTGCGCCAATCGTTCACTTCAAGACCGAAGAACAAGCGGTCGCCTTAGCTAACGACACCGAATACGGTTTGGTTTCTTACGCCTTTACTAAAGACCTAAAGCGTGGACTTCGCCTAATCGAATCGCTTGACACCGGGATGACCGGACTTAACACTGGACTCGTTTCGAATGCCGCCGCGCCATTTGGTGGCGTAAAACAGTCGGGTCTCGGACGCGAAGGTGGATTCGAAGGCATCAACGAATACTTGGAGACCAAGTACGTTATGACGCCTGATCCATTCGCCTAAAAAACGCGAGTCGCTCCTGGTGCGGCAGATACCGCAAAGATGTGTGGTTCACCGTAGCCGAGCGCTTCAAACTCAGCGCGGACCGCGAGCGTAACCTCTGAAATCAACTCGACTGGCGTCAGCGCTATTGCGGCTCCGCCAAAACCACCGCCGGTCATGCGAGCGCCGACAGCTCCGTGTCGAAGCGCCGTCTCTACCGCAGTATCTAGTTCATCAATGCTGATCTCAAAGTCGTCGCGCATAGATTCGTGCGACCCATAAAGGAGGTCGCCGATTGCCCGAGGACCATCCGATTTCAAAGTTGCGACGGTGTCGAGCACGCGCTGGTTCTCGGTAACAATGTGGCGCACTCGCCTAAACGTAAGCTCATCGAGAAGCTCGGCAGCGCGGTCGAGGTCACCCTCAGATAGGTCGCGAAGCGAATGGACTCCCATGGTCTGTGCGCCGAGTTCGCAGGATGCGCGTCTCGAGGCATAGCCGCCATCGGCGTGGCGGTGTTCGACCTTGGTGTCGATGATCAAAATCTCGAGTCCCGCCTCGGCAAAACCGAGTTCGACGCTCTGGGCGCTCAGGTCGCGGCAGTCGAGAAACACCGCATGATCGAGTTCGCCGAGCATCGAGGCTGATTGGTCCATGATTCCCGTCGGCGCACCGACAATGACGTTTTCGGCACGCTGTCCGATGCGGGCTAGTTCGCGTTTTTGAAGCTTGGTGTCCCAAAGCTCATTCACGGCAACTGCAACCGCGCACTCGATGGCCGCCGACGATGAGAGGCCTGCGCCAACCGGCACATCCGAATCAATGAAGATGTCGAGGCCATGGCCCCATGCACCAGTTTTTTCGTGAATCGCCCACACCACTCCAAGTGGGTAAGAAGACCAACCATCTACGCTGTCTACCGAGATGGAATCCATCTCAATTTCGATGACATCGGATGCAAAGCTGGTGGCCACGCGAACCCGGTTGTCGGTGCGAGCGGCAACTGCGGCATAGGTGCGTCGGTTGATTGCAAACGGAAGCACAAAGCCCTCGTTGTAGTCGGTGTGCTCGCCGATCAGGTTAACTCGACCGGGTGCCGACCAAACTCCGGTCGGTTGGTAGCCAAACTTTGATTCGAAAAGGTCTGCTGCGCTGCGAGCCAGCTGGTCGGTCATTTGATTACCTCACGGAGTCGGGCGGCGGTGGTTTCTGGCGGGAAGTCTGCGATGAAAGCGCCCATCGCCGACTCAGAGCCGGCTAGGTACTTGAGTTTGTCGGCAGCGCGCCTAGGTGAGGTCAAGCGGAAGTGAAAACGGATGTTCTCTCCGCCGGCGACACGTGGCGCTTGATGCCAGGCCGCGATATAGGGAGTAGGGGAGTCGTAGATCGAATCGACGGCTCCCAGCGTCTTCGAATAGATCGAAGCCAGCTCTTCACGTTCGTCATCGGTCAGCTCGACGAAGCTGGTCACATGTCGGTGCGGAAGAATCATGAGCTCGACAGGCCAGCGTCCGCCAAATGGAACGAAAACCGTGAAGTTTTCGCCAGCCCAAATCACTCGGTCGCCAGCCTGCTCAAAGGCCAAGGTTTGGCCAAATAGGTCATCACCAAATCGTTTGATGGCTCCGAGATACTTTTCGTGGGTCGGAGTCACATAGGGGTACGCATAGATCTGGCCATGCGGATGATGCAGGGTCACTCCGATGTCTTGCCCACGGTTCTCGAATGGGAATACCGTGCGCACTCCAGGCAACTGAAGCAGCGCATCGGTGCGGTCGGTCCAGGCGTCGATGATCGTGCGCACGCGGCTAACCGGCAACTGGCTCACCGAACCGGTGTGCTCGGGGCTGAACACCACAACCTCGCATCGACCGATCGAATCACGCGTGGCGCCCAGAGTCAGCTTTGGTTCAACGGCATAGTTTGGGTCATCGACTTCGGCAAGATTTGGGCCAAATGATGGGCTTTTGTTCTCAAAAACGGCCACATCGAAACGGTCTGGAAGTTCACTCAAAAAACTGTCGGTCGAAGGGCACAGCGGGCATTCGGATGCCGGTGGCAGAAACGCACGCCCGTGGCGATGAGCTGCAACCGAAATCCAGTCGCCCGTGAGGGAGTCGAGGCGCATCTGCGCGACTCCTGGCCTAGCCTGAGCCTCGCGCGCATCCGCTTTTCGATCTGCCGAGAGGTTGGTGTTTGCGTCGTCGAAATAGAAGACATCACGCCCATCTGAGAGCTTGTGATGCAGTTTTCTGGTGGGCATTTTTCTCCAATAGCGCAATCTATAAACAACTCTAGTTGCGCAAGGTGGAGGGAGTTTAGACTGAACAGGATGAACCTCTCAGCTTACGAAATCTTCGAACTTGTCAGCATGGCCGTTTTGGTCTTGATGGTCATCGGCGACCTCTTGATCATCATGGCTCGCCCACACATTCCGAGCAATCGTGAATCGACCGCATGGGTTCTTTTTTACGCAGGTTTGGCTACCGCCTTCGGTCTGCTGCTTTGGAACCTGTTCGGTTCAACCAGAGCGAACGAATTCTTCGCGGGTTGGTTGACCGAATACAGCTTGAGCCTCGACAACCTCTTCGGCTTTCT
>JBJTMF010000089.1:0-2646 GCA_046063405.1 Microbacteriaceae bacterium
AAACCAAAACCGGCCAAAATCAGGCAACCGCCAATCGCTACATCCAACCAACGCAACAAGTTGAATCGTTTCAGAACCGCTAAACCTAACCCGATGAACACCAAACCGGCTCCGACCGCTGGCCATCCGAGAGGCACGGCGAGCAGGACGAACCATAGAGCACTGGCAGCAATGAAGGGAATCAAAGCGCAACCAGTGGCTTAATCGCGGCGTAGAGCTTGTCGCCTATACCTCCAACCTCGAGTAGATCGGCGATGTGGGCAAATCCTCCGTTTGCACCACGCCAATCGATTATTCGACCGGCTAACTTAGGGCCGACACCTGGCAAACTTTCGAGTTCCTGCGAAGAAGCCCTATTGATGCTGATCTTCGCGCTCGCGTTACCTGCTTTCTCGCCATTCACCAGAGTGGTGGCGGCTTGACCGACCCTGGAAACCTCCACCTGCTCACCGTCATCAATCGGTCTAGCCAGATTGACGCTAGATTGATCCGCCTTTTTGGTGAATCCGCCAGCCAGTGCAACAACTTCGAAGAGTCGAGCTCCAAGCGTGACCTGATAGACGCCCGGATGATGTACCTGACCCGAGATGTGAACATACGCGGTGGCGGGTTCGAAAGACACCTCAGGTGAACCTGACGGCATTGGTGCCAAGACCGTTTCAGTTGAACTTTGGCCGGTGAATAGATAGGCGACGACTCCGATTACAGCCAAAGCAACGACAGCCAACCGTACTACTGCCTTGTTATCGCCTTGGAGTGCTGCCAGCGCAAACGACTTGAGAGACTTCATGCAAGCAAGATAAAGACCAAGCGCACGCCCGAAGGTTCGTGCCGGTAATCTGTGCAGAAGTCGGAGCGTTAGCCCTTGGTTGCGATGTTGACCAGCTTTGGTTCACGCACGATAACTGCAGCTATCTCACGACCACCGATCGCCCTCGTGACGGCTTCCAGGTTCATTGCCTTCTCTCGAAGCTCCTCCGCCGAAATGCCTACCGACACTTCAAGTCGATCGCGAACCTTGCCGTCAACCTGCACAACTGCGACTACCGAATCCTCAACGACCAACGCAGGTTCATATTCTTGAAGACCCGCGAGAGCCACGCCTGGCTGGTGACCCAAAAGTTGCCACATGTCCTCGGCAGTGTAGGGAGCAAAAAGGGACAGTGCCTTGGCTACCACCTCGACGGCTTCACGAACCGCAGGGTCTGATCCACCAGGTTGGCCATCAATTGCCTTTCGGATTGCGTTGACCAACTCCATAACCTTGGCCACACCAACATTGAATTTGAAGGATTCGATCAGTGGCCCGAAATCTCTCAAGAACGAGTGAGTGGCTTTTCTTAGTTGCGCATCTCCAGCGGAGTAATCGACTCCAGCAGGCGAGGTGACATCGTTGGCGGCGCGCCAGGCACGAGCCAAGAACTTCGCAGAACCACTTGGTGATACATCTGCCCAGTCGATGTCGTCTTCAGGTGGGCCAGCGAATGCCATGGTCAGACGAACAGCGTCTACTCCGTGGTCATCGAGCTGGTCTCCAAGCGCGACCAGATTGCCGCGCGACTTAGACATTGCGCTACCGTTCATCAGAACCATGCCCTGGTTAAGAAGTCGGGTGAACGGCTCTTCAAAATCAACCATTCCAATGTCGTGCAGAACCTTGGTGAAGAAACGGGCGTAAAGCAGGTGCAAGATGGCGTGAGTAACGCCACCGACGTACTGATCTACCGGCGCCCAACGCTTCGCCTCTTCGGCTGGAAAAGGAACCTCGGTGTTTTGCGGCGAGAGGTAACGAAGGAAATACCAGGACGAGTCGACGAAGGTATCCATCGTGTCACTGTCACGCTTAGCTGGCTTGCCACAGGTTGGACAAGGAACATTGACCCAGTGCTCAGCTCCACCAAGAGGAGAGGTTCCCTTTGGTTTTAGGTCTAGACCTTCTGCAGTAGGTAGCTCAACCGGAAGTTGCTCTTGAGGCACCGGCACTTCACCGCAATCATCACAGTGGATGATCGGAATCGGGGTACCCCAGTAGCGCTGGCGCGAAATAAGCCAGTCGCGCAAACGGAAGTTCTTGGTGGCTCGGCCGGCCTCTAGGGTCTCGAGGATTTCGATTGATTTCTTGATGGCATCGGCCTTATGTAGACCATTTAGTTCACCCGAGTTGATGTGCGGACCATCTCCAGCGATGTCATCGGCGTTATCGACAACAACCCGAACCGGAAGATCGAACTTCTTAGCGAACTCCGCATCGCGTTCATCGTGAGCAGGAACTGCCATGATTGCGCCGGTTCCATAGTCGGCAAGCACATAATCGGATGCCCAGATCGGCAACTGCTCACCGTTCAAAGGGTTTATGGCGTATCGCCCGAGGAAGACACCCGTCTTCTCTCGATCGGTTGACAATCTTTCGATGTCGTTTGATTGCTTCACCTTTTCCAGGTAGTCCTGGAAGGCCATACGCGTGCCGGCATCCGAAGTGGAAACCAGCTCGGCCGCCAAATCGCTATCGGCAGCAACGACCATGAAGGTCGCGCCATAGAGGGTGTCGGGACGCGTGGTGAAGACAGTTACCGGTTCGGCCCGATCAACAATCTCAAACTTGACCTCCGCACCAATCGAGCGGCCAATCCAGTTGCGCTGCATCGA
>JBJTMF010000090.1:0-19602 GCA_046063405.1 Microbacteriaceae bacterium
GTTCTCCGAAAGAAAGCCGTAGCCCGGGTAAATAGCGTCAGCGCCCGACTCCTTAGCAACGCGGATGATCTCTGCGACATCTAGGTAAGCGCGAACCGGATGTCCTTCGACGCCAATCTGGTAGGCCTCGTCTGCCTTTAGGCGGTGACTCGAGTTTCTATCCTCGTAAGGAAAAACGGCTACTGTGGCCGCGCCAAGTTCGTAGGCTGCGCGAAATGCGCGAATGGCGATTTCGCCACGGTTGGCAACGAGGATCTTTTTGAACATTAGTTCCTAAGGTTCGGCAGCTGACGATTATTTGGCGCCAATAAAGGTAGCCTATACGCGTGCATGTTCTCAGCGTCAGCTCCCTAAAGGGAGGAGTCGGCAAGACCACGGTTGCCCTTGGTATGGCGTCGGCTGCTTACGCTCGAGGATTACGCACGTTGGTCGTAGACCTCGACCCACAGTGCGATGCCACTACCGGTTTAGGCGCTATCGGGGAGTTCGCTACGACTTGCGCCGATGTACTGAGAAAACCCCGGCACAACATTGTGCATAATGCAATCGTAGCGAGTAGTTGGGGCAAAATTCAGCCCACCAAGACCGACATCATGGTTGGAAGTCCGAAGGTTCAGTTAGCCGATGACCCTTCTCCGACGGTGCGCGAAATGTGGCGTTTAGAAATCGCTCTTAGCCGCGTTGAAGAAGACTATGACCTAGTCATCATCGATACTCCACCTTCCATCAACGGTCTAACCAAGACCGCCTGGGTGGCATCCGATCGAATTCTCGTGGTTACCGAACCATCCCTCTTTTCGGTGGTCGCCGCCGACCGCAGCATTCGCGCCATCAACGATCTGCGCAAAGAAATCACCAGGCGCCTCAAGATCTTTGGCGTGGTCATCAACCGCTTCAAACCGCTCAGCCGGGAGCACCAATTTAGGGTGAAAGAACTCAGCGAAAAATACCCTGGTCGCTTGCTACCGCAGAAATTTGAAGAGAAGTCCACGATCCAGCAAGCTCAGGGAGCCGCCAGACCGATTCACTCGTGGCCGGGCGATACTGCCAAGCAAATCTCGATCTACTTCGACCAGATTCTTGACAACCTTTTGCTCGATTTGAGCGCGAGTTCTTACGACGAGGTTGAGGAAAAGTCGAAGGTCACCAAACGCAAGAGCAAGCGCATCCGTACCGCACGGGGCAAAAAGTTGGCGATGCTACTCGATGAGTCAGAACTAGACCCGATTGAACGCATTACGGGCGAAGATGAACCTATTTCGGTTGAAGAGATTTTGAAACTCGAGGTCGAAGACGAGCCGACCGAGGAATACAAAGAAGAAAACTAGTTACACGGCCCGACGTGCGGTGCGACGAGCAGCAAGCTCATCAATATCTTCGAGAGTCGCAGGTGTCATGTTGACGAGAGTCGCCTCAACCTCACGCAAGACTCGACCTACCGCGATGCCAAATACGCCCTGTCCGCGATCAACTAGGTCAATAACTTCGTCTTGAGTCGTGCAGAGGTAAACACGAGCGCCGTCGGACATCAGGGTGATTCTGGCTAGGTCGCCGAAACCGGCGGCGCGAAGTTGGTCGACAGCCAATCGAATCTGCTGAAGTGAAACTCCGGTGTCTAGCAGTCTCTTGACCAGCTTGAGAACCAAAATGTCGCGGAAGGCGTAAAGGCGCTGGCTTCCGGAGCCGCTCGCGTGACGAACGCTTGGCTCAACCAGACCGGTGCGGTCCCAGTAATCTAGCTGGCGGTATGAGATGCCGGCTGCGGCGGCTGCCGGGATTCCGCGGTAACCCTGCTTCGGATCGATGGCCGGGAGCCCCTCGGTGAAGAGCATGTCTTGGGTGTAGTCGCCTGTAGGTTCGCTGATGTCACTCATCGCGGCTCCCTTCAGGTTCAAGTACAGGTTTAATTGTTGACCAACGTAGTGCCAATGCGCTGTTAATTTTGCCCTTCGGCGTGTCGCGGTAGGTTACTTATCCATCTTTGCGATGACCGAACGCACTAGTTCGGCCTGAATTGCGGCGAACTGGTTCGAAATTTCCATCGCATAGTGAGCTGCGCGAGAGCGGCTTGAAGTGTCTTTCTTGGCCAATACCGGCGCGACGACGCCTTCGATGATGCCGATCTCCCGGTCGGCTGCTGCCTTGATGCCACGAAGATGACGAGGCTGAATTCCAAAGCGCTGAAGGTGCATGATGGCGCGAGCGATTTCGAGGTCGGCGGCTTCGAATGGTTCCGCGCCAATCAGCGATACCGCCTGCGCGTCAGCAATCAGTTGAGGAGTAATCGCGGTCTCGGCGATCAAGTCGAGTTCGGTGTATTTGCGACCTTTGGACTGCTTTAGGTGATCGACCACCGGTGTGTTTGATCCAGGAAGAGTGGGAACTTTGCCGGCATCGATGTCGGCTAGGTACTGGCGAATAACTTTCAGCGGAAGATACTTATCGCGCTGAAGTTCCAAAACGATGCGCACACGCTGAACGTCTTGCTCGGTGTATTTGCGGTAGCCCGAAGGTGTGCGTGAAGGAGTAACTAAATCTTGCTCTTCGAGAAAGCGCAATTTCGATGGGCTGAGTTCAGGAAATTCTGGGTTCAGAAGGTTCAGCACCTGCCCGATGGTCAGAAGCTTGATTGCGCGAAGATTCGATACCGCTGCTACCTGCGCCATGTTACTTATCCGCCTTGGACGCAAAGAAGGTGAGCTTAAACTTTCCAACCTGAATCTCTGCACCATCTTCGAGTAGAACCTCGTCGACCCGATGCCCGTTGTAATAGGTTCCGTTCAGGGATGCAAGATCGCGGACTTTGAAGTTTTTGCCGGTGCGGACAAACTCGGCATGTGCTCTTGAAACCGTTACGTCGTCAAGAAAAATGTCGGCCTTTGGGTGGCGTCCAACCTTTGTGACGTCGGTGTCGAGAAGAAAACGCGAACCTTCTTCGTAACCACGCGTGACAATAAGCAGTGCGTGACCCGCCGGTAGCGCGCTTATGGCGGCTAGTTCTTCGGCGTTCAGATCTTCTGATGAATTCTCAACGAGAGGTGCTCCGAAGTTCTGAGTTGACTCGATATCATGCGAGTTTAACTCATGCGACTTCATCTTGGCGTCCTCCCTTTGAGCCAAGCCTAGTGGCATTTTTGGAGGTTGATTTCACGATCTGAACCAGCTGGCGCAGATACAAGCACCCTGCCCACCAGTAGAGTCCGATTCCCCAAATAGCGAAGGCCCAAGCCACTGGCAACACCAGGTTTTCGGCTCCCTGCCAGACATCCACAAGCATCAAAAGCGGAAATGCGTAGAGCAACGCGAAGGTGCCGGCCTTGCCAACAAAATGTACTGGAAGAGGCCCATATCCTCTCGAGGCGAGCATCGGGTAAGTAACCAGCAACAGAACATCGCGACCGATGATCACAAAGGGAAGCCAAACCGGGATGTGTGCCGTTGCGGCTAGCCCGATGAGCGTGGCAAGGATGTAAAGCCGATCCGCGGCTGGATCAAGCAACTGACCGATGCGGGTCACCTGATTCAGGCGACGAGCAAAATAGCCATCCAGGTAGTCGGTTGCACTTGCCACGATAAGCGTGATTAGAGCAATACCCTCTTCACCGACGAGGAGCAGCCAAAGAAAGACCGGCACCAAAAGCAGCCGAACTATGCTCAACATATTGGGTAGCGTGAGCAGCTGTTTCATCAGGCTGAGCTCACTCATGTTGCGATTCTATGCTTTCGACAAGACCCAATCGATGGGTCGATTTTGAAACGTTATGGTCGGGCTAGCCGGATTTGAACCGGCGACCCCTTGTCCCCCAGACAAGTGCGCTACCAAGCTGCGCTATAGCCCGTTTTGCCTCTCGGCAACGACTCAAGTTTAGAACTTATGAGCGCTTGCGTTTTTCACGCACTCGCATCGATACCTCGATCGGAGTGCCTTCGAAACCATAGGTTTCACGAAGTCGACGCTGAATGAATCGACGGTAGCCCGGGTCTAAGAAGCCGGTGGTAAAGAGCACAAACTTTGGCGGACGACTGCTGGCCTGAGTGGCAAACAGAATACGAGGCTGCTTACCGCCGCGCACTGGGTGCGGGTTCTCCATGACCAGTTCTTGAATGAAGGCGTTGAGCTTTCCTGTTGGAATGCGCTGATCCCATGAGTCGAGCGCTACTTCGAGGGCCGGAACCAGCTTCTCTAGGTGACGACCGGTCTTAGCTGAGATGTTCACGCGAGGCGCCCAATCAACGTGAGCGAGATCCTGCTCGATTTCACGCTCAAGATAACGACGACGCTCGTCGTCGAGTAGATCCCACTTATTAAAAGCCAACACCAGGGCACGGCCAGATTCGAGGGCCATGTCTACGATGCGGATGTCAGCCTCGCTAATCGGCTGGGTGACATCTAGGAGAACTACGGCGACTTCGGCGCGTTCAAGCGCTGCTGCGGTGCGAAGCGAAGCATAGAAGTCGGCACCTTGCTGAAGGTGAACTCGGCGGCGAATACCCGCCGTGTCCACGAAACGCCAAACCTTGCCCGAGATTTCAACCTGCTCATCAATCGGGTCGCGAGTGGTGCCT
Source organism: Microbacteriaceae bacterium (assembly GCA_046063405.1). GTDB lineage: Bacteria > Actinomycetota > Actinomycetes > Actinomycetales > Microbacteriaceae > Rhodoluna. Next base: position 4,567 of record JBJTMF010000090.1, read on the forward strand.
GCAAGATCATTGACGACAGCTCGTTCGGCGCCAACCGCCTTGTTCAAGAGCGAGGATTTACCGACGTTTGGGCGGCCGATCAGGGCCACGCGTCTAGGGCCACCGACTTCTTCCTTGGCAACCGCGCTAACCTTCGGCAGAATCTTCATCGCGGCATCAAGCATGTCTGCTACGCCACGGCCGTGAAGCGCCGAAACTGGAAATGGTTCACCCAACCCGAGTGACCAGAGAGCGGCGATCTCTGGCTCTTGACGGAAGTCATCGATCTTATTGCCGACCAGGATTACCGGCTTCTTGCTCGCGCGCAGCATCTTGACTACGCGCTCGTCGGTCGCGGTTGCTCCAACGGTGGCATCCACCACGAACAGCACAGCATCGGCTAGTTCGACAGCAATCTCGGCTTGCAGAGCCACGCTCTTATCGATGCCCTTTGCGTCAGGCTCCCAACCACCGGTGTCGACGAGTGTGAACTTGCGCTCATTCCACTCGGCTTTGTATGAGATTCGGTCACGTGTGACACCTGGCTTGTCTTCGACCACTGCTTCGCGCCGGCCCAAAATGCGGTTCACCAGAGCGGATTTTCCAACGTTTGGTCTACCGACAATTGCTAGCACCGGTAGTGCCGGCAGGTAAACCGGACCATCTACCTCGTCGAGCTTAGCTGCGAGAACGGCGAAGTCTTCGGCTTCTAGGTCGTAATCTTCCAGGCCGGCACGCAGAGTGCGCTCACGGGCTTCTTCCTCTACTGAGTCAATCTCGCGCAAGCGCTCCAAGAACTCCGGCTTACCCGGTTCGGCGAAGAATTCTTCTTCCGACATCCACTACTCCTAAATCAGGCGCGGATGACATCCAAAACTGCGGCAACTGTTTGCTCGAAGTTGAGATCGGAGGAATCCACGAGAACGACTCCCGCGGCGGGAGTCATAAAGTCTGCAACCTTGGAATCCTTTGCGTCACGCATGGAAACCTGTTGTTCAACGCTCTTAGCAAACTCAGGGGTGAGTTCTGCAGAACGCCTTCTAAGTCTAACTTCTTCGCTCGCGGTTAGCAGTATTCGATTTTCCGCATCCGGAGCAACCACCGTGGTGATGTCGCGTCCTTCGACCACCACACCGGGCAGGTTCGAAGCAGAGACCAACTCTCTGGTCAGGGTGCGCATGAACGAACGCACTGCCGGAATAGCTGCGACTTCGCTTACCGACTTGGCAATTTCTGGCTCACGAATCGCTTCGGTAACGTCGACTCCGGAGACTTTGACCCAAAAATCATCTGGTTGAAGCGAGATCGAGTAGTCGAATTGCTCGAGACTTGGCACCCGGACACCTGCAGCGTTCGTCGCGGTTTCGATTTTCGCGTTAGCCACAGCCCAGGCAAGCGCACGATAGGCAGCCCCGGTGTCGAGGTATCCGAAACCCAGTTGCCTTGCCACCTGCTTCGAAACACTCGACTTTCCTGAACCGGCCGGCCCATCGATTGCGACGATCTTCGTCATTAGCCGGCGATTCTCCAGGAGCGCTCTGTCAGCGCGTTAATCAGGTGAAGTTCAGCTTCCGGAAGCACGAAGATTTCCGCGAGGCCCACCTGAGCGCCAGGCGAGTGTTCCAGCGCAAGGTCTTCGATGTTCACGCCAATTTCACCAATTTCGGTGAACAACTTCGCCAGCTGCCCCGGCTTGTCATCGAGCATCACGACGATGCGAGCGTAATTCTTTTGCTGCGATCCGTGCTTACCCGGAATAAGCTCTACTCCCCGGTTTCCGCGCTTTAAGGCATCGCCGATCACCGACAGCGAGCCTGGCTGCTCCAGCTTTGTGAGCGCACCGATGAGCTGCTCTAGATCGAGAGCATAAGACTCGAGTAGGGGTAATACTTCGTTCACGTTGGCACCGAGAATCTGCACCCAAAGCGCCGGGTCGCTAGCTGCGATGCGCGTCGTGTCACGCAGACCCTGGCCCGCGAGTGCAACATCAGACGCGTCCGCGCCGGAAAGGCGAGCCGCCAAGAGCGTCGAGATAATCTGCGGAAGGTGTGAAACCAACGCAACTGCACGGTCATGCGTCATTGCATCCAAGCGGGTCGGAACGGCACCGAGATCTAGAGCAAGTTTTTCAACCTCGGCGAGCGCGTGAGCGGTTGAGGAATCATGACCGGCAATCACCCAAGGACGCGTGAAGAACAAATCGGCGCGACCCGATAGCGCTCCCCCGCGTTCACGGCCGGCCATCGGATGAGATCCGACGTATCTGGTGACATCGGCCCCGACAGCGACAAGGTCATTCAAGATTTGCGCCTTAACCGATGCCACATCGGTTACGACCGCGTTTGGGTAATCGGTGAGTTCTCTTGCGACCGACTTTGCCGTCACATCAGGAGGCACGCAAACCACAATGATCTCTGGGTTGTCTCCGGCCTGCGGAGCTCGCCCAGCCCCGTAGTCGATCGCAAGCCTCTGGTTGGCCGGTGAAAGGTCTTCAAGAATGGTGTCGACGCCAAGTTTGCTGAGCGCTAATCCGATGCTTGTGCCGAGTAATCCAGCCCCAACGATTCGAACCGAGCCGCTAAGCCGCACCGGATTCACTGGGCTAGATCCAGGCGCAAAGCAGTTGCGCCGCGAAGGTAAACGTGTTGAATTTCTCCGCGAGCTTTATTGGTCTCGGCGTGAATCATCAAACGAATGACGCGAGGCATTGCACGCTTGACATCCATCTCGACGAAGCACATGAGCGGAACATCTCCGAGTCCCAATTCTCGGGCGGCCAGCGCAGGAAATTCGGAAGTGACGTCTGGAGTGGCGGTAAACAAAATAGAAATCAAAGCCGATGCGTCGATGTCGTTGGCGTGGAGGGTTTTCGATAGTAGTTCGGCGGTTGACTTGAGCAGGTGCTCGCGCTCATCGACATCGAGCTGGATCGCTCCTCTAATCGCACGGATAGCCACTATGAATTCCTTCGCTTGCCCGCGTCACGATTGCGGGTTGGTTTGTTTGAGTGCTGCTTCGGCGGTCTAGGACCTCTCGCCGGCTTACCGCTGGCGGCCTTGAGCAAAGCACCCACCTCGATTTTACTAAGTTGACGCACATGACCCACCTTGAGGGTGCTCAAATGAATCGGCCCGAATTGTTTTCGCACCAAACCAAGAACTGGGTGCCCAACATGCGCAAGCATTCGGCGCACGATGCGATTGCGTCCGGAGTGCAACACAATCTCAACCAGCGTGTCACCCTTGGATCGATCGATCACTCGAGCGCGATCTGCCTTGATGAATCCGTCTTCGAGCTCGAACCCCGAGGTGAGCTTTCCAAGCGTGGCTGGTAGCACGTCACCGGTGACGCGAGCAACATAGGTTTTCTCGACACCGAACGACGGATGCGCCAACTGATTTGCCAACTCACCATCGTTGGTTAGCAACAGCAACCCCGTGGTTTCGGCGTCCAGTCTTCCGATGTTGAAGACTCGGTCGTATTCGGTAACGAACTGACTCAGGTCGGGGCGTCCCTCCTCGTCGGCCATGCTGGAGATCACGCCGTGAGGTTTGTTTAGCGCTAGGTATACGCGCGAGGTGTCGAACTGCACAGGTACGCCACGTACGGTAACTTTGTCGACCGATGGGTTGATTCGGGAACCGAGTTCGGTGACTAGCTTTCCGTTGACCTTGACGGCCCCTTTGACGATCAAGTCTTCACAGGCGCGACGAGAAGCAACGCCAGCAGCAGCCAATGCTTTCTGCAAACGTACTTCTTCGTTTACAACATTCGATTCGAGGTCATCCGGGGTTGTCAAATTAGTGGTCTTCCTCAAACTCGCTGCTCGCATCCGGAAGATATGGGCTAATCGGAGGCAGTTCGTCGAGCGAATTGATACCCAAAAGCTCAAGCATCAGGTCGGTGGTACCAAAGTGCACGGCACCGGTTTCGCTATCGGTGTAAAGCTCGGTGATCAGGCCGCGATTCAGCAAGGTCTTGACCACGCTGTCAACGTTGACGGCGCGAATACTCGCCACCTGTCCACGCGAAATAGGTTGCTTATAGGCAATTACCGCGAGGGTTTCTAGAGCAGCCTGGCTTAGTTTGGTCGGATTCTCATTGGCGATAAACAAACGCACGGCCCAATCGAATTCTTGGCGCACGAAGATACGCCATCCGCCGCCAACCTCGCGAAGTTCAAAACCACGCGACTGCTCGTCATATTGGTCTCTGAGCGAGTGAACGGCGTCGCGGATAATGTTCACCGGACGCTCCAGAGCGGTTGCCAAGGCGACAAGCGAAACCGGCACATCGGTGATCATCAAGATGGCCTCGAGGGCCCCGGTTACCTCGTGCTCGGTGAGCTCGGGGGCTTGCGTTTCATCATTCGTCATAGTCTGCTCCTAGAGTGGCAAGGCGGGCGTCGTCGAAGTCGGCATCTCGCCAAATTAGCGTTAGTTCGCCGAGCGGGTTGTCTTGGGTGAAGCCCAGCGCGTCTAGTCGGTACAGCTCCAGCACCGAAAGGAAGCGGGCAACCACCACGGCGCGTTCTTTGACCTCTCGGATGAGCTCGAAGAAAGTTATCTTGCGGGAACTTCTAAGCATGTCGACAACAATGCCCGCTTGTTCGCGAATGCTGACGCGCGACGCATGAAGGTGCGTGAGCCCAACCATTGGAATCTCACGGGGACGCGTGGTTTCTTCGGCAAGGCGAGCAAGGTCTTCTTTGCTGATCGTCCAGATAAGCTCTGGCTGTTGGTTTTTGAAGCGCTCTTCCATGCGAACTTCCCGAGGGATACGCGATGCTTCGAGGTTGATCGAGCCGTTGAACCAAGTGGCGATTTCTTTGAATGCTCGGTACTGAAGCAGTCGCGCAAACAACAGATCGCGGGCTTCCAATAGCGCAACGTCTTCGGCGTCTACGACTTCACCACGAGGCAGCAATCCTGCGATCTTCAGGTCTAACAGGGTGGCCGCGATAACCAAGAACTCGGAGGCCTGATCCATTTCTTCGGCATCATCGAGTTGCTTCAGGTAACTAATGAACTCGTCGGTAACTTTAGAAAGCGAAACCTCGGTGATATTGAGTTCGTGCTTGGAAATTAGGCTGAGTAGCAGGTCGAAAGGCCCCTCAAAGTTGCTTAGCGTGACCGCAAACGCGGAGCCCTTTTCGGTTGCCTCGACTAGCTCCTGGTTACGGGGCGTAGCCACGGGCTACTAGCTCTCGGGCTACCGTGCGATAAGCCTCTGCGCCATCGGAGGACGAGGCGAACGATGTAATAGGTTCGGCTGCCACGGTGGCATCAGGAAATTTCACCGTGCGGTGAATGACCGAGCGGAAAACCTTATCGCCGAAGTGGTCGTGTAGGCGGTCCATGACTTCTCGGGCGTGCAATGTGCGTGGGTCGTACATGGTTGCCAGTACACCATCGAGCACCAAGGTGTCGTTGGTGGTTTCTTGAACCTTTTTGATAATGTCCTCGAGGATGGCCACACCGCGAAGAGCGAAGTACTCGCAAGCCAGCGGGATGATGACGCCATGCGCCGCTGTAAGTGCATTGACGGTGAGCAGGCCAAGCGATGGCTGGCAGTCGATCACGATCAGGTCATAATCGGGAGCAACCTTCTTAAGGATTCGCGAAAGAATCTTTTCGCGCGAAAACTCGTTGACCAGCTTCATTTCGGCAGCCGATAATTCGATGTTGGCCGGAATCACATCAAGACCTTCGATGGCGGTCTTCTTGATCGCTTTTCTAGGGTCGAGATTTGAATCGAGCATGAGTTCGTAGATTGTGGTGTCGTCGTGCGCGATGATGCCAAGACCAGCCGAAAGCGCACCCTGTGGGTCGTAATCCACCAGCAGCACCTTGCGACCATATTCAACTAGCGCCGCCGACATGTTGATCGCGGTGGTGGTCTTGCCTACGCCACCCTTTTGGTTGCACATCGCGATGATTCGAGCAGGACCGTGCGAGGAAAGTGGCTTTGGTTTAGCAAAACGAGTGTCTTCACCGTTTGACTTGGCTGCCATGATTCCTTCCGAATTCTTCTCGACGATGCCTATAGCCTACCGCCGCGCACGCGGGTGCGCCGTCGCATAGACCTCGCGAAGAGCATCCACGGTTATCAACGTGTAGATCTGTGTGGTGGCAACAGATGAATGTCCGAGCAGCTCTTGAACGACGCGAACATCTGCCCCACCCTCGAGTAGATGGGTCGCAAACGAGTGTCGCAGGGTATGCGGGGATACTTCGATTCCTAGATTGGCTGCCTCGGCTGACTTCGTGATGATTTGCCAAATGGATTGACGGCTAAGCCGAGTGCCAAATTGGTTCAAGAAGAGCGCGGGAGTTCCTTTACCAAGTCGTGCGAGTTCGGGACGAGTGCGCACCAGATATGCCTGCAACGCGGCCTGAGCGAACGAACCAACCGGAACGATTCGCTCTTTAGAACCCTTGCCCATCAGTCGTATCAAGGTTGGGTCAACGATGTCATCTACATCGAGATTGACTACCTCAGAGACACGCGCTCCGGTCGCGTAGAGCAGTTCGAGAATCGCTCTATCCCGCAATCTGATGACGTCACCCACCTCGTCGGTCGGCTCAGGTCCGGCCGCAGCGAGCAGGCGCTCAACTTGATTGAGAGAAATCGCTTTTGGAAGTCGCCGAGGCGGTTTGGGAGGTTTTACTTTGGCTGCAGCATCATTTTGAGAGATGCCTTCGTAAAGCAAATGCTTGTGAAACCCGCGCACACCGCTGAGCACACGTGCGATGCTGCTGGCGCCCATAGACCAGCGATTGGTCAACTCTAGAGAAAATTCATTCAGTAACAGTTCATCCACCTGGTCGAGCGACTGAATCGCCCGTTCGGTGAGGAAGGTTAGGTACTTGAACAGGTCGGTCCGATATGCCGAGATCGTGTTTTTCGACATGCCACGTTCGATGGTGAGGTGGCGCAGATAGTTTTCGACTTCCCTCTCGATCACCGACTCACCTCTAACCGATTCGAAGACTTAGGTGCAAAATGCCGAGGCATGCGCTCGGGTTCTGAATTTCGGATGCCAAAACCGCAGCTAGCGCAACGTCGAAATCGACCCACTCAACTAATAGGTCTCGCGCCGCGCCCTCAGCCACAAAATCCGTGGTTATGGGAGCGCAGCCCTTTGACAAAAAGATGGTGATCGATTCGCTGTTTCCACCTGGCGATGGATGAAAGGTGGTCAATTCTTCCCAATGCTGGGCGGCGTAACCCGCTTCTTCGGCTAGCTCGCGCTTAGCGGCATCCACCAGGGACTCCCCCGGAACATCTAGTAGGCCGGCTGGTAGTTCCCACAGATACTTTCGCACCGGGTGCCGGTATTGCCGGATCATAAGAACCTGGTTGGCTTCATTTAGGGCCAGTACCGCAACCGCGCCGGGGTGCCGGACAAAGTCGCGGGTTAGCGATTCACCGTGGTAATCGAAAGTCTCCGAAACCACGTCCCAAACTCTGCCTCGAAAAACCAATTCGCTCGAATTCACATCGAATTGAGCGGATTGATCTTTAGGCATCGGCTTCAACTTCAAAGAGCCTGGTTGCCTCTTGGCGCTCGAGAGCCGCCACGACCAGCCCACGGAACAGCGGGTGCGCGTGGGTCGGTCGTGATTTGAATTCTGGATGCGCCTGAGTGGCGACATAGAACGGATGCACGTCACGAGGAAGCTCAACATACTCGACTAGGTGATCGTCAGGCGAGGTGCCCGAGAATACGAGTCCGGCAGAGCCGATCTGCTCTCGGTAAGTGTTGTTTACTTCATAGCGGTGACGGTGACGCTCTTCTGAGGTGTCTGCACCATACAGCTCAGAAACGATCGAACCTGGCTTGAGCTTCGCGGTGTATCGACCGAGACGCATCGTGCCGCCCATGTCGCCGGCTGCAAGAATTTCTACCTGTTCGGCGATGGTTGCGATTACCGGGAACTTGGCTTCAGGGTCGAACTCGGTCGATGAAGCGCCATCGAGTCCGACGATGTTGCGCGCATACTCAATAACCATGCACTGAAGACCGAGGCAAATTCCAAGGGTCGGAATCTTGGATTCGCGAGCAAATCGCAGAGCTCCCAGCTTGCCCTCAATGCCGCGAACACCGAATCCGCCAGGAACCAGCACGGCATCAACGTCACCCAGCTGTTCGCGAGCACCGGCTTCGGTTTCGCAGGAATCTGATGGAACCCACTTGATTTTTACCTTTGCCTTGTTGGCGAAGCCACCGGCTCGAAGAGCTTCGGTTACCGAAAGGTAAGCGTCAGGAAGATCGATGTACTTACCGACCATCGCAACAGTTACTTCATGCTTTGGTTCGTGGACGGCGTCGAGAACACTCTGCCAGCGGCTCCAGTCGACATCTTTTGCTTCGATACCTAGGTGCTTGATGATGTAGGAGTCGAGACCCTGGTCGTTGAGCACGGTCGGGATATCGTAGATGCTGCTGGCGTCTGCGGCGTTGATGACTGCCTTGAGGTCAACATCACACATCAGCGCAATCTTGTTCTTGATGCCTTCCGGCAAGGTGCGGTCTGATCGGCAAACGATTGCATCCGGCTGGATACCAATCGAACGCAACGTTGCCACCGAGTGCTGAGTTGGCTTGGTCTTTAGCTCACCCGATGGACCAATGTAAGGAACCAGCGAGACGTGCACGAAGAACACATTTTCGCGACCAACCTCGTGGCGCAACTGACGCGCTGCCTCAATAAATGGAAGTGACTCAATGTCGCCGACGGTTCCGCCGATCTCGGTGATGATCACGTCTGGAGCAGGATTTTCGTGGGCCTGAAGGCGCATGCGGCGCTTGATTTCGTCGGTGATGTGCGGGATGACCTGAACCGTGTCACCGAGGTATTCGCCGGCACGCTCGCGTTTGATGACTCGAGAGTAAATCTGACCGGTTGTGACGTTGGCCGACTGACCAAGGTTGATGTTAAGGAAGCGCTCGTAGTGCCCGATATCGAGATCGGTTTCTGCGCCATCTTCGGTTACGAAAACCTCACCGTGCTGAAAAGGGTTCATGGTGCCTGGGTCAACGTTTAGGTACGGATCCAGTTTTTGCATGACTACGCGTAGTCCGCGAGCTGTGAGAAGGTTTCCGAGAGAGGCCGCTGTCAGGCCTTTACCTAGCGAAGATGCAACACCTCCGGTAACAAAGATGTGCTTGCTAGTTCCGTGATCCATCGCGCCTGCCATGGAATTACAGTTTACCCACCCGAAACTCGCGACTCGGTTGCTTTTGCCAAATCGACACGAAAGTTTAAGAAATCCGGTTGGTTTTTAGTTCGACACCTCTGCTGCGAGCGCTAAAAGTTCACTCGCGTGCGCCTTTGCCGTCTCTGACTGTGCCAGACCCGAGAGCATTCTGGCGAGCTCTTCGGTGCGTTCTGTTGTCCCTAAACGTTGAACACTCGAGGCTGTGTATTCGTCCGTGACCGACTTGTTGACCCGCAGATGTATGTCGGCGAAGGCGGCCACTTGCGCCAGGTGCGTGACCACGATTACCTGAGCGTTTTTAGCCAGTCGGGCCAGACGTTTTCCAACTTCGATGGCGGCTGCACCACCTACTCCGGCATCCACCTCATCAAAGATAAAAGTGGGCGCTTGTTCAGACTTTGCGAGACAGACCTCGAGCGCAAGCATGATGCGAGAAAGCTCTCCGCCACTGGCACCCTTTGAGATAGGTCGAGGTTCAGCCCCAGGGTATGCGGAGAGCATGATCGAGACGGCGTCCTGCCCCGTGTTAGAAAGTTCAGTATCAAAGACTTTGACCACCAACGTGGCTCCTGGCATGGCTAATCCGGCCAGCTCGACTGACACCTGCTCCGAGAGATCGACTGCCGCTGCCTTGCGCAGTTCGGTTAACTTTTCGGCTAACGTTTGCACCTGCTCATTTTCGATTCTTTCCACAGCAAGAATCGCATCCAAAGCCTCGGCCGGGTCCTCCAATTCTAGAAGTCGTCGATCGGCCTCGATCTTGCGATTCAGCACGTCATCAAGCGTCGGGCCAAATCTTTTCATGAGGCCAGAGAGCTCCGCGCGACGGGCCTGCACAGTTTCGAGTCTCATGCCAGAATCGCCCTCTAGCGAAGCCAATTGGCCGCTAATCTCGGTCGCGATTTCTCCGAGCTGGTATCCCAGTTGTCGCAGGGATTCTGCCAAAGTTCCGAGCCTAGGATCGTGATTTGCCACGGCCTCGAGCGACTTTCGAGCCAGCCCAACCTGCGCGATGGCATCGACCGAGTCAAAACCTTCACTCGAGATAGCTTCATGGGCCGCGCGAAGGGCCAAAAGTATGTCTTGCGAATGCGTTAGCCGCGAAGCCAGCTCGGCCAGCTCAACGTCTTCGTTTGGTTTGGGATCGATTGCCTCAATCTCACTAGATGCCTCACGAAGCTCACTCAGCAGCGCTGCGCGATTCTGGTTTTCGCTCTGAATGTCGGCTATTTTTTTAACCGCGCTTCGCCACGCTAAGTAATGCGCTTGGTATTGAAAAAGAAGCTCTTGTAGCCCCGAGCCAGCGAATTGATCCAAAGCATCACGTTGCGCCACAGCGGAGCGAAGTCTCAACTGGTCGGCTTGTCCGTGGACTACCACGAGGCTTGTTGCCAGCTCCGAAAGTAAACCGGCAGGAACAGCCCTAGATCCTGCGGATGCGCGCGAACGCCCCTCAAGTGAGACCGAGCGATTGAGCAAAAGCTCTCCGTCATCGCAAAGACCACCGGCTTCGGCAACCCTGGCGAGCACTTCGGAGTCTTTTGGTAAGAACCAGCGTCCTTCGACGCTTGCCTGTGCGGCTCCAGCTCTAACACTCGCCGAATCGGCACGTTCCCCGAGCAGAAGACCCAGCGCCGTCAAGACCATGGTCTTACCTGCACCCGTTTCGCCGGTGAGCACGTTTAGTCCGCCACCGAACTCCAACTTGGCTTCGCTGATGACCCCGAGGTCGCGAATCGAAATTTCTTCAATCAATTTCAGGCCTTGCTCGAGCCAGCCTCTGGTCCGCGCCATCCGTCAACCGGAAGCGAAAACTTTCGAACGAGACGGTCAGTAAACGGACCTTGACGGAATCTCGCTAAACGCACCGGCAGGTCAGACTTGCGCACCTCAACTCGAGCCCCTGGTGGCAAAGCCCAGGTGCGTCGCCCATCACACCAGAGCACGCCGTGCCCAGCCGAGCGTTGCATGACCTCGACAGCCAGCAAAGAGTTTGGGTTGATCACAAGTGGCCGAGCGAACAGAGCATGAGCACTCAGTGGCACGAGTAGGAGCGCCTCCACCGATGGCCAAACTACAGGCCCTCCAGCCGAGAACGAGTAAGCGGTTGAACCGGTTGGTGTTGACATCACGATGCCGTCGCATCCGAAAGAAGATAGTGGACGCTGGTCGATTTCGACTACCACTTCGAGCATCCGCTCCGAAGCGCTCTTTTCGATGGTGGCCTCGTTTAAGGCCCAGGTGCGGAATTCCTCTTTGCCTCCAACGATCACACGAACGTCGAGCGCGAGACGCTCTTTAACCAGATAGTCCTTATTTACCACACGTTCAACCGCATCAGTTAGACCGTCTCGCTCGCTTTCGGCGAGGAAGCCAACGTGTCCGAGGTTGATACCCAACAATGGTGTCGCAGAATCGCGAACCACTTCGGCCGCCTTGAGTATGGTGCCGTCACCGCCGAGCACCATGACAACTTCGAGCTCAGACAGCTGAGCATCGGTTCCGAGACTAGCCACCTGATTGATTACCGGATGCGGTGCGACGTGCGATTCGGCAAATTTCTTATAGTCGTCCAACTCGGTTGGTGTCATAACCGGGGTGATTCCCGCCGAAATCAGAGCCGCGCAGACCTCTTGACCAGCGAGCAGCGAGTCTTCGCGACCGGTGTGCGAAACAACCAGTACAAAACGCTTACTCATTTGCCCTCCTTTGCGAGTGACTCGATTCGGTCTGTCCATTGTCCCGAATTTTGTGGTTCATTTGGGCTAATCCACAGAACATATTCAATGTTCCCATGAGTCCCCACCAAAGCCGATCGAACCAATCCTCGAATGCCGCAGCCAAGCGAATTGGCTGCATCGACGACCTGGTGGATTGCTTTGGCTCTAAGTCCGTGATGGTTCACTACCCCACTGGCGCTCAAGGATTGTTTACCAACCTCAAACTGCGGTTTGATCAATAAAACCAAATCACCGTTTGGAGCGACCGAAAGCATTTGCTCGAGTACCAGCGTCAATGAAATAAACGATAGATCGGCAACTACCAGGTCAAAACCTGATTGAGAAACGCCGACGGCGTTCAAGGCTTCGGGCGAAAGTTCTCGCGCGTTGAACCCTTCGACCACAGTCACGCGCGGGTTAGAACGAAGGTCGGGAACGATCTGATCGTGGCCAACATCAATGGCGACCACACTCTCGGCTCCATTGCGCAGGAGCACATCGGTAAATCCTCCGGTGGAGGCACCAACATCAAGTGCGCGCTTGCCTACTATTTGAAGCTCTCCAAACTCGGCAAGTGCCGCAGCCAACTTGTGTCCCGCTCGAGAAACGTAATCAACCGCTTCGAGGACTCGAATCTCTGCCTCATCGGTCACCGGCTGGGAGGCTTTACGGCAAGGCTGCCCATTGATCAGAACACGTCCGGCATCAATCAGCGAGGCCGCATGCGATCTCGACCGTGCAAGGTCTCGCTCGACTAGAACTAGGTCGGCTCTCAACTAGTTGCTTTCGTTGAGAGTTTGCTCCAGCAGTTCGTGCAAGGCACGGTACGCCAGCGCTTGCTCCTCAGGTGCCAGCTGCTCAATGCGCTTTAGTTCATCGGCAATCTGCTGTGAAAAATCTTCCGACATAAAACCTCCAGTTCCAGCCTATTCGTAGAGCGCTGGGTCAACATCCAGCCCATAAATCGGAGTCGGAGATGCCCAGATAACAGCGCAGGCAGCCTTGAGCGCGCCCAGCGACTTTGGGTCTCCTTCGATCACCCTCACGCGATTGGTGAGCAGCTCGACCTTGGCGCCTTCGCAGCTGAAACCGTACTTGGTGGGCTTGGGAGCCAGATATGGGCGGTGAAGTTCGGCAAGATTTCCAAGGATGAAAGTCGGCCGACCCTCCGGCCCGATGCCTAAAAGCTCCTTGCGAGTGCTAACCCCCGTCAGGACGAGCGCGCTAGGAATACCAGCTCGGTTAGCGCCGACAATGTCGGTATCGATGCGGTCGCCAATAAAGAGCGGCTTCTCACTATCAAGAACGTCAACGGCAGTTCGGAAAATAGCAGGTTCGGGTTTTCCAGCCACCTGCGGAAGGATTCCAACGGCCGTGTGCACCGCCGAGACTAGTGTTCCATTACCCGGCGCTAAGCCCTTTTCTTGAGGAAGGGTCCAGTCAGAATTGGTGGCAACCCACTTGGCCCCGTTCTGGATCGAAAACGCGGCTTCCGCGAGGTCGCGCCAGGCGACATCCGGAGCGAACCCCTGAATAACTCCACTCGGCTGGTCGTCAGAGGTGCTGACAAGTTCAAAACCGGCGTCGACGACACGCTTGCGAAGACCCTCACCGCCCACGACCAAAACCTTGGATCCGGCGGGGATCAACGTGGCAAGAAGTTCAACTCCGGTCTGACCAGAGGAGATAATGTCGGTCGGTTCAACGTGAAGGCCAAAGTTGTTCAACTGATCGGCAATGGTCTCAGGCTTACGCGAGGAGTTATTGGTAACGTACCCAATCGTTTTACCGAGTTCCTGAGCCCGATTAATCGCGTCAACGGCGCCGTGTATGGCTAGGGTTCCCTCGTAAACTACACCGTCGAGGTCGGCGAGCAGTGCGTCAAAGGGCTGAATGAGACTATCGGCCACGGCTTCCACCTGGTCTCGAACCACCCGATCGTGGCCCTCCTGGCCGAGAACCACCCGGTCTTGTTCCACCTGGACGCGGGCCTGAGGATCGCGGTCCGGTAGAGCGTGGACCACTCGAACGTGGGCCGCCTGGTCTTGAATCTGGGCCAGGTCGATCACCGTCACGCTTGAAGCCACCCGAACGCGGACCATCCCCATCACGCTTGAAACCGCCTGAACGCGGACCATCCCCATCACGCTTGAAACCACCGGTTCGAGGGCGTTCCCCGTCACGCTTGAAGCCACCCGAACGCGAACCATCCCCATCACGGCGCACGAAATCGGCCGCCTTAGGGATTTCGATTTCTTCTATGACCTCCAAGGACTCCTCTACCGGAGCAAATTTCGCAGCGATGGCAGCATCAGCTCGCCTTGCGAGATCACTCCACTTGTCAGCTTCGGCATCGCGGCCAAGAGCCGAGAGCGTTTCTGCGTAAGCCCAGAACAATGGCGGAGTGAACTCGAACACTTTGGAAGGATCGAGTTCTTTGATTTCGAGTTCGGCTAAGGCAAGCTCGGTTTCACCGAGATCTAGTCTGGCACCAGAACAGGCAATAGCGAGGTTTACGCGAACTTCAGCACTGAGGCTCGCACGATCTACGCTACGACCCAGCTCAAGGGCACGTTTAGGTCGATCGAGACCACGCTCACAATCAACCATCATGGCCAAATGCTCGTTGGAGGCGGTCATGCGGCGGTGCGTCAAGAATTCGCGAAGCGCAAGAGCCCAGTCTTCCACCAGGTAAGCGGTAACCGCCAGAGTTTCGCGCACAACAGCAATTCGGCCCGCGCGGTCGGCAGCCGCTTGGGCATGGCGATGCGCGAGCTGGGGGTCTTGATCCCACAGGATCGAGACCATGGCTAGGTGCCGAGCAACACGCTCAGCGTTTTCGGCGGTCAGAGTCTTCAACTGCACACGAACGCCCATTTCCAGGTCCTCTGGCTGAATGTCGTTTGGAATCAGTGGACTCTTGGCCTTGTCAGGGTTCGCAGGGCGATCGACGCGCTGCTGCCAATCCGGGCGCGCGGGCGCTTCTTCGCGTGGTTTGCGGTCTCGGTGGTTACGAGACTTCTCAAACTCTGGCATTTGATCTCCTGAATTGCCTGTTAAGCGAAAATGGCCACCTTAAAAAGGTGGCCATTTTCTAAATTAAGTCCGGCGG
>JBJTMF010000091.1:0-19725 GCA_046063405.1 Microbacteriaceae bacterium
GGATCATCAGAACGCCCGCTAGCAGCAGTATCAAGAACATCGCATTCGCTAGCGGAGCTAAGAGTGCGGTGTCGGCGTTGCCTGGATCTGGCTTTCGCAAGATTCTGAACAGACCTCGCTTCAGGTACTCGTAGATTCCGCCGGCGATGTGGCCGCCGTCCAGCGGTGGCAATGGAATCATGTTGAAGGCGAACAGCGCTAGGTTCAGCGAACCGAGCAACGTCAGGTTCAAGAAGAGCCGGTCGGCAAGCGTCGCATCTTGATTGGCATTGGTGGAACCAGCGATTTGTGTGATGCCAACAATCGAAATGGCCGAGTCGACAGCGCGATCTCTTCCATCGAACAGGCTTGCCACCGATTGGTATACCTGCTGCGGAAACTTGCCGATGAAAGCGAGAGTCTGCCCAGTCATATCCATGCCCGCGTTAAGTGATGCGCCGAAGGTAACGGGGACGCGCTGCACGTCTAGCATCACACCGAGGTATGCCCGATCTTTAAGCAGTGGTTTGCCGGTGGCATCTATCGCCATGTTTCCGGCTGCATCGGCATAGGGAAGGGCTGCTACGCGAGCTTGAAGTTCAAGCAAGAGACTATGCCCCGCGCGCTCGATGGTGAGTTGGTGTAGTCGTTTTGGTTCGGCAATGATCGCGGCGAAGGGGTCTTCGGTTTGTTTGAGTGACACGCCATTCACGGCGAGTATGCGGTCACCTTTTTGCAGTGCAGCGAGCTTGGCTGGCGTGTCAGGCGAACCAACGCAACTCGACGCAGGGTCGATCATCTGTGCTTCACAATCAATCACCGAGGCGATCGTGTTAACTCGTTGAAATTGGCCGATGCCGCTAAGCGCCACCGAGATCAGCGAGATACCCAAGACCAGGTTCATGAATGGCCCGCCGAACATCACAACGATGCGCTTCCACGCTGCTAGTTGATAAAACATGCGAGACTCGTCGCCAGGCTGAACGTGTTCTTGATGCGCCTCGCGGGCTGCCTTAATGGCGCCACTAAACCAGCGCTTTGAGTCATCTTTGCCCGGTTTTGCTGGTGGATACATTCCAATGAGTGTTATGAATCCGCCTAGCGGAATCGCACGAATGCTGTACTCGGTTTCACCAATCTTCTTGCTGAACAGCCTTGGACCGAAGCCGATGGCCCAATTCGGAACCCGAACCCCGAACAGTTTCGCGGGAATCAAATGACCGAACTCATGCAGCCCGATGGAAATAGCCAGACCAATAATGATGATCAAGATTCCGGTGAGGTAAAGCAGAGTTTCGGTCATGGCTAGAACCTAACTTTTGCTTCTGACAAGTGGCTGAAAGTTATTCAACATGCGGTGGCGATCTGGGCTTGCGCGCGATCCCTCGCCCAAGTTTCTGCCGCTAGCACTCCCTCAAGAGTCAAGGTTGGCTGCGGTTCGTGCGCCTCGACGACTCGGTCAATTAAATCCACGATTTGGTTGAACCCGATGCGACCGGCATGGAATGCCTCAACGGCTTCCTCGTTAGCCGCGTTGTAGACCGCCGGATAGGTGAGTCCGGCTTCTCCTACCTGACGGGCCAGTCTCACGGCCGAAAATACTCGCTCGTCCAAAGGTTCGAAGGCCCAGGTTGATGCTTTCGTCCAGTCACAGGCCGGTGCGACGTTCGTTAGTCGGTCGGGCCAAGACATGCCGAGGGCAATCGGCAGTTTCATATTCGGCGGTGAACACTGTGCGAGTACTGATCCGTCAACGAATTCGACCATCGAGTGCACCACCGATTGCGGGTGAACGGTAACCTCGATTCGATCGAACGGAATGCCAAATAGCAGATGCGCTTCGATCAATTCGAGACCCTTATTGACCATCGTGGCCGAGTTTGTCGTGACCACTTTGCCCATGACCCAGGTGGGATGCGCGAGCGCTTGCTGCGGTGTTACCGATTCGAGTTGCTCTCGAGAGTAGCCGCGGAACGGCCCACCGGAGGCAGTCAAAATGAGCTTGTGAACCTCGGTAGCCGACCCGCCGAGCAGACACTGTGCGAGGGCCGAATGTTCTGAGTCAACCGGAACGATTTGCCCCTCGGCTGCCGCCTCGGTAACTAAACGCCCGCCGACGATCAACGATTCCTTATTGGCCAGTGCAAGGGTTTTGCCGGTCTTGAGGGTGGCCAGCGTGGGTGCTAAGCCGATCGAACCGGTGATTCCATTGACCACAACATCCGCTTGGGTGTTAAGCACCAGCTCGGTAGCCGCATCCGCGCCAAGAACGGCATGACTTGGATCGACGCCGAACTGCGCAGCCTGAGCGGTCATCAACTCGGAGTTTTGTCCGGCGGCTAACCCGATCACCTGAAACTTGTCGCGGTTGGCCTGAATAACTTCGAGGGCTTGGGTTCCAATTGAACCGGTAGAACCGAGGATGATCACGCGACGCATGACTCAATCTTGCCACCCACGAGGCAATCTCGAAGTAAGCCGAAACCGTTCGCATGCGAATGAAGCACAGAGGCGTAGGATTAAGACATGAGCGAGCAGCCAATCGCGCAAGAGCGCAAAATCGTAACCGCCATTCCAGGACCAAAGTCGCAAGAGCTTCATGCCAAGCGCCTCAAGGAAGTTTCACACGGCGTTGGTGCCGCACTTCCGGTCTACATCGATAGAGCACACGGTGCCACCCTCGTCGACGTCGACGGTAACCAGTTCACCGATCTGGGTAGCGGTATCGGAGTGGTCACCATGGGTCACACCAACGAGGGTGTCGTTGCGGCTGTTCAAGAGCAAGTCGCCAAGCTGACTCACACCCTATTCACCGTCACGCCTTACACTCCGTACGTCGAAGTATGCGAACTGCTCAACAAGTACACCCCTGGAAACTTTGAAAAGCGCTCTGCCCTGTTCAACTCGGGTGCAGAGGCGGTTGAAAACGCCATCAAGTTTGCACGCAAGTTCACCGGCCGCGGCGAAATCGCCGTATTCGACCATGGCTACCACGGTCGCACCAACTTGACCATGGCGATGAATTTCAAGGCCATGCCATACAACTCGGGATTCGGACCTTTCGCGCCAGGCGTTCACCATGTTCCGATGTCCTACCCATTCCGCGACCCTGCGGGAATGACCGGCGAGCAGGCAGCAGCCCGCGCCATCACCTACATGGAAAAGCGAGTTGGCGCTACAAACCTTGCCGCTGTTGTGATCGAGCCGATCCAGGGCGAAGGCGGATTCATCGTTCCAGCGCCAGGATTCCTGCGCACCATCTCGGCTTGGGCTAAGGCCAACGGCATCGTCATGGTTGCCGACGAAGTTCAGTCGGGCATCGCGCGTACCGGCAAGTGGTTCGCCTCGCAGTACGAAGAGGGTTTCGAGCCAGACCTGATCACCATCGCCAAGGGCATCGCGGGTGGCATGCCGATTTCGGCAGTAACCGGACGCGCCGAAATCATGGACTCCTCCCACCCGGGTGGAATCGGTGGAACTTACGGTGGTAACCCAGTCGCGGCTGCTGCTGCCGTCGCAGTTCTTCGTCAGATTGAAGCAGGTGGCGTTCTAGAGCGTGCACTCGAGATCGAGAGCCTCCTGCTTGGCCGTCTGCACGAGATGCAAGCCAAGTACCCAACCATCGGTGACGTTCGAGGTCGAGGCGCGATGATTGCCATCGAATTCGTCGAACCTGGCACCCACGACCCACGTTCATCCGCAGTAGACGCCGTGGTTAAGCACTGCCACCAGAATGGTGTGCTCGTGCTAAATGCTGGCACCTATGCAAACGTGATTCGCTTCTTGCCACCGCTGAACATCACCGATGCGCAGCTGGTCGATGCACTCAATGTCATCGAGCAGGCAGTCGCCGCTCTCTAATCAAACTCATTTCGAATCAAGGGTGATTTCGATGGCTCAGCTCGAGCGGAACAAACTAAAAGCACTATTTGACGCCGAGGTTGAGCGCTTCGCACTCTCGAATCCGGAGTCAAACAAGCGCCACCAGGTAGCTCTAGGCCCAATGATGGGTGGAGTTCCGATGTCATGGATGGCAAAGTGGCCAGGCGGATTCCCCGTTTACGTGGCTGACGCGAAAGGCTCGCGCTTCACCGACATCGACGGACACGAGTATGTTGACTTCTGCCTAGGCGACACGGGTGCGATGGTCGGCCACTCCCCCGATGCTTCGGTTGCAGCAATCAT
Organism: Microbacteriaceae bacterium; assembly: GCA_046063405.1. Classification (GTDB taxonomy): domain Bacteria; phylum Actinomycetota; class Actinomycetes; order Actinomycetales; family Microbacteriaceae; genus Rhodoluna. The sequence continues at coordinate 4,165 of JBJTMF010000091.1, forward strand.
CGATCAGGTTCAAAAGGGCATCACGTTCATGTTGCCAACTGAGCACGCAACGGTAGCCGCACAAACTTTGGCCGACCGCTTCGGCGTGCCAAAATGGCAGTTCACTCTCACGGCAACTGATGCCAACCGCCACATTTTGCGCTACGCGCGCCACGTGACGGGTCGATCCAAGATTGTGGTGCACGATTACTGCTATCACGGAACCGTGGATGAAACCTTCGCGAATCTAGATGACGCGGGTAGAACAGTCTCGCGCCAAAACAACATCGGGCCACAGGTGGATCCCGCACAAACCACGATCGTCGTGCCGTTCAATGACCTAGGAGCAGCCGAGGCAGCCTTCGCATCAGGAGACGTGGCCGCGATGCTGATCGAACCGGCAATGACTAACATCGGCATCGTGCTGCCCCAGCCCGGTTACCTCGAAGGTCTTCGCCAGCTAACTCAGAAATACGGCGTGATTTTGATTCACGACGAAACACACACGCTATCTGAAGGACCGGGTGGAATGACTGCCCGTCGTGGGTTGAAGCCGGATGCAATCGTGCTGGGCAAGACCATCGGTGCTGGAATTCCGGCTGGAGCCTTCGGTATGTCGGCTGAGCTCACCGAACGAGTAGCTAATAGCCTGCATCTCGAACACATTGATGTCGGTGGCGTAGGAGGAACCCTCGCCGGCAACGCGCTCTCGATGGCTGCTGTGGCGGCCACCCTTACCCGCGTTCTAACCCCAGAGGCGTTCGAGCAGATGGAAGCTCTTTGCACCATTTGGACCGCAGACGTTCAAGAAATCCTGGACCGCTACGAGGTGCCATGGCAAGTGTCGCAGCTGGGTGCTCGTGCCGAATACTCGTTCAGAGAAACCGCGCCGATTACCGGTCGCGAAGCGGCAGACGCCGACGACTTCGAACTGCAGCAGTACCTGCATCTTCATGCACTCAACCGGGGCATCTTGATGACGCCATTCCACAACATGGCCTTGATGTCTCCGGCGCACACGCTAGAAGATGTGAAACGCCACACGGCTCACTTCGAAGAAGCGGTCAGTTCGCTATTTGCTTGAGGCTTTCAGGCGTCGCTCTTTGATGCTTGAGCTCACCTGAACCGCGACCACGATCAGAATCGCAACCAGGAATACCGCCGAGCCGACAACGTTTGCCGCGGCTGGAATACCCTTGGAAGCTGCCGTATAAACGAACTTCGGGAAGGTCGAGGTTGGGCCTGCATTGAAATTCGTAATGATGAAGTCATCGAACGACAACGCAAACGAAAGCAGTGCGGCGGCCAGAATACCTGGCATAAGCAACGGGAAGGTGATCTTCCAGAACACACGAGCCGGCGAGGCATAGAGGTCGGAGCCTGCTTCTTCTAGCGCTGGGTCGAGGCTCGAAACACGAGCCTTAACCGTGACCACTACGAATGATAGGCAGAACATTACGTGGGCGATGATCACCGTGACGATGCCTTTTTCGGCACCTAGGTTGAAAAACTGAGAAGCCAGACCGGCACCGAGAACAATCTCAGGAGTTGCCATCGGCAAAAACAAGAGCAGACTGACCGCCGAACGGAACTTGAACTCGTAGCGAACCAGGGCAATGGCAATGGCAGTACCAAGTGCGGTGGCAATCAGTGTCGACACCACACCGATGAGGATGGAGTTGCCGAAGGCCTCGCAGACTCCCTGTTCTTGACAGACATTCAGCCAGTTATCAAAAGTGAACCCGCGCCAGACAATGTTCGACTTGAAGGTGTCATTGAACGAGAAGATAAATGTGTAAACGATCGGAATCAGCAGGTACACAAGAGCCAGTACCGCGTAAACCGGAAGCGCAAAACGACCGAGCGAGAATCTCACAGTAGATCCTCCGTTCCCGATCTACGAACATAGAAGACCACCAAGGCAAGAATTGCTGCCATCAAAAGCACCGAAAGCGCCGATGCCGAAGGGTAATCATTGATTCGCAAGAAGTTGGACTCCACGACGTTACCGATCATCTGGGTGTCGCTAGAACCGAGAAAATCACGACTCGCGTTGATGTAGTCACCGGCGATTGGAATGAAGGTCATCAATGTACCAGAGATGATGCCCGGCATGGTGATCGGCAGAGTTACCTTGCGGAAAACCTTGGCTGGTGTCGCATACAGGTCGGATCCCGCCTCGAGAAGACGCAGATCTAGTCTCTCCAGCGAGGTGTAGAGCGGCAACGTCATGAACGGGATGAAGTTGTAAGTCAGACCGAAGATGACCATAAAGTCGGTACCCACCAAATACTGGTCGGGAGCCAGCAGGTGCAGGTCTTGAAGGGTTGTGACGATCCACGATTCGTTCGAGAACAGCTGCTTCCAAGCAAACGTGCGAAGCAGGAACGAAATGAAGAATGGCGCGATCACGAGGGCCAGCGCTAGCTTCTGGATCAGAGGCCACTTTCGGGCGCGAACACCAATGAAGTAAGCCAGCGGATACGAGATGAGCAGAGCCAAGACCGTGGCGGCTAGTGCATAAACGAACGATCGCCCGATGTGCGGCAGATAGGTTTCAATGACGTACCAGTAGTTAGCGATCTCGAATCCGTACTGGTATCGACCAATTTCACCGGAGGCATCCGGAACCTCAAGCGAGGTCACCACGAGCGAGGCGAGCGGCGTGATGAAGAACAGACCGAGGTAAATCATGCCCGGCAAGAGCAAGGCCATCGCAACTTTTACTGAGTTGCGTCTAGGCACCTTGTAGGCGGTTTTGTCACCGCCCGAGGAGAAGGCCGCGAATGCCACGACTACTCCTGAACGGATTCTGGAAGGTCGGCGAGCCCAAAACTGTGCTCCACGCGCCAGGTGATGTAGACCTGATCGCCAAGGGCTACCGTGCTGTTGCCTTCGTTCTGCTCGAATACCGTAACGAGACCGATGTTTGGCACCTCAACCAAGAACTGGTTGCTAACGCCGGTAAAACGAATGTCGATGACTTCACCCGGGCCGATTAGGTTCTCGTTCGAGTTCGCAGCCGGCTTGGTCTGGTGCAGATCCGCCTTTTCCGGGCGCACTCCTAGAGCGATTTTGCCCGACTGCTTCTCGGCACGATCTTTTGGCACCGAAAGTTTGTATCCGGCGACGTTGATGCTCAGAGAGTTGGCTGAGGTCTCGCTTACATCACCAATGAAGATGTTGGACTGACCGAGGAACTTAGCGACAAAGATGGTGTGTGGGCGGTCATAAAGCAGTTCCGGCGCACCCATCTGCTCGATACGTCCCTTGTTCATCACGGCAACCGTGTCAGCCATGTCCATGGCCTCTTCTTGGTCGTGGGTAACGTGCAAGAAGGTGAGGCCGACTTCCATCTGGATTGCCTTCAACTCGATCTGCATCTCACGACGCAGCTTGAGGTCTAGCGCTCCGAGCGGTTCGTCGAGAAGCAAAAGTGACGGGCGGTTGACAAGCGCGCGGGCCAAGGCAACTCGCTGCTGCTGCCCACCCGAGAGCTGCTGCGGGCGACGGTTTGCGAGGTGGCCGAGCTGAACCAACGCGAGTGCCTCTTCGGCCTTCTTGAGTGGTTCATCCACCTTGCGTTGTTTTAGACCGAATGCCACGTTTTCTAGAACGCTCATGTGCGGAAACAGTGCGTAGGACTGGAAAACGGTGTTGACCGGACGTTCGTGCGGCTTGGTTGCGGTGACCGATTTTCCGCCGATTAGGATTTCGCCTTGGGTCGGAGCCTCTAGGCCGGCAACCAGTCGAAGAGTGGTGGTCTTACCGCAACCAGATGGGCCGAGCAGCGCGAAGAACTCACCAGCAGGAATGTGTAGGTCGAGGTTCTCGATGGCTGTGAAACCAGGAAATTCTTTGCGAATACCGACGAGGTCTAGATTGGAACCTCTTGCGACAAATTCTGTCGCCACTACGCGCCCAACAGAATCTCTTGGAATGCCTTCGAGAAGGCGAGCTCTTCCTTGCCGGTAAGCGAACGGAACGACTTGGTGTTTGCCAGGAATTCTTCTGATGGGAAGATCAGCTGGTTTTCGGCAAGCGCAGGATCAATCTTCATCGCTTCTTCTTTAGCGCCGACCACTGGAGTCACGTAGTTCACCCAAGCGGCAAGCTCTGCAGCGTTCTTTGGGTCGTAGTAGTAGTTGATCAGAGTCTCGGCGTTTGCCTTGTGGGTTGCACCCATAGGAACCAAGAAGAGGTCAGCCGAGATGGTTGAGCCAGACTCAGGAACCACGAAGCCATACTTCTCTACGCCGGCACTGAGGTTGAGCTGAACGGTGTCACCAGACCACGCGATTGCCGCGATGGTGTCGCCATTGTTCAAGTCTTCTGAATAGGAGTTGCCCTTGATGCGTGCGATCTGGCCATCTTCAACCTTTCCGCGGAAGAAGTCGATCGCGTTCATGAATGCATCTTGAGTGAGGCTGTTTGGATCGGTGATGTCGATGCCTTCGGCCATCAACATCAACCCGATGGTGTCACGCATTTCTGAAAGCACACCGACGCGGCCCTTCAAAGCTGGGTCCCAAAGATCTTCGAGTTTGGTCGGAGCTTCCTTGCCGGTCGCATCCTTGTAAGCCTCTTTGTTGTAGGTGATTCCAGCCAGGATGCCCTGATAAGGCATGGTGTAGTCACGGTTCGGGTCGAACTGCGCGCCCAAATACGCGGGAGCTAGGTTTGCCTTGTTCGGGATGTTGTCTGCGTTGAGTTTCTGAACGTATCCGTTGTTCACCCAGCGCGCGGCCATCCATTCGGTTGGACAGGCTACGTCTGCACCGATGTCTTTGCCTTGAAGCAGCTGGTCTTTGACCTTGCCGTAGTAGGTGTCGTTGTCGTCGATCTCAACCTTGTACTCAACCGTGATTCCGGTTTCTTTGGTGAATCGCTCAAGCGTCGGGTGCTTTCCGGCGTCGTCTTCATCCATGTAAAGCGACCAGTTGTGCCAGATCAGGCTCTTGTCGGTTGCCGAAACGTCTTTTGCTGGGGTCAGCTTTGTGGCGTTGCCACCAGGTGCACAGGCTGCCAGTGCAACGGCGAGCGCGCTTGCTCCGGCACCGGCTAGAGCCGCACGTCTGGTCATTTGTTGGCGACGAGCAAGTTTGATTAGCTCAATCATCATCGGGTCTTGTGGAAGGGGCTTGTTCACGCCAACTCCTTTGGATCAGTGGGCTTTGCCCAGCAAACACAGAAGGTACAAGAGGTACAAGGGCAATACTGCCACACGCAGGGCTGGATGTTGACCAAAATTCGGGATTGTGGCAGAAATTTAACCAAGGTCATTTGTAACCAAACCAATTGATGCCGCCGATGGAAGTCAGGCTAGGCTGGAAGAGGATGAGCAATGGTGCTCACCAAAGGAGAATCATGCGCATCGCTGTTCCAAGCGAAATCAAAAACAACGAATACCGAGTGGCAATCACGCCCTCTGGAGTTCACGAATTAGTCAGCGCCGGACACTCGGTGACCGTTCAAGCCGGTGCCGGTCTGGGATCATCGATCCGCGACGAAGAGTATGCGGCTGCAGGAGCCACAATCTCGCCTGATGCCGCCAGCACCTGGGCCGCCGGCGAAATGATCTTGAAGGTCAAAGAACCGATTAGTCCCGAATACGGCTTTTTGCGCGAAGGCATGGTGCTGTTCACCTACCTACACCTAGCTGCCGATGCCGAACTCACTTCGCAATTGGTCTCCAAAAAGGTAACTTCGATCGCCTATGAGACGGTACAACTACCATCGCGCCAACTACCACTGCTGGCGCCGATGAGCGAAGTTGCAGGCCGCCTCTCGGTGCTAGTGGGTGCTCAAACGTTGATGCGCCAAAATGGCGGAAACGGAACCCTGCTCGGCGGTGTGCCGGGTACCCGACCTGCCAAGGTTGTTGTCCTCGGTGGCGGCGTTGCCGGCACCAACGCCATCGCAATGGCTGTCGGACTAGGCGCCGATGTGACCGTTCTGGACAACAACATCAATCGCTTGCGTGAGCTTGATCACCATTACGCAGGTCGCCTCAAAACCATCTCAAGCAATGCCTTCGAAATCGACAAGGCGGTCACCGACGCCGACCTCGTGATCGGTTCGGTTCTCATCCCTGGCGCGAAGGCCCCGAAACTGGTCACCAACGACCACGTGAAGCGCATGCGTCCGGGCGCTGTTCTGGTCGACATCGCAATCGATCAGGGTGGATGTTTCGAAGACTCACATGCGACCACGCACTCTGAACCTACTTTCAAGGTGCACGATGCAGTGTTCTATTGCGTAGCCAACATGCCTGGAGCGGTGCCTCACACCTCAACCTACGCCCTAACCAACGCCACCCTTCCATACGCGAAGGCGCTGGCGAACAAAGGCTGGAAGCAGGCTTGCCAGGATGATGCCTCCCTTGCCCTAGGTCTGAACTCTCACGATGGTGCGCTAACCAACGCCGCTGTTGGTGCCGCCCACGGCATGTCCGCGATAGAAATCAAGGATGTGCTCGGCTAGTCAAGTAGTCGGGGCTGAACCAAAAATCGACGTCACGTTCACCATTGCGTAGCCAGCGCGCCGCGATGAGATCGGGGGAATCGTTAGCCAATTCGCGCGCCTTGCCACCAAGTTGAACTATCTCGACTTGGTCGGTTCCGGCCAGAACGATTCTTGAGCGAAGGTTCAGTAACAGATCCCGTGGAATGCCCGAAATACCTTGATTGGTTACCACGAGGAAGATTCCAAGCGATCTGCCTCGCGATGCGATGTCAACAAAAACCTTGCTTGCAGCCGAATTCGCGATGGCAGCCGAAAGCTCGTCGACAAATACCAGCAACTCGGGTAGCTCTGCCTGGGAGAACAGCGCGACTGACCGTTCGGCAAGAACGTTTTCACGCCGCTTGATTTCGTCAGCAAGCCGAGTCCACACATCTCGAAGGTCCAAATCGGAAGCAAGGACCCAACTCTGCGCCAGCCCGGCTAACCCTACCCATGCAGAACCACCCTTGAAGTCGATGATTGCGACCTCGGTTCTCCAGCGACTCTTGGCAAGCGCCCAGGTGACCAGCTGACGAAGCAACTGAGTTTTGCCGCATCCGGTGGGCCCGATGATCAGAAGGTGAGGCGCATCTCTCGGGTGAAACCAAACCGGCTGGTTAGCACTGACCCCTAGCAACAGGTTGGAGTCGAGCTGTTGTTCTGGCGCTATATTGAGCACCTCACGCATTGCCAAAAGGTTTGCCTGATTAGAAACCTGATTCGCCACGAACTGCCGAACCGACTCGCGAAGTGCCTTTGACTTTAGCCAACGCCAACGAGTTAGCGAGACTCCATCTATGGCAATAACTTCACGACGCCCACGAAAGCTCACCTCGATTGGTGATTGCACCTGGGTCCTGGCTTTGTTTTTTGCCGACATGTACAAAGCGATTGCCGAGGATGCGATGCTCATGAAAGCCAACTGCCACATTCCGGTGGTGGCACCGATATACAGCCCCATGGCGAGAGACGGAATCATCCAAATCGGTGACATTAAACGATTCTGCGGCCCAACCAGCTAGGGTCGTGCCGCAGAATCGAGGCTGTGGAGAACTAGTCTCCGATGTAGTGCATGACGTGCTTGATGCGGGTGTAGTCCTCAAACCCATACATCGAGAGGTCTTTGCCGTAACCAGAGTGCTTGAAACCACCGTGAGGCATTTCTGCAACCAGAGGAATGTGATCGTTGATCCAAACACAACCGAAGTTAAGGCCCTTGGCGAAGCGCATTGCTCGGGTGTGGTTGGCAGTCCAGACCGATGAGGCCAAACCGTAGTTGACATCATTCGCCCAGCTCATCGCCTCGTCATCGTTACTGAAGGCCTGAACGGTGACTACCGGACCGAAGATTTCACTTTGGATGTGTTCGTCGGTCTGCTTTAGACCGGTGAGCACGGTTGCCTCGTGGAAGTAACCGGTTGACTCAATCGCGTGGCCACCGACGGCAATCTGAGCGTGATCTGGGAGACGATCGATGAATCCCTTGACTCTATCGAGCTGGTTGATGTTGTTCACCGGACCGAACAGGATGTCATCACGATCAGGGGTGCCGGTCTTGGCATTCTCTTTAACCTCGGCGACCAGCTTTGCTACAAACTCATCGTGCACGTCGCGGTGAACCAGGATGCGGGTAGCCGCGGTGCAATCTTGGCCCGCGTTGAAGAATCCAGCAGCAACGATCGTGGCGGCTGCTCGGTCGAGGTCAGCATCCGCGAAGACGATAACCGGGGCCTTGCCACCAAGTTCTAGGTGAACTCGCTTTAGGTCGCTGGCAGCGCTCTTGGCAACTTCCATACCTGCACGAACCGAACCGGTGATGGCAACCATCTGAGGTGTCGGGTGCTCAACCAAGGCGCGACCGGTGTTGCGATCGCCGGTGACGACGTTGAAGACACCCTTTGGTAGAAATTCGGATGCAATCTCGGCGAGCAAAAGGGTCGACGCAGGGGTTGTGTCGGATGGCTTCAGAACAATGGTGTTTCCGGCTGCTAGTGCGGGGGCAAACTTCCAGGTGGCCATGTTCAATGGGTAGTTCCATGGCGTTACCTGACCGATTACACCGATCGGTTCGCGACGAATCGAAGAGGTGTGCGAGCTTGAGTACTCTGCTGTGGCACGACCTTCGAGGTTGCGGGCAGCGCCGGCGAAAAATCGAATCTGATCGACCGAGACCATGACCTCGTAGTCGACAAGAGTCGAACGTGGCTTTCCGGTGTTTTCGCTTTCGCGGTCGGCCATTTCCTCGGCGCGAGCCTCGAGCGCATCAGCGATGCGGAACAGAGCTAATTGGCGATCTTTAGGGGTGGTGTTCGACCATGTTTCAAAGGCTTTGTCGGCAACCTTGTAGGCCTTGTCGATGTCGGCCGCGCTCGAAACCGGGGAGGTCGCGTAAACCTGCCCGTTCGATGGGTTGATTATGTCTAGGGTCTCGCCGCTGGTGGCATCGACGAACTCGCCGTTGACGAAGTTCTGTAATTTGCGAACCGACATGTTCACTCCTCTTTGAGTTGGAAAATCGTTTGACCACAAACGGTTTACTCAATCAGCCTAGTAGAAACAAAGGATGTAAGCATAGTAGTAACGATTTCGACGCCATTTTGGGCATTTTGGTCACAAATTAGTTGCGAATAGTGCCTTTTACAAGCCAAAACGCATCAAAATGGCAATTTGTATGCCAAAATCGAAACATGAGCCGTAGCCCTAAGGTGAAAAACGCCGCGTTAGACGAAACCGCCAAGGCGATCATTTCTCAACTTCAGGCTGATGGGCGCCGCTCCTATTCAGACATCGGCAAGGCCATCGGACTCAGCGAAGCTGCCGTTCGACAGCGCGTGCAAAAACTCACCGAATCGGGCATTTTGCAAATCGTTGCCGTCACCGACCCGATGCAGATGGGCTTCAACCGTCAGGCCATGATTGGCATCCGAACCAACGGTGACAGTCGATCGCTGGTCGAGAAGCTCACCGAGATGCGTGAGATTGATTACGTGGTTCTGACCGCGGGAAGTTTTGACATTTTGGTTGAAGTGGTTTGTGAGAACGATGACGAACTCATCGAACTGCTTCATTCAAAAATCCGGACGCTGCCCGGAGTAGTAGAGACCGAGACGTTTGTCTATCTCAAACTGCACAAGCAGTTGTACAACTGGGGATCGCGATGATGCACCCCAGAAATCAAAACAGTAAAGAGTGATATTCATGGCCGCCCAGGAGAGCAAAAAAGCCGACCGAAGCACCCCCATCCTTGATGCGCGCAAAGCGGGTCAAGAACCAACCTTGAAGATGCTCGAGCACGCTGCCCGTCAGAACGTGTTCATGCACTTCACCCGACACAGTCAATTCGAATCCAGCGCGATTCCGATCATCACCAAGGCAGAAGGTCACCACTTCTGGGACCAAAACGGCAAGAAGTACTTCGATGGAATTTCATCGCTGTTCTCGGTGAACGTAGGTCACGGACGTGAACGTCTGGCCGAAGCAGCAGCCAAGCAGATGAAGCAGCTTGACTACTTCCCTATCTGGTCAAACACTCACGCCCCAGCCATCGAGCTTGCGGAACGAGTGCTTTCCTACGCTCCGAAGTCGCTCGACCGCGTGTTCTTCACCACCGGCGGTGGCGAGGCAAACGAAACCGCTTGGAAGCTGGCCAAGCAGTATTTCAAGATGACCGGCAAGCCGATGAAGCACAAGGTGATTTCGCGCATGACGGCCTACCACGGCACCTCGCACGGCGCGCTCTCGCTCACCGGTATCGCCGCAATGAAGAAGCAGTTCGAGCCCCTGGTACCGAGCACCTTCCGAGTACCAAACACCAACTGGTACCGAGCACAAGACGATTTCGCAACCGAAGAAGAATTCGCGATGTGGGCAGCAAACCGTGTTGAAGAAATGATTCTCTTCGAAGACCCAGACACCGTCGCCGCGTTCATCCTCGAGCCGGTTCAGAACTCGGGCGGCTGTTTCACCGCACCGAAGTCTTACTTCAAGCGTGTGCGTGAAATCTGCGACAAGTACGATGTTCTGATCATCGCGGATGAAACCATCGATGGTTTTGGACGCATCGGCACGATGTTTGCCTCCGAACTCTATGAATTCGAGCCAGACATGTTGGTGTGCGCCAAGGGAATCACCTCGGCCTATCAGCCACTTGGTGCGTTGCTTCTGAGCGAGAAGCTTTTCGAGCCATTCAAGAATGGAACGGCAATCTTCCCTCACGGCTACACCTTTGCCGGCCACCCGGTAGCGTGTGCCGTTGCTCTCGAGAACCTAGATATCTTTGATGAAGAAGACCTGGTTGGAAACGTGCGACGAAATGCGCCGGCTTTCAAGTCAACTCTCGAGAAGTTGAAAGACTTGCCGATTGTTGGCGATGTTCGTGGTGAGGGATACTTCTACGCCATCGAATTAGTCAAAGACAAGGCAACGAAGGAAACCTTCAATGATGCCGAATCGGAGAAGCTACTTCGTGGATTCCTTTCGACCGATCTCTACGATGCCGGGCTCTACTGCCGTTCGGATGACCGCGGCGACCCTGTGGTGCAGTTGGCTCCGCCACTAACCATCGGCCAGTCGGAATTTGACTGGCTAGAGCAGACTCTTCGCGCCTCACTTACCAAGGCGTGGGATCTTTTCTAATGCGGAATAAGAAAGCCCTAGCGAGCCTCGCGGTTTCGCTGGGGCTTTCTTATTTAGCAGCCGGCATCGGCTCGATCGGAACGCTGAATGCGATCGACGGTTGGTACGCCGAGGCCGACAAACCCTGGTTCACTCCTCCAAACTGGGCATTCGGGCCGGCTTGGACCATTTGGTACACAACCATGGCGATTGCGGCCTGGCAGGTTTGGGAGTCTCGTTCGAAATGGCGCCGAGGTGCCCTTATTGCCTACGCGACGCAACTGACCTTGAATGCAATCTGGAGCCCGGTCTTTTTTGGCGCAAAACTCCTTCTCGCCGGGTCAGTTATCGCTGGGCTTCTAGCCGTGGCGGTGTTCACGACAATGTGCCTGTTTCATCTAGCCCGAAAGTCCGCCGGGATACTGTTGGCTCCTTATTTTGGCTGGTGTGTTTTTGCCACCGCGCTTAGCATCGGGCTACTTATCAACAATCCTTAGCGGATGCATCAACGATGCTTTTCGAGCGATAGCCTGAACCAATGAAGATCCCTAACTTCGATTCCGCGACCGCAATCGAGTCTCCGATTGGAAATATCAACATTTTTGCTGAAGGCGAGGCTGTGGTGTTTCTCGATATCGGCCAGGCACCTGTCGCTCCCCTAGGTAAATCCAAGGTTCTCAGCGAAGCTGCCAAACAGCTCGACCGATATTTTCGGGGCAAGTCTAAGCAGCTCGACTTCAAGGTGAAACTAGAAGGCACCAAGTTTCAGCAGGCCGTTTGGAGTCAAATAGCAGAACTCGGTTTCGGTGAAATCTCGACCTACGCTGAGATAGCCATGGCAATCGGAAATCCCAAGGCGGTTCGCGCCGTTGGCGGTGCCGTAGGGGCAAACCCAGTGCCGCTCGTTGTTGGTTGCCACCGAGTGCTCGGGGCTTCCGGAAAAATCACCGGCTATTCCGGTGGGGCCGGCATCCCAACCAAGCAGTGGTTACTCACTCACGAATCGATTGCCTACGTCGACTAAATGTCGGTACGAATTCATTCTGATGGTCGAGCCCGATGCGGCTGGCTGAACGACGACCCGTTTTACGTCAAATACCACGATGAAGAGTGGGGCAAACCAATTGCTGGCGATGATGCCATGTTTGAAAGGCTTTCTCTCGAAGGGTTTCAGGCTGGGCTTTCCTGGCTCACAATCCTGAAACGCCGCGAAGGCTTTAGGGAGGCATTTGCGGGATTCGTGATTGCCGAGGTTGCAAACTTTGGGCCGTCTGAAATCGAGTCGCTGGTTACAAACGAGGCAATCATCCGCCATCGGGGAAAGATCGAGAGCACCATCAAGAACGCACGTCTCGCCCTCGAACTGCCGGGTGGGCTTGAGAACCTGGTGCTAAGTCACACGCCCGAAGGTGACCGTCGAGGGCTGACGCAGAGCCCCGAATCCGTCGCGCTGAGCAAGTCACTTCGAAAACTCGGCTTCGGATTCGTTGGCCCGACCACCATGCACGCACTCATGCAAGCCACCGGCATGATTCGCGACCACGATGAGCGGTGCTTCAGCCACCTAATTTGACGATCAACTTCAGTTCTCGACCCGACCGTTCTAGACGATGACCCGCATCCTTGGCAGCTTTTTTGAGCTCAGACATGCTGGAAACCGGTGAAGGTTGTGTCAGAACGGCCCTGATGAACTCGCCCTTAGCCTTTTTATTGAAATGATTCAGCGCACGCTGCTGGCCCCGAGAGTCTTCAGAAACAACCTCAAGCCAAAAATGTTCAACGTTGTTTGGAATTGGTGCAAGTTCGGCATAGGCCTTAGAGCGAAGATCGATGATGGGGCCGTTTTCGAGGCGTGGCCAAATCGACGCGTGAGCCTCTGACCAAACTTGCTTAAGGCTAACTCCAGGAAGTTTCTGCCCCGCCGAGAGGCGATAATTCGGAATCAATTGAGTTGCCGGAATCAGCCCGAACAGGGCAGTTTGAATAAGTAAGGAATCCTTAGCTCGCTGAAACATCTCGGCAGTAATTCTGTTGTCCTCGGTTCCCGAACCCTTGAGACCGCGCCCGTGGATCGCATCGTACAAAGTGCCTGTGAATCGATCTAACGCAGCCATTGTGGGCAAAGAGTCAAGGTCTCGAATGCACTCAAAAAGCTCTTGACCAAACTTTGCTAGACCTTCATCCGATGCCAAATATTCAAGCCAGGCGGCTTTTACAAGCTCTCGAGCCGAATTCAAAGACCCGAAAGTAAGAGCCACTTGCCCAATATTTAAACCAGATCCGCCCGAGGCTTTTGACTCTGATGGGGGCAGCAGGAACAACATGAATCAAGCCTAAACTTGATGCATGGTCAAACTCACCAAAATCTATACCCGCACCGGCGACGAAGGAATGACCGGTCTGAGCGACTTCTCAAGAGTTCGCAAGACAGACCCGCGAATCGAAGCGTATGCCGATGTCGATGAGGCTAACAGCGCAATCGGTGTCGCCGTATCGATGGCTCACGGAGAGTTTGACGCAGAAACCCTTCTCTTGCTCTCACAGATTCAGAACGACCTTTTTGACCTCGGCGCTGATCTTTCGAACCCACTAAATGAGCACCACGAGTATGAGCCGCTTAGAGTGGACTCCACTTGGATTGATTCACTAGAACAAGCAATCGACAAATACAACTCGCAGTTAGACAAACTCGACTCATTCATCATCCCCGGCGGATCGGGTCTCGCAGCAGGCTTGCACCTTGCTCGCACCGTGGTTCGCCGCGCAGAACGAGCCACCTGGCATGCCATCGAGGCTCATGGAACCGAGCCAGCCAGACGCGGACACCACGATGGTGGTGTGAGCGTACTGGCCGCCAAATACCTCAATCGATTGAGTGACCTACTTTTCGTGCTGGCACGTTATGCAAACCTGAAGCACGGCGGCGATGTCAAATGGGTGCCGGCTGCCAATCGACGCGAAGCACCAGCGAAGCGCCGCCCCGAGCAAGACTGATTTCTTGGAACTGGCAATCACACTCGGAGCGATAATCGCGATCGCTGTTCTGGCTAGCATTCCTAGCTGGCGAGAGGCTAAGCGCACCGGGAAAAAGAAACGAGGCGGATCGATGGCCGGCGCTATGGGAGTGGTCAACGAACTGTTCGCACCAAGCGCTGCCAACGCCGCACACATCATTGAGGAGCAGGCTGAGGCGCGAAAGCCGATGCCATCCCCAGAAGACAAAGACTTCTTGTCACTAATCAAGATCAAAGCCAAATGAAAAACCCCGCCCGAGTGGGCGGGGTTTTTCAAACTTGTTGCGTTAGACCAATTCGGCGTGACGCGCCACGATAGTGACAACGTCGTGTTCCACCGACAGGAAGCCATCCGCTGCATTTGCCTGCACGGCGGTGCCGTCGGCAAGTGTGATTCGAACTTGACCGTCGCCTAGAATCGCAAGAATTGGCTCGTGACCAGGAAGCAAACCAATCTCGCCCTCGACGGTTTTGGCAACGACCATTTTGGCCTCGCCCGTCCAGACGGCACGATCGGCGGCTACTAGTTCGACACGCAAGGAAGCCATTGTTACTTGGTTTCCTTCTGAATGCGGTCCCAGTTGGCCATAACCATGTCGAGTCCACCAACGTTGAAGAACGCCTGCTCGGCAACGTGGTCAAGGTCACCGTTAGCGATGGCTGCGAAGCCCTCGATGGTGTCCTTCAGTGGCACGGTCGAACCCTTCACACCGGTGAACTTCTCAGCCATGTAGGTGTTCTGCGATAGGAACTGCTGGATACGACGGGCACGCGAAACGGTTACCTTGTCTTCCTCAGAAAGTTCTTCAACACCAAGGATGGCGATGATTTCCTGAAGTTCCTTGTTCTTCTGCAGGATCGCCTTGACACGAGTTGCAGTCGCGTAGTGGTCGGCTGCAATGTAACGCGGGTCGAGAATACGCGAGGTCGAAGTCAGCGGGTCGATAGCTGGGTACAGACCCTTCGATGCGATTTCACGCGAAAGCTCGGTGGTTGCGTCCAAGTGGGCGAAGGTGGTTGCTGGAGCCGGGTCGGTGTAGTCATCGGCTGGAACATAAATCGCCTGAAGCGAGGTGATCGAGTGACCACGAGTCGAGGTGATGCGCTCCTGTAGCAGACCCATTTCGTCGGCGAGGTTCGGCTGGTAACCCACGGCCGAAGGCATACGACCTAGGAGGGTCGAAACCTCAGAACCTGCCTGGGTGAAACGGAAGATGTTGTCGATGAACAACAGCACATCTTGTTTCTGAACGTCGCGGAAGTACTCGGCCATGGTTAGTGCCGAAAGAGCAACGCGAAGACGCGTGCCAGGTGGCTCATCCATCTGGCCGAACACCAGTGCGGTCTTGTCGATAACACCAGACTCGGTCATTTCATCAATGAGGTCGTTACCTTCACGGGTACGCTCACCAACACCGGCGAATACCGAGACACCGTCGTGGTCTTCGGC
>JBJTMF010000092.1:0-4698 GCA_046063405.1 Microbacteriaceae bacterium
TGCTTTAGTTCGTGTTCGACTCTTGTTTGAGCTTGCTGGCTCGATCTTCTTGCTGCACCGCGTAGCAAATCTCTTCGGTGCGGGTGATTTCTTGGTTGAAGTTCTCGGCGGCTAGCTCAGGAAAACTCAGCCCGGATACACCCACGTCGGCCACACGGAGCATCGCTTCATAAACCTTGCCAAACTGAGGGTCTTGGTCTGTAAAGGTTGGGTCATAGAGAGTGATGGCGTCATCGACCTTCTTGAGAACCTTCTCCATGGCGTCTTTTAGGTCGGCCTTCTCAGCTTTGAGACCCTCATAGAACAAGGCGCAGGCGGCGAGGTCTTTCTTGTCAAGGTCTGCACGTTGCTGGGCTGGGAAAACGTAGTTTCCGTAAATCCAAACTCCGCCAACTAGGCTCACGGCAATGGTGCCGGTGGTGATGCCAATCCAGAAACCAACCGACTTCTTAGGCTTTGCCGGCTTAGATTTCTTGCTTGCGGTGACGGTCGCCTCGACGGCATTGTCAGCGTTTTTACTCTTCTTAGTGGTCACGGAATCCTCCTAGACAAGGATAAAGCCGACCGGGCGTCCACCAGATCGGTTATGTCCGCTCTCAGCCAACTTTGAGACTGCATCAGAGGTTGAGTTTGCCTCGCTGGCAACCGAAAATGGAGGCATGGATTTTGACGGCGAGCTCGACGCTTCTGATGAAGCGATCGAATCCTGGGGTGACACCATCACCCAGCGGGGCAGCGAGCTCGTCGTCGAAAAGGTGGTTCACGAGCACATCCCGTTCTATCGCCGCCTGCACTACCCAGACGTGCTCGACCTGCGTCGCTGCGGTTACGAGGTAGAGCAGTTCGCCGAACTTTTCGACCTACTCGAAGATGCTTTGGTTTCGCAAGCCCGCACAGTTCACCTGCTGCTGCATCAGCCCGGTGGAAACGCAATCTGGAACCCTTACCGTGCCCGCCAACTCGAATTCAACGTTCGCGCGGCCTTGCACCGGTTCGGCCTGAGTGATGCTCCTACCTTGCTGCGTCGGATGATCGGGCGCGCGTATCCGGGCGATGCGGTGACCCACCTGGCTGTCGACCTGCTCAACGTTTTCTTCTGGGCTTGTCTCGCCAAAATCGCTCGCGACTATGCCTGGCGCTCACCACAATTGGCAGCCTATGCCGATTACCTGGAGTATCCGGTGGTGGCGGCCTTCGGGCCACTGCAGCACCGCATCAATAATCGCTAACCGAAGACGTCGTTCAGCGTTACAGTATCGAGGCCGCGCGAAGCCAGCAGGCCACGAATCTTGCCAAAGTTGGCCACCGTTGAATCGCTGTTTGCGTGATCGATCACGATGCGACCGTTGGTCATCCACTTCTTGCAGTTTGACCAAACGGTTGCCGAGCTGACCCCCGCGTTCGAGGCGGTTGAACCGAACCAGAGCACGGGCTTGGTATAGCCGAGATCGTGCGCGACCCGGATCAGGTGGTTATCGATGTAGCCGTAGGGTGGCCGCCAGTAAGGCCCGGCATCCACACCGAAATGATCTTCGATGAAGCGGCTCGTGAGCACCAGCTCTTGCTTGATGTGCGCACGCGAGAGCTTGGTCATGTCGTGATGGTGCATGGTGTGATTGGCGAGTTGCAGCTGACCGGTGGCGGCAAGCTCGCTGATCGGGCGGGCTAGCTTTTTCCAGCTCGACGCACCGCCCAAGACAAACATGGTCATGCGAATTTCGGGATGCAGCTCGAGCATGTCGATGTATCCGCGCAACGCGTGAGTCGAGGCTCCATCGTCCACGGTCCAGGCCATTCGGCGATTTTCTGACTTCGGTAGGTGATCGATGCAGCCTCGCGGCCAAGCAGCAGCAGGTTCGATTTCGCTCAGCCCGGAAAGCCCAGTTAGCGAGTCGGCGGTCACCACTCCAGCAGCGACGGCGACTCCGATGCTGAGAAACTGCCGTCGGTTCACCCCTCGAGCCTAGCCACTTTTGCCCTTGCATTCAGGCGCTTAGACTCGAACCATGACAACTTCTAGAGTGCTTTCCGTTGCTTCACCAACTGCCAAATTTGAGAAGACCACGCTCGATCGAGGTGAGGTTGGCGACAACGAGGTTCTAATCGATATCGCGTTCTCGGGCATCTGTCACAGCGACCTTCACCAGGCTCGCAACGAATGGTTCGAGGGCATCTTCCCGATGGTTCCCGGCCACGAAATCGCCGGTCACGTGGCCGCCATCGGTTCGAAGGTAACCAAGTTCAAGGTTGGTGACGCGGTTGGCGTCGGCACCATCATCGGCTCTTGCGGCGTTTGTGAATACTGCCAGGCCGGCCGCCAAAATGTGTGCCTCAAAGGCAACGTTCAGACCTACAATGGTCGCTTCTACGATGGCCGCCCAACCTTCGGCGGTTACTCGAACACGATCATCGTCGACGAAAACTTTGTGCTTAGCCTGCCTGCCGGCCTTCCAATGGATGCGGCCGCACCGCTGCTCTGCGCCGGAATCACAGTGTTCGCTCCGCTCAAGCGCTATGGCGCAACCTCGGGCAAGCGAGTGGCCATCATGGGCATGGGTGGGCTCGGCCACCTCGGCGTCAAGTTTGCCGCAGCTTTTGGCGCCGAAACCTACGTGCTCGGCACCTCGGCCGCCAAGGCTAGCGATGCCGCGGAGTTCGGGGCAGCCGGCTACATCTTGATCAACGACGAAGCCACTTTCGAGAAGTACACCAACTTCTTCGACATCATTCTCAACACCACCTCGAGCAACATCGCGGTCGACAAGATCCTGACGCTGCTTCGCGTTGGCGGCAGCCTCGTGAACGTCGGGCTTCCACCGGAAGACGAACACTTCAACCCATTCAGCCTGATCGCCTCGATGAAATCGATCTCTGGTTCGAACACCGGTGGAATCGCCGAAACCCAAGACATGCTCAACTTCTGCGCCGAACACAACATCACCGCGACGGTTGAGGTGGTGGATGCCACCGAAGCCGGCGCAATCGACGCCGCCTACGATCGCATGCTGCATTCGGATGTTCGCTACCGGTTCGTCATCGACGCCAGCACCATCTAGTCGTTGGTCGGCTCGCCCCGGCACACACAACCGGCGTCCAGCTCGTGACGCGCACTTAAAGCCAAATCGCCCCCGCATCGACGAGGGCGATTTCGCTTTCTTAGGAAGGTCGGAAGCTAGAGGCGCTCGGCCAAACGGTGGTAAGCGGCACTCCATTGAAGTTCTTTGCGGAAGTCACGCATCTTGGTGTCTTCGTCGATCACCACGAGTTCGACCTTTGCCATGCGAGCGAAGTCTTCGATCGCCTCGGCCGACACCGAGTTGGTGAGCACGGTGTGGTGCGAACCGCCGGCAAGCATCCAAGCCTCGGCCGATACCTCAAGGGTTGGCTTTGGCTCCCAAACTGCGCGAGCGACCGGCAGGTTTGGCAGGTCTTCGTTCGGCTCGACTACCTTGATCTCGTTTTGCACGATTCTGAATCGGTCACCGAGGTCAACGAGGCACACCACGCGCGCATCCGCCGGCGATGCCGTGAACACCATGCGAACTGGATCTTCTTTGCCGCCGATGCCCAGTGGGTGAATCTCGATCTTCGGCTTGGCCGAGGTGATGGTTGGGCAGACTTCGAGCATGTGAGCGCCGAGCACCTTGGACGGCCCTGGGCCGAAGTGGTAGGTGTAGTCCTCCATGAACGAGGTGCCACCACCAGCGACGGTCATGCTCTTCAAGATCGCTCCAAGAGCGGATGTCTTCCAGTCACCCTCGCCACCAAAGCCGTAGCCGTCGGCCATAAGGCGCTGAACCGCCAAGCCAGGAAGCTGCTTCAGGTCGCCAAGGTCTTCGAAGTTTGAAGTGAATGCGCTGAATCCGCCGGCCTCAAGAAACCCGCGAAGCGCAATCTCTTGCTTGGCGGCGTAAACCAGTGAGTCGTGGCGGGCACCACCGGCGCTAAGCTCGGGGGCAACATCGTAGAGTCGCTCGTACTCGGCGGTTAGCGCCTCGGCATCCGCATCAGTAAGCGCAGCAACTGCCTCAACCAGCGCGTTGACGCCGTAGTTTTCAACCGAAATGCCCAGAGCCATCTGCGCCGAAACCTTGTCGCCGTCGGTCACCGAAACGAAGCGCATGTTGTCGCCGAAACGAGCCAGCTTCAGGTTCTTCGACTTGTTGAAACCGATGGCTGCGGTAACCCATGCCTGAACCCGCTCGCCAACGTGCTTCGACGCGGGGTCGCCAACGACAATCTTTCGTGCAACGCCCATGCGGGTCACCATGTGGGCGTATTCGCGGTCACCGTGAGCGGCCTGGTTGAGGTTCATGAAGTCCATGTCGATGGTCGACCATGGCAGCGACTGGTTGGCTTGGGTGTGCAGGTGAAGCAGCGGCTTCTGCAGTGCATCCAGACCCGAGATCCACATCTTGGCCGGCGAGAAGGTATGCATCCAGGTGATCACACCAATGCAGGCGTCGGATGCCGAAGCTTCGAGCATCGTGCGGCGAATCGCATCTGCGTTCTTCAGGGTCGGCTTCCAAACCATCGACACGCGGCCATCGAGCTGCCGCTCGAGACGTGCCATGACGTCTTTCGACTGCTCGGCAACCTGCTTCAAGGTGTCATCGCCGTAAAGGTCTTGGCTTCCGGTTAGAAACCAAATCTCTTTTGTTTCGTTATTGCTCATTGGTTCCTAAACCTCGTAACTCT
>JBJTMF010000093.1:0-5996 GCA_046063405.1 Microbacteriaceae bacterium
TCGCGTGGTCAACATCGTTGAGGCAGCCTAACCAAGCAAACTTCTAATGGAAGGCGAGCCTAAGGCTCGCCTTCTGTTGTTTCATCCCAAGAAATCAATCCGCCAACGAATCTAAGGAGAGGCTAATGATCACTTTCGTCGATCAGGTGACTCTTCACGTTCGCGCCGGTGACGGTGGTGACGGCTGTGTTTCTGTTCACCGCGAGAAGTTCAAGCCTCTTGGCGGGCCAGACGGAGCAGATGGCGGTAAAGGCGGCTCGATCAGCCTCGTATCCGACGTGTCGGTCACCACACTTCTAGATTTTCACTATCACCCACACCGTGCTGCCGGAGACGGTGGCGACGGCGCCGGTGATTACCGCAATGGGCACCACGGCAAAGACGAAGTCTTGCAGGTTCCGGTGGGCACCGTGGTCAAGGATGCCCGCGGCAAGGTAATCGCAGACCTAGACGAACCCGGCATGGAGCTGGTCATCGCCGAGGGCGGCCAGGGCGGTCTGGGTAACGCGGCACTTGCGTCGGCAAAGCGCAAAGCTCCTGGATTTGCACTTCTCGGTGTGCCTGGCTGGCGCGGCGACATCATTCTCGAGCTCAAGACCGTCGCAGATGTAGCTCTTGTGGGTTATCCAAGTGCCGGCAAGTCGAGTTTGATTGCCGCAATGTCAGCCGCTCGCCCAAAGATCGCCGACTACCCTTTCACTACCTTGCACCCAAACCTTGGCGTAGTAGAGGCGGGCGAAATCCGCTACACGATCGCTGACGTTCCAGGCCTAATCGAAGGTGCTTCGCAAGGTAAAGGGCTCGGACTCGAATTTTTGCGCCATGTCGAAAGATGTGCGGCGCTTCTTCACGTTCTCGACTGCGCCACGCTTGAACCTCAGCGTGATCCGATTACCGATCTCGACAAGATCCTCAAGGAACTTGCCGCCTACGAGGTTCCTGAAGGACAGTTGCCACTTCTTGAGCGCCCTCAGTTGATTGCGCTGAACAAAGTAGATGTTCCCGACGCTAAAGACCTTGCCGACTTGGTGCGTCCAGAACTCGAAGCCCGCGGCTATCAGGTTTTCGAAATCTCTGCCGTTGCACGAACTGGTTTACGAGAGCTCAACTTTGCGTTGGCATCCTTGGTTCGCGAGGCTCGCGAAGTTGAGGCCGCCGAACCTGCGACCAAGAATCACCTTGATGCAGAAACGCCGTGATGAGGGCGGCTTCACGATTACCAAGGAAATGCACGGTGACGACGAGGTCTTCCGCATCATTGGTGCCAAACCGGAGCGTTGGGTTGCACAGACCCAGTTCGGCAACGAAGAAGCCGTTGGATACCTTGCTGACCGTTTGGCAAAACTTGGTATCGAAGACGAACTATTCAAGGCAGGAGCGATTGCCGGTTCGACCGTAGTAATCGGCCCGGGAGCGGGTGTCGTATTCGACTGGGAGCCGACCATCACCAGCGCCGGCGAGTTGATTGCCGGCCCTCGCGGAACCGATGCGCGATTCGACTTGAACGAACGTCGCACGACAACGCAGCGTCGTGAAGAATACAAGGCACGTATGGATGCAAAGGCTGCCGCACGAGAAGAACTTCGCAAAGAAGGCGAGTCGGGAATCTGGGCCGCATCCGACAAACTAGATGAAGATTCGGCAAACGAAGAGGAATAGATCGTGTTGACCAAGCGTGAACAACTCAAGACCGCCAAGCGCGTTGTCGTTAAGGTTGGCTCGTCTTCGATCAGTGGGGCAAATGCCGGACAGCTAGGTGGTTTGGTTGCCGCTCTCGCAAATGTTCACCAGCGCGGTACCGAAGTTATTTTGGTGACCTCAGGTGCTATCGCCACAGGCCTTCCACTGCTCGGCATGTCTGTTAAACCCGAAGATCTTGCAACGTCTCAGGCCTTGGCAGCAGTTGGGCAAAGCAGATTGATTGCGCGCTACCAGCAAGTGCTAGAGCAGTTCGGAATAATCGCGGCGCAGGTGCTGCTAACCGCGGATGATCTGTCGGGTGCAGAAACCAGTGCCAATGCTAAGAACGCGATGTCGCGCCTACTCGAACTCAAGGTGCTTCCGATTGTCAATGAAAACGACACGGTAGCCACCGCCGAAATTCGTTTTGGCGACAACGATCGTTTGGCTGCTCAAGTTGCGGTCTTGCTAGAGGCGGACGCCTTGATCTTGCTAAGCGATGTCGATGCGCTGTACACCGCGCCACCTAGTGAAGCAGGCGCAGAGTTGATCTCTGAGGTTGCCTATGAAGACCAACTCGAGAGCGTGGTTATTGGCGGTAGCTCATCATTGGTTGGTACCGGGGGAGCGACCACGAAAGTAACAGCAGCGAAACTCGCCAACGCCGCGGGTATCCCTGTTCTGCTAACTTCAACCTCTCACGTTGCAGTAGCTCTTGACGGTGCCAACATCGGCACCTGGTTTGCAGGAAGAAGTTAGGTGAGATTCATGACAGCTGTCGACAAAATTCGCGCAGCCAAGACCGCCTCGGCTGCCTTGGCGCAGGCCAACACCAATGCCAAAAACACCGCTCTTCGGGCTCTCGCGAGCCTGCTTCCAGCTAACGCGGAACGCATTATCGAGGCCAACCGCGCCGACCTAGAACGCGGGGCCGAATCCGGTTTGAGTGTTGGCCTTCAGGATCGTTTGACTTTGACCCCAGAGCGTATTTCCGCGCTATCGTCAGCCGTTCTTCAAATCGCTGGATTAGCGGATCCTGTCGGCGAAGTGCAGCGCGGAATGACACTGCCGAATGGTCTGCGTTTGACCCAAGTTTCGGTGCCATTCGGAGTGGTCGGGGCAATCTACGAGGCGCGTCCAAACGTGACCATCGACATCGCTTCGCTGGCAATCAAAGCCGGAAACGCTGTGGTCCTGAGAGGCGGAACCGCCGCTGAGTCGACCAATATCGTGCTCGTCGAACTGATACAACAAGCCCTAGAAACGGCCGGACTACCAGGTGATGCTTGCCAGACGGTTGATGACTTTGGGCGTCAGGGTGCCGTAGAGATGATGCAAGCCCGTGGGCTGGTAGACGTGCTTATTCCTCGCGGAAGCGCTCAACTCATCAAAGCCGTGGTCGAAGAATCGAAGGTTCCGGTCATCGAGACTGGGGATGGCGTCGTGCATATTTTCATCGATGAATCTGCCAAATTGGACTGGGCAGTGGAAATCGTGCACAACTCGAAGGTGCAGCGACCATCGGTTTGCAACGCTCTCGAAACGCTTTTGGTTCATCAGTCGGTGGTTGACTCGATTCTTCCAGCAGTCCTGGATCGTCTTAGTGCTTCCGGTGTGACCATTCACGGAGACGAGCGGGTCGCTCAGGTATTCGCAGACACGGTGCCAGCGACCGAAGACGATTGGAATGCCGAGTATTACTCGCTCGATCTGGCAGTGAAGGTAGTCGATTCGCTCGACGAAGCACTCGATCACATCGCAAAGTATTCCACCCACCACACCGAGTCGATCATCTCCGAGGATGTTGCTAACACCGAACGTTTCTTGCGCGAAGTTGATTCAGCGGTCGTCATGGTGAATGCCGCTACTCGCTTCACCGATGGTGAGCAGTTCGGATTTGGCGCTGAGGTGGGCATTTCGACCCAAAAGTTGCATGCTCGCGGACCGATGGGGCTTCCCGAATTGACCAGCACCAAGTGGCTAGTACGCGGTGAAGGTCAAACTCGCGTCTAGGCTATTCTTTAGAGGTTGTAAGGAGAACAAATGTCTGTATTGGCAAACGCCGCAAACGAAACTGAGCACGCCGTATCGCTGCTCGACACCATGCCATTCTTCATCGGCGCCATGGTTGTGTTTACGCTTTTGGCTTTGGTCACCTGGTCTTACCGTGATGTCGCAAACCGTCACGACCACAAATCGGGCAACTCCGAGGGTCACCACTAACCGCAACAGCGGCTTTTTCTCATGTCCAAGGTTCGCATCGGGGTTATGGGTGGCACCTTCGACCCTATTCACCACGGACACTTGGTGGCAGCCAGTGAGGTTGCTTCGGCTTTTTCGCTAGACGAGGTAGTTTTCGTTCCCACCGGTGAGCCTTGGCAAAAACCACAGGTTACTGCTTCAGAGGATCGATATCTGATGACGGTGATTGCAACCGCCTCAAACCCTAGATTCAAGGCCAGTCGTGTCGACATCGACCGCCAAGGCCCCACTTTCACAATCGACACGCTTCGGGATCTTCGCGGACTTTACCCTGAAGCCGAACTTTTCTTCATCACGGGTGCCGACGCCATAGCTCAAATTCTTTCTTGGCGCGATGTCGATCAGATTTGGGAACTCGCGCACTTCGTCGCGGTAACTCGCCCCGGACATCGACTCGAGCTTCCTCAGCATCCGCAGGGTGCTATTTCGACGCTTGAGATTCCGGCGCTCTCGATTTCAAGCACTAACATTCGTGAGCGTGTAGGGCAGGCAAAACCGGTTTGGTACTTGGTTCCAGATGGTGTTGTTCAGTACATCGGTAAGCACCGACTATACCTTGGGGCTAAAGATGTCTGA
Source organism: Microbacteriaceae bacterium (assembly GCA_046063405.1). Classification (GTDB taxonomy): domain Bacteria; phylum Actinomycetota; class Actinomycetes; order Actinomycetales; family Microbacteriaceae; genus Rhodoluna. The sequence continues at coordinate 4,519 of JBJTMF010000093.1, forward strand.
GCCGATTCCGTACCCAACCAGCCAGGCCGCTTATCCGGTTACTAAGCCTGCAGCCGCGCCACAAGTGGCACAGCCTGTCACCGAAGAGCCACTACGTATTGCAGAGATGCCAGTTGAATCCGAGCCGGAAATCGTTGAGGCTGCCGATTTGCAGGTTGAAGAGCCACCCGTCAACGCGCCGATCTTTTTCGACCTAAAGCCAGTGAGCCAACCTCTTGTCGAGGCACCCGTAGCGGGCGATTCTGACGAGTGGGCTGACGAGCTGGTTGAGGAGCAAGCTGAAGAACTGGTCGTTGAACCTTCACAAGAGTCAGACGAGGAGCAACCGGAAAAACTTCTGGTTGAGCTCTCACAAGAGCTAGACGAGCATGTAGACGTCGAGTCAGTGCCTGTTGATGATCCAGAACTTTTTGTTGAACCGCAGCTTGAAACCATCGAGGCTTACGAAGAAGTCGAACCAATCTCGCCGTTCCAAATTTCACCAACGTTGGTTATGGAGCCGCAGACCAACTCAATCGTCATCGCCGAGATTCCAGATCCGATTCGTTCTGCAGATATCGTCACCGATTCCGGACTGATTCTGAAAACCGATTCGATCGAAATCGTCCCGGTTACCACCGGTCAAATCGAGATCATTCCAGAGTCGCCCGAATCCGACGTTGCCGACTCGATAGATAGTGCGGCGTCTTTCGTGCCTTCGGTGGCTCCGGTGCGAGCGTCTGGTGTCATGAACTCCAAAGCCCTGGTTGGGGCGCTGCCTTCACGCCGCCGTCGCGTCATGGATCTGACTGTAACCTCGGTAACCTTGGGCATCGCAATTCTCACCGTTTCTGTGCTTGCGTTCATCGGCTACATGCTCGGCGTCTTAAAATAGACCCAATGACTGCATCTAAACAAGCCGTGTCGGCTACTCAAATCGCGGCTGATGCCGCACTCGATAAACTCGGTGAAAATCTAGTGGCGCTAGACGTTAGCGGACACTTAGCGCTCACCGACGTGTTCCTTTTAGCATCCGGCCGCACGGAGCGCCAGGTTGCCGCGATTGCCGACTCGATCGAAGAAAAAATGCTGGAGGCCGGAATCAAGCTGCTACGGCGCGAAGGCAAGACGCTTGCTCGTTGGATTCTGCTCGACTTCGGCGACATCATCGTGCATGTGATGCATGAAGAAGACCGCATCTATTACTCGCTTGAGCGTCTTTGGAACGATTGCCCAGTGGTCAAGATCGCGTCATTGCAGGGCGAGAAGTTGTAGTAATCTAGTCAAGTTGCCAAAACAACTCGGGCCTGTGGCGCAGCTGGTAGCGCACCTGCATGGCATGCAGGGGGTCAGGGGTTCAAGTCCCCTCAGGTCCACAAGAAAAACCCATCCAAGACGGATGGGTTTTTTCTTTAATCGGCGATATCGACCTGCTTGATTCGGCTTTTGAGCCCTTTCACCACCGAAACAGAACTTTTTGGCACTTTGAAGTACTCGGA
>JBJTMF010000094.1:0-4193 GCA_046063405.1 Microbacteriaceae bacterium
GTCGACCGGTGCCGCTAAGGCAATCGGCCTGGTTCTTCCAGAACTAAAGGGCAAGCTAGACGGTTACGCGCTTCGCGTGCCAGTTCCAACCGGTTCGATCACCGACCTAACCTTGGTTGCCAAGCGCGCTGTGACCGTTGAAGAAATTAATGCAGCCTACAAGGCAGCCGCGGCTTCTGGTCCGCTCAAGGGCATCCTTAAGTACACCGAAGATCCAATCGTCTCGAGCGACATCGTTACCGACCCACACTCGTCGATCTTCGACGCCGGGCTAGTCAAGGTTGTCGGCGGCACCACCGTAAAGATTTCATCGTGGTACGACAACGAGTGGGGCTACTCGAACCGCCTTGTCGAACTAACCGAGCTGGTCGCCTCGAAGCTGTAAATCAGGCTTCTGGAACCGTTCAACAACGAAAGCGATCTTTGTGCGCAAGCTCTCTGAGATTCAATCCCTAGATGGCAAGCGTGTCATCATTCGCTGCGACCTAAATGTTCCGCTAGACGGAACACGCATCACCGATGACGGTCGAATCGTAGCGTCGGTTCCTACCATCCGCTTTTTGGCTGACCAAGGCGCGAAGGTCATTGTGATCTCGCACCTTGGTCGCCCAGAAGGCGCACCAGAGGCCAAGTACTCGCTCGAGCCCGCTGCAAAGCGGTTAGGCGAACTGCTCGGACAAGAAGTGTTCTTTGCGACCGACACCATCGGTAGCGATGCCAGAGGTGCGGTCAAGGCGATCGACAAAGGCGGCGTTGTCGTTCTTGAGAACCTACGCTTCAACCCGGGTGAGACCAGCAAAGATGAAACCGAACGCCGCGAGTTCGCGAGCAAGCTCGCTGAATTCGGCGACATTTTCGTCAGCGATGGGTTCGGAGTGGTTCACCGCAAGCAGGCTTCGGTGTACGAACTCGCACAACTTCTTCCTTCCTACGCCGGCTTCCTGATCGAAAAGGAGCTTGAGGTCGCAACTGCGCTCACCACCAGCCCTGTACGTCCTTACGCCGTGGTGCTAGGTGGCTCGAAGGTTTCTGACAAGCTCGGCGTGATTGATCACCTGCTGCCTAATGTCAACAAATTGCTTATCGGTGGCGGAATGGTGTTTACATTCCTTGCAGCCCTCGGCCACAAGGTTGGTTCCTCGCTACTCGAAGTCGATCAAATTCCTACCGTTCAGGGCTACTTGGCTCGTGCGAAAGAGCTCAACGTGGAGGTAGTTTTGCCTACCGACATCGTTGTCGCCAGCAAGTTTGGAGCTGACGCCGAGGTAGCCGTCACCGCGGCTGACGCTATCGAGTCTTCACCGTTCGGCGCTTCAGGTTTAGGTCTAGACATTGGCCCAGATTCGGCCGCCGCATTCGCAAAAGAAATCCGCGAAGCCAAAACCGTTTTCTGGAATGGCCCAATGGGTGTTTTCGAAATCGACAAGTTTGCCGGTGGCACCAAGGCAGTGGCTCAGGCACTTACCGAGGTCGACGGTCTTAGCGTCGTTGGCGGCGGCGACTCGGCGGCAGCTGTCCGCATCCTAGGTTTCAGAGATGACCAGTTTGGTCACATTTCCACTGGCGGTGGCGCTAGCCTCGAATTTCTTGAAGGTAAGAAACTCCCCGGACTGGAGGTCCTGAATGACTAATCGCGTGGCGTTCATCGCCGGTAACTGGAAGATGAACCTTGACCACCAGCAGGGTATCGCTCTGGTGCAAAAGTTGGCCTGGAGCCTCAAAGACGCGGGGCACGACTACTCGACCGCTGAGGTTGTGGTGTTTCCGGGATTCACTTCGATTCGTAGCATCCAAACCCTGATCGACGCAGACGCGCTAGAAGTTGGATTAGGTGCGCAGGACATTTCCGCCCACGACGCTGGCGCTTACACCGGCGAAGTTTCGGGTGTCGCTCTGAAAAAGCTAGAGGTCGACTACGTCCTAATCGGTCACAGTGAGCGTCGCATGTTCCACGCCGAAGACGACACCGTTGTACAGGCCAAGACGGCAGCAGCATTCCGCCACGGTATCGTTCCGGTGATTTGCGTCGGCGAAACCACCGAAGAACTCGAACGTGAAGGTGCGGCTGCAGTTCCGGTTCGCCAGACTCTAGCTGCCCTGGCTGGTCACGAAACCCTTGGCGATTTTGTGATCGCCTATGAACCTGTATGGGCAATTGGTACCGGACAGGTAGCAACGCCAGAGGTTGCAGCTTCGGTTGCTGGAAAGATTCGGTCTGCCATCTCGCAAGCGCACGGCGACGGAGTTGCCGCTCGAACTCGAATCCTTTACGGCGGATCCGTGAAGGCGGCAAACGTAGCCGGCTTCCTGCAGAGCCCCGAAGTTGACGGAGTTCTCGTCGGCGGTGCCAGCTTGGATGCAGATGAATTCAGCGGTATCGCTCGGTTCCAGAAGCACATCGTTTTATAATTTCTTCAGACCATTCGCTTAGGAAAATATGCAGACTCTACAAATCGGACTCCAGGTTCTACTTGGAATCATCAGCTTGCTTCTAACCTTGCTGATCCTGCTACACAAGGGTCGCGGTGGTGGCCTAAGCGACATGTTTGGTGGAGGCGTCGGAACCACGATGCAGTCATCAGGTGTAGCCGAGCGAAACCTAAACCGAATCACGATCATTCTTGGCGTGGTTTGGGTCGCAATCATCATCACCCTGGGTCTGTTCCAGCGTTTCAACTGGGTCTAAGCATGGGTACGGGGAGTTCGGCCATCAGGGGAGCGCGTGTCGGCGCTGGCCCAATGGGGGAGAAGGATCGCGGCTTCAAAGCCGATCGAATCAATCTGACCTACTACTGCATCAACGGGCACAGCCACGCGATCGCATTTGCAGCCACGGTCGAAGCCGAAGAAATTCCCGTCGAAATTGATTGCCCAAACTGTGGTCTACCTTCAGGGCAAGACAAAGACAACCCACCTACGGTAGCCAAACACGAGCCGTATAAGACTCACCTCGCCTACGTGAAAGAACGTCGTACCGAGGAAGAGGCAAAGGTTCTTCTCGAAGAAGCAATCGAAACAATTCGTCAGCGCCGAATTCAGGCAGCTGCCGCAGAAGACGCCTAACAGCCCCAGGTAGTTGCGCCTGCGGTCTGATCCACAAACCAAACCGTGCGGTTCGATCCGTGTACCCGTCCGGCTGGGATTCGCTCTGGTGTATCTGAGAATGCAATCGAAACCGCATCTGCCTTATCGGCACCGGCGACGGTAAACCAAATCTCATCTGCCGAGTTGATCACTTCGTAACTCAGACTAAGACGTTGAGGTGGTGGCTTGGGGGAGTCGTGTTCTGCGAAAACCGTGACACCGGCTGCTGGAGCAGATCGATCAGGGAAAAGGCTAGCGACATGCCCATCCGGTCCCATTCCCAACAGCACCAATGCGAATTTCGGGTGCGCCGCTCCTGCGCCGAAGTTTTCTAGTTCAGCTGCAAAGGCTGTTGCCGCAGCATCGAGCGAGAGACCCTTGTTCGCCGCTGGGAACTCGTGAATGTTGGCTTCTGCAACGTTTAGGTGACGGAACATCGCGTTGCGTGCTTGAACCGCATTGCGGTCGGGCGAGTCGGCTGCCACAAAACGCTCATCGCCCCACCAGAAATGAACCTTCGAATAGTCCAAGGATTTCGCGGCCTCAAGTTCAGCGAAGCGAGCCAAGCTGGCTACGCCAACGGTGCCGCCGGTAAGTGCCACGTGCAAGACTTCGGTGGTCGACTGGATTTTTTCCAACATGGCGTCAGCAACTGCTCTTGCCACCGAATCGGCATCCGAAAAGCGATGAACAATCGGACGCACTATTTAGCCTTGGATAGCTTAGGTTTCGGAGTCTTAGCGCTGAACGACTTTGTGATAATTCGACCGAACAAATCATCTGCGTCGAGGCGACGTAGATCCTCACTCAGGCAATCACGCAGGCTACGACGCGGCAATGAGATTTCACGTGTCGGCTGGGTCGGCTGAATCAGCGTGGCAACATCTGGGATGTTTCGCACGATCTCTATGTTTCCCGACTTGCGGATCAACTTCACGCCCTTGATTCCGCTGACGGCCTTACCGCGCGCGGTGCGGGTGAGTTTGACCTTCACCTTCAGTTGAAGCTCTAGCCAGGCGGCAAGTAGGTCGGTGCTCGGGGAGTCGACTGCGCCAGTAACTTCGACAGCCTGCACGGCGTCGTATGGAGGCTGGTCCAAAATCGCAGCC
>JBJTMF010000095.1:0-24707 GCA_046063405.1 Microbacteriaceae bacterium
TTTCCAAAACCGGCTGCCAAGACGTGGGGTGCTCGGGTCGAGCGGCAGCAAACGGCTGCCCCGTAACCTGCACTATTTCGATGGCTCGCAGAATTCGCCGACCGTTTTGCGGATCTATGCGCGAGGCAGCGTTAGGGTCAAGTGCCTGCAGAATTCGGTGCATTTCATTTGGGCCAAGTTCTATGAGTTGGTCTTCGAGCTGCTGGCGAAGTTGCGGGTCTCGGGCCGGAAACTCAAAGGTATTCAGTACGGCAGCGGCGTACAGCATCGATCCACCGACGACGATAGCGACTCCCCCGCGCTTTTGAATATCTTCGATAACAGGGCGGGCCTTCGCTTGATATTCAGCCGCTGTGGATTCTTCTCGAATGTCGAGCCAGTCGAGTAGATGATGTCTGATGCCGCGACGATCGTCGGCCGAGAGTTTGGCGGTGCCGATGTTCATCCCGCGATAGAACTGCATAGAGTCACAGTTGACGATTTCAGCCAAGCCACCAGCCTCGACTATGTTCTCCGCCAAGCGAAGTGCAAGCTCTGACTTACCAGTGCCGGTGGGTCCGACAACCGCTACTAGCCTGGTCATTGCTTTGAGCGCAGGCCTGGCATGCCCAGTGAAACCGCCTTGGCCGGTACGTCTTGCGAGTCGCTCGGCACGCCGCACGACGCTGCTTGCGCAAGGTCCCAGGCATCCCCCGCGCGAGTGCGTCTAACGACTACCTCAGCAATCGAATCGGGATCGGCAATCAGGTGGTACGGACCGGCATCGGTGACGGTCGCAGTTACAAGATCGCCTGGGCGAGGTAACTGGACACCCTCGGGCAATGCAACGTGCACCAGTCGGTTGTCGCGAGCACGACCGGTAACACGTGCCGTAGCGGCATCTTTTCGACCTTCATCATTCGCGATGAGTACTTCGACCTCGGTTCCTATGAGTTTTTGGTTCTCTTCATAGGCAATGCGATTGACCTGTGCCAAGAGACGTTCGTAACGCTCTTGAACCACTTCCTTCGGAAGTTGGTCAGGCATTTCGGCCGCGGGCGTCCCCGGTCGCTTGGAGTACTGGAAGGTATAGGACGCGGAAAATTTTGAAGCTTCAACCACGGCCATGGTGTCTAGGAAGTCTTGTTCGGTTTCACCCGGGAATCCGACGATGATGTCGGTTGTGATCGCAGCGTTCGGAATCAGCTTGCGCACTCGCTCGATGATCCCCAAGTACTTTTCGCTTCGGTATGAACGACGCATGGCCCTGAGAACCGTGTCTGATCCCGATTGCAGCGGCATGTGCAGGCTCGGCATCACATTCGGGGTTTCAGCCATGGCCTCGATAACATCGTCGGTAAATGCGGCTGGGTGCGGACTGGTGAATCTAACCCGCTCTAGCCCCTCAATCTGACCACAGGCTCGGAGCAATTTGGCAAACGCACCCTTGTCTCCAAATTCAACCCCGTAAGTGTTTACATTCTGACCCAGCAGGGTGACTTCGATAACGCCTTCGGCGACGAGTGCTTCGATTTCTGCGAGTATCTCGCTGGGACGACGGTCTCGCTCTTTGCCACGCAGCGAAGGAACGATGCAGAAGGTACAGGTGTTATTACAACCCACCGAAATTGAGACCCATGCGGCATAGGTCCGCTCACGCTTGGTTGGAAGGTTACTCGGGAAGGTCTCCAGCGCTTCAACGATCTCAATCTGCGCCTCTTCGTTGTGCCTAGCTCTTTCGAGTAGGGCCGGCAATGCGCCAATGTTGTGGGTACCGAAGACGACGTCAACCCAAGGGGCTTTTTTAATGATGGTGTCGCGGTCCTTTTGAGCGAGACATCCTCCAACAGCGATTTGCAGCCGCGGATTCTCCTTCTTCTTTGTCGCCAGGATTCCGAGAGTTCCATAAAGCTTGTTGTCGGCATTCTCACGCACGGCACAGGTATTGAAGACCACCACATCGCTGTTGTCGGCTTCTCCGGCGACGTACCCCGCGTCCTCGAGGAGCCCAGAAAGTCGTTCGGAGTCGTGAACGTTCATCTGGCACCCATAGGTGCGAACCTCATAGGTTCTGGCGGTTGAGGAATTCATTAGAATTCCGATTTTACCGCTTGGCTTTCAACCTGCTTTATCGCGGCAAAGGCCTGTCCTCCAGAAAAACCTTTGCGTTGCAAGAATCCGAGTAGCCTGCGGTTGCGAACCTCACGAGACAGCGCCTCAAGGCTCCGGTAACGCTTTTCAACCAAGCGAACTGCGACGGTCAGATCCTGCTCACTATCAAGGTGTTCTGTGGCTCCCGCAATCAAGTCCTCGGAAACTCCCTTAGTGCGCAGTTCTCGCATAATCGCGGACCTGCTGAGCCCCTTGCCAGATCTTCGAGACGAAACGATAGCCTCGGCGAAACGCGCATCATCAATCAGCCCGGCCTCTTCGAACCGATCGAGAACCTTGGTTGCAATGTCTTCAGGGATTTCGCGTTTCTGCAGAAGAGTTTGTAACTGGAACCTAGATTTTATGGACCGGTTGAGCTGGTGCAGTACAACGTTTCGTGCGCGCGACTCCAGACGCTCCGGACTTAAAACCCGAACCGGGCCTGATTCTGTTGAATCAGACCCGCCTCGAGGTGTCTTGTTGAACGCCATAGACCTAGGCGTTTGCAGCCTTTGGTTCAGCGACAACGTCATCGATGATTGCGTCGTCTTCCGGCAGGTCTGCGACCGCGCGAGGAACACCGATTCCAAGCTTGGTCTTGATTTTCTTTTCGATTTCATTGGCAATCTCAGGGTTCGAAAGCAAGAAGTTGCGAGAGTTCTCTTTGCCCTGACCTAGTTGCTCACCTTCGTAGGTGTACCAAGCGCCCGACTTCTTGACGATCTCTTGTTCAACACCAAAGTCGATGAGGCTACCTTCGCGCGAGATTCCGGCACCGTAAATGATGTCGAATTCTGCCTGCTTGAACGGGGCGGCCATCTTGTTCTTGACCACCTTCACGCGGGTGCGGTTACCAACTGACTCGGTGCCATCTTTTAGAGTCTCGATGCGGCGAATGTCTAGGCGTACAGAAGCATAGAACTTGAGTGCCTTTCCGCCTGCGGTGGTTTCTGGGCTTCCGAAGAACACACCAATCTTTTCGCGCAGCTGGTTGATAAAGATGGCGGTGGTTTTGGTGCTGTTTAGCGCACCGGTCAACTTGCGAAGCGCCTGTGACATGAGGCGAGCCTGGAGACCGACGTGGGCATCACCCATTTCGCCTTCGATTTCAGCCTTTGGCACCAGTGCCGCTACCGAGTCGATGACGATTAGGTCGATAGCGCCCGAGCGAATGAGCATGTCGGCGATTTCTAGGGCCTGTTCACCGGTGTCTGGCTGGCTTACCAAGAGCGCGTCAATGTCTACTCCGAGCGCCTTAGCGTATTCAGGGTCTAGTGCGTGCTCGGCATCGATGAAGGCGGCGATGCCTCCGTTGCGCTGAGCGTTTGCAATCGCGTGCAAGGTGACTGTGGTTTTACCCGAAGATTCTGGCCCGTAAACCTCGATGATGCGACCACGAGGAAGACCACCGATGCCTAGAGCTACATCGAGCGCGATCGAGCCGGTAGGGATGACCTCTACGGGTGCGCGCTCATCTGAGCCGAGTCGCATAACCGACCCTTTACCGAATTGGCGGTCGATCTGTGCAAGTGCCGTGTCGAGAGCCTTCTCGCGTTCCGCTGGTGATGGCATTTGGTCCTCTTTGTTTCTGGTGCTTTCGCGCCCTTGGATTTATTTTGCTTTGACACTATGGCTAACCACTGACACTTCTGCTTCGTGGCGGAATTATTGTGGATAAGGTTGGACATCTGGATCCAAGGTTTTCCGATAACTCTTGGTGCAACACTAACATCATTCGAACAAGTTTTCGAATAGAAACTTAGCGGCGTGTCATTTTTTCGGAATTTTGTTCAAACCGTGTCGTCTAGCTTCCGGCACACCCTGCTGGTCGCAAATTGCCATCCAGACCACGCGCGGATCGATTCCTCGCTTGATCGCCTCGATAGCGGTGATGTCCCCGAGTGCTGTCAGCACAGAATCTCTCTTGATCACCTCAGCATATGCTGCTCCGAATTCATCGGTGAGGAGCTCATTGAATTTGCTAAGGCGCATGCAGTCAAGAATAAAGCCCCCGCCGATAGGACGAGGGCTTTACTTCTGGCTGCTGGTTGGTTCACCTACTAGAGCAGCGAACGACTTTCGGAGTTGAACGAAGCAATGAACTCTGCTGGCACGGTATCTGGGATCAACACGTTTTCGATGGCGGCTAGCCGCTCACTTACTTCGCGCATGATTTGAGAGATAGGCACACCGAGAGCTTCAGAGACGGCGAACAAGATTTCGCTCGAGGCTTCTTTTTGTCCACGCTCGATTTCACTCAGGTAACCGAGAGCAACGCTGGCTCGACCTGCTACCTGACGAAGGGTGTGCCCCTTCTGGAGTCGAAGTTCACGCAGCACGTCACCGATTTCACGACGAACTAAAAGCATCAGAACCTCCTTTGGTGAAAGATTCGAAGAATCGAACCGAGAAACTTGAGTTTTCCTATAGATAACATACCTGTCCGCCGCGACACCTATTCCTAGGTTTTCTGTAAGTTTCCTGAAAATCACGTGCGCTCGAGGAACTTCGAAAGTTCGTCAAGAGCGGCTTCGACGCTCGCCGCTCGAATCGCGGCCCGGTCGCCTTCAAAAGCATGCTGTGAACAGACCGAATCGCTATCCGTCGCGATTGCAATGAACACGGTGCCCACCCGAGCGCCATCCTGCTCGGTTGGACCAGCAACACCTGTCGTAGAGATGACCACAAGGCGTGAAGTTTCGCTGGAATCGGACCCACCCAACACCTGGATCCCTCCGCGGGCCATCTGCTCGGCGGCTTCCGCGTTGACCACTCCACGATCAAGAATCAAGGTGTCGTCAACACCAAGCACCCCTTGCTTGACCGAAGTGGCGTAGGCAACTACCGCGCCGAGAACCACATCGGACGCACCGGGAACGTCGACGAAAGCAGAACAGAGCGCTCCCCCGGTTAGCGATTCGGCAAAACCGAGCTTGAAGCCCCGCTGCCGACAGGTAGCTAAGATCTGCGCGGCCTGAGAGCCAAGCGCCGCGCTCATCGAGCGTTGGTTGCGCGCAACGCCACGCGCAAATAGTTGAACCCAGAAATCAGCGTGATCGCGAGCGTCAGGTAGATGGCAACCTGTTCGAGCACGATCAACCCACTCCAGTAGGTGTCTAGCGGAGACAACAACACAGCAAAAGTGACGGCCTGCAGCACGGTCTTGAGTTTGCCGCCAGCGCTAGCTGGAATAACTCGATCGCGGATGACCAACATTCGGTAAATGGTTATGCCCAGCTCACGCACCAGGATCAATACGGCGATCCACCAGTCGATGCGCTCGACCAACATCAAACCAATCAGCGCAGCGCCAATTAATACTTTGTCGGCTATTGGATCGAGCAGTTTGCCAAGGTCGGTGACTAGGCCGCGTTTCCTGGCAATCGCGCCATCGACGCCATCGGTTGCGATTGCAGCAACGAAAATCAGCACCACTAGCCAGCGCATCGGATCGGAACGATCAGGTTGCCCGAGGAGCATCCAAAAGAACAGCGGAGCAGCCGCGATTCTCACCAGCGTGATGAGATTGGGTAGAACCAACCAGTCGCGACGCATTAGCCACGGCCCGTTAGTTGCCAGGCGTCCTCATCGGGGTCATCGTCATCCGAGCCGCGTGGAATGAAGTCATCGAACTCACCAGACGCCATGGCCGAACCGGCGGTGGCGGCGTCAACCTCGCGGGCAGCCTGCACCACCTGAGGAGTTGAAACGGCACCAGGTTCACCACGAAGTTGGGCAAGCACGGTAGGCAGGTCTTCTGGCTTAACCAAAACGTCTCGCGCCTTTGAACCCTCGCTTGGTCCTACTATCTTTCGAGACTCGAGCAAATCCATCAGGCGACCGGCCTTGGCAAAACCAACGCGGAGCTTGCGCTGAAGCATCGAGGTTGAACCAAACTGCGAACTGATGATCAACTCTGCCGCTTGCAACAACACTTCGAGATCATCGCCGATATCGGCATCAATAATCTTGGTCGAGGCTGGCTCGTCGATGTCTTCGCGATACTCCGGAGCCATCTGCTGCTTCACGTGCTCGACAACGCGGTGCAGCTCTTCTTCGGCAAGCCAGGCACCTTGAACACGAATGGCCTTATTGGTTCCCATTGGCGAGAACAGTGCGTCACCTTGACCGACCAGCTTTTCCGCACCGGGCTGATCTAGGATGACTCGAGAGTCGGTTACCGATGAAACTGAGAAAGCCAGGCGGCTCGGAACGTTTGCCTTGATCAGACCGGTTACGACATCTACCGATGGACGCTGCGTGGCCAAGACCAGGTGGATGCCGGCGGCACGGGCAAGCTGCGTGATACGCACGATTGAGTCTTCGACATCGCGCGGTGCAACGATCATGAGGTCGGCTAACTCGTCTACAACCACCAAAAGATACGGATACGGCTGAAGTACTCGGTTGGTTCCTTCTTTAGCCTTCACCGTTCCGGCAACGATGGCTCGATTGAAATCATCGACGTGCTTGTACCCGAACGAAGCCAGATCGTCGTAGCGCGCATCCATTTCTTTCACTACCCACTGAAGTGCTTCGGCTGCCTTCTTGGCGTTAGTGATGATCGGGGTAATCAGATGCGGCACACCTTGATAGGCGGCGAGTTCAACGCGCTTCGGGTCAATCAGCACCAGACGCACCTCGGCAGGCTTGGCACGCATCAGAATCGAGGTGATCATCGAGTTGACGAACGAAGACTTACCCGCTCCGGTTGCACCGGCTACCAAAAGGTGCGGCATCTTGGCCAGGTTGGCTACCACGAAGCCACCTTCGACGTCTTTGCCGATGCCAATGGTTAGCGGATGCGCACTCTGCTGCGCGACCGTCGAACGAAGAACATCTCCTAGAGAGACGATCTCTCGGTCGGTGTTTGGTATCTCGATACCGATTAGTGATTTGCCAGGAATTGGAGCGAGGATGCGCACTTCGTTGCTCGCAACGGCGTACGAGATGTTGCTCGAAAGGCGCGTCACTGCCTCAACCTTGACGCCCGGGGCGAGTTCTACCTCGTAACGAGTTACCGTTGGGCCGCGCGAGAATCCGACCACGATTGCGTCGACCGCGAACTCCTTGAAGACCGAGGTGATCGCTGCCACCACCGCGTCGTTGACGGCGCTCTTAGCCTTCGGGATGGTGCCAGCCGCCAACATGTTCAGCGGTGGCATCGAGTAAACGCGCTTTGGCTTCGGTGCAACTGGAACCGATTCGGCAGCCACCGGGTTTGGTTCGATTACCTGTGTGGCACCAGGCGTCACATCGATGGGAGCCGTTGCTAGATCTGTCTCGAGTGGTTCGGAGTCAACCGAAGGAACATCGATTGGGGCATCTTGGAATAGCTGCTCGAGTTCGTCTTCGACATCTTCATGGCTCGGAACCAACGCCTGATCGTATGGGTCGCTGCTGCCCTTGTCGCGTCGCCACCATGGCACCTTGGTGCCGTCGAAGGCGTCATCCACCTCAGGCTCAGCGTCGGGCTCATCATTCGAGTGCGCATCGCCGAACAGGTACTCGCGAAGTTCTCTCAATCGAGCCGGAATCCGCGTCGGCGCAGTTTTGGTCATGATCAAGATGCTGGCGAAGGTAACTAAAACCATGGCCGGCACAGCTCCCCAAATGGTTAGCGGAACTAGTGGAACCGAGATTAACCAACCGAGAACACCTCCGGCAAACGACAACTTCCACTCAAACAGGGTGTCGGAAGGCTGCGGCTGACCTCCGAAAAGGTGGAAGTATCCGGCTAGGGATACCAGGAACAAGAGAAGTCCGACACCGATGCGGCCGTTGTCGCGCACCGTTGAGGGGTGCCGCATCAAATAGATGGCGAAGACCACCATGACTACCGGAAGCGCAAATGAAACGCGGCCAAACAACAGGCCGACGGTCCAGATGTGAATGCCATAAACCCAACTCGAATCGGGATGCATAAACCAGGTGAAAATTGCGCCGACGATTCCACCGAGGAAAATCGCGAACGGTAACCCATCGCGTCGATCCTCTTTGGCGATGCGATCAGGCGAGAGAGCGCGGGCGGCAGCGCCAACAGTGTGAGCGAAGAAAAGGTAGATGCGAGCCAGCAACGGGCGACTCGCATCGCTGGTGCTCGCCTGTCGCGGCCGTGGAGTGGCTGCAGGTTTTGATTTTGGGGTGCGCGAAATCGTGCGAGCTTTACCCTTGCTCGCGCGGGACTGAGGTCTGCGCGTTGCCATGCCTCAAAAGTAACAGCGCAGTGCCCGCTTGGGGCGTAGGCTGGCGCGGTATTTTCGGCGTGAAATCAGCTAGTTACTCGGAGATTACTACCGGGATGATCATCGGACGACGCCGGTGGGCGCGATTCACCCAGGTGCCAATGGTGCGACGGATGACCTGTTGGAGAGCGTACGGATCGCGCACTCCCTCACCGGCTGCTTCGGCGAGCGCTTTGGAAATCGCCGGCTTCACGTCGTCAAAGACATGATCTTCCTCGGCGAAAGCCCGCGCGCGAATCTCCGGCCCAACCTTGACGCGACCGTCGGTCGCATCCACTACGACAAAGATCGAAATGAAGCCTTCGGCTGCCAGGATTCGACGATCTTGCAGGTCTTCCTCCGTGATCTTGCCAACAGTTTTGCCATCAACGAAAAGCAGACCACACTCGACCGCGCCGACTATTTCGGCAACGCCATCCACAAGGTCGATAACCCAACCGTCTTCAGAAATCAGGATGCGCTCGACCGGAACACCGGTCTGTTCGGCAAGTTTGCCGTTGGCAATCAGGTGTCGGTACTCTCCGTGCACCGGCATCACGTTCTTCGGCTGGAGGATGTTGTAGCAATACAGCAGTTCGCCAGCCGCCGCGTGACCTGAAACGTGCACCTTGGCGTTACCCTTGTGCACCACGTGCGCGCCTAGTTTGGTCAGCCCATCGATCACGCGATACACGGCGTTTTCATTTCCTGGGATGAGCGATGAGGCAAGGATCACGGTGTCGCCCTCGGCGATTGTGATCTGGTGATCGAGGTTAGCCATGCGAGCTAGAACCGCCATCGGTTCACCCTGCGAACCGGTGCACATGTAAACCACCTGGTTCTCGGGAAGGCTGTCGGCTTTGGCTAGGTCGACGAAGATGTCTGTCGGGGCCTTGAGGTAGCCCATTTCAAGTGCGATCTGCATGTTACGCACCATCGAGCGTCCAACCAGCACCACCTTGCGGTTGTTCACTAATGCGGCGTCGATGACCTGTTGCACACGATGCACGTGCGACGAGAAGGACGCAACCACAACCTTGCCGGTTGAGCGAGCGATAACACTCTCAATCACCGGGCCGATGTCTTTTTCGAGTGGCGTAAATCCGGGAACATCGGCATTGGTGCTGTCACACAGGAACAGGTCAAGCCCTTCCTCGCCGATCTTCGCGAATGCTCGCAGGTCGGTCAGGCGACCATCCAAAGGAATTTGATCCATCTTGAAATCACCGGTGTGTAAAACACTGCCAGCTGCTGTGCGGATGATGACCGCTAGGGCATCCGGAATCGAGTGGTTCACTGCGACAAACTCGAGATTGAAGCCCGCTAGCTGCTCGCGCTGGCCTTCGCTGACAACCATCGAGTAAGGCTGAATGCGGTGCTCTTTTAGTTTGGCTTCAACGAAGGCAAGCGTGAGCGCCGAACCGATTAGCGGGATGTCGCCACGTAACTTCAAGAAGTAAGGCACGCCGCCGATGTGGTCTTCGTGACCATGCGTCAGAACGATACCTACGATGTCGTCGAGTCGGTCGCGTAAATAGCCAAAGTCGGGAAGGATGACGTCAACTCCGGGCTGGTGTTCTTCTGGAAAGAGCACGCCAATGTCTACGATCAGAATTTTTCCATCGATTTCGAAACAGGTCATGTTTCGCCCGATTTCGCCGATTCCACCAAGTGGAATCACTCGCAGTACGCCGGGCCTGAGCGCCGCAGGTTCTGGGAGGGTTTGAACCATTTGGTTCCTTTTCTATCTTGTGGTGCCAGCAACCTTCGGCAGTGCGCCACCGGCGGCTGCGTTGCGGTCTGGACGGAAGTTTTCAAATGAGAGACCAGGGATTGACTTCACCTGATCGATGTCACCTTCGATGCGTGCGGCTTCGGCTTCCTCCGGACCAACCAGTGGAAGACGAACGCGTGGGCTGTCAATGAGGCCTAGCCCGTGAAGGATGTACTTCGAGGCGACGGTACCCGGTACGTGAGTCATGGCCGCACGAACCAGTGGCTCGAGAGCGTTGTGCACGCTCAGTGCGTGGTGGAAATCGTTGCGGTTGGTTGCATCAATCATTTCGCGGTAGGCCGCAGGCGCGATGTTTGCCGTAACTCCAATCAAGCCAGTGGCACCGATGGAAATGTGTGGCAGGACATTGCTGTCGTCACCTGAGAAGTAAAGCAAATCGGTTTCGTTCATCACGCGCGAGGCTTGCGCGAAGTCACCTTTGGCATCCTTAACGGCAACAATGTTTGGGTGTTTAGCAGCGCGCAAGATGGTTTCGAATGCAATCGGGATTCCGGCGCGGCCCGGAATGTCGTAGAGGATGACTGGCAGATCGGTCGCATCTGCGATGAGACGGAAGTGAGTTAAAACGCCGGCTTGGGTGGGCTTGTTGTAGTAAGGGGTGACGATCATTACGCCGTCGGCCCCGGCCTTTTCGGATGCCTTGTAGAGCTCGATTGCGTGGGCGGTTTCGTTTGATCCACCGCCGGTGATGATCTTGGCGCGGCCGTTGGCAACCGACTTGCCAACCTCAACTAGCTTCAACTTTTCTTTGTCGGTCAGGGTGGAGGTTTCACCGGTGGTACCGGTAACCACGACGCCATCGGCACCGTTGCTGATGACATAGTCGATGTGCTTCTCGGTAGCTGCCCAGTCGACCTCGCCATCGGCGTTCATCGGGGTTACCAGAGCGACCAGCACCTGGCCGAAAAGATTTCTGTGTTGCGACATAGGTAAAAGACTAGCGGTTCAAGGTCTTAGCCCAGATTTTCCGAAGTTGTTGAACTACGGAGCGACGCGGCCGTTTTTGTTGAATGCCTCGTAGGTGAACGGCATGAGTTTGGCCCACTCTTCTTCCATCTTCTCGGCGCACATCTCGATTTCGCGCTGCGGGAACGATGGGAAGTGAGTGCCTTCGCGCTTAGTGCGCAAGCTCAAGAAGTTCATCAGGGCACGGGCGTTCATGGTGACGTACATGCTCGAGTAAATATTCAGCGGTAGAACGATCCGGGCGACTTCTCGAGCAACCCCTGCCTCGAGCATGCGCTGATACGACTCATAGGCATGCTGAGATGCCGTGCGAGATTCCTGCTCAACCAGTGCGGTCTGCTCGGCGGTACCTGGAATGAACTCGTAGTGTCCGGTCTTGCCAATCTGAACGAGGTTACGCTCTGGACCTGGCACATAGAAGACTGGGCTGAGCTCCTTGTAGCGACCCGATTCTTCGTTGTACGACGCGATGCGGTGACGCATGAATTCGCGGAACACAAAGATCGGTGCCTGAACGTAGAAGGTCATCGAGTTGTGCTCGAAAGGGGAACCGTGGCGGTCGCGCATCAGGTAGTTGATGAGACCTTTGTCGCGCTCGGATGCGTCGGTTCCCGCAGATGCAGACTCTAAAGTCTGCTCACCCTGAGTCGAAACACGGGCGGCAAACAGCACATCGGAGTCGCTGGCGCTCGAACGGACTAGTTCAACGGTTACATCACTGCGGAAGACGATATCAGACACCCGTCAATGCTAGCGCTGTCGCCGTTCGTAAGAATGCGAAACACTCGAAGACCCTCAGATTTAGGCGCATAGGTTTGACTTATGAGTCCCGAACTGCGCCTGCTACTTCTCGCCGCCATAGTCGCCGGCGCTGTAGTGCTGGGCGTGGTTTGGAGACTTACCAGCGGTCGAGCACGCCGAATCAAAAACGGACTTCAGGTGGATTTGGCCGAGCTTGGCATCGTAAAAAATGGCAAACCGGTGAAGGAATTCGGTACCCGACTTACCTTCCTGCAGTTCTCAAGCGAGTTCTGCACCCAGTGCGTGCAGACTGCTCGAGTGCTTAGTGACCTCGAAAAACAAAGTGACGACGTTTTGCACCTGGAAGTCGACATCACCAATCGACTCGACCTGGCTAGCAAGTACCAAATACTTCAAACTCCAACCACTTTGCTTCTCGATCGCCGCGGCGTGGTCAAGTCGCGCATCGGTGGAGCACCACAGGCTAATACCCTCGAATCGCAGATAGGAACATTCGAAATCTAATGGCAACTCAAATTGACCCACGTGGCCCACGATTCGGTGCCGCAATCACCGCAACTGCCTTGCTGGCAACTGTCTACCTACTTCTCGATGTCAGCACTGCTACCGCGGGAATCTGGCTCTACGCGATCGTGACGGCTTCCTTTGCCGTCGGAGCCATCTTCGGAGTCACCAAGCACCCATACGCCTGGTTGTTCAAGACGCTGGTTCGCCCGCGTCTAGGCGCTCCGAGCGAACTTGAAGATGCCACTCCCCCGCGGTTCGCGCAGGCCGTTGGCCTATTTGTGGTGAGTGTCGGCATTATTCTGCAGATCAGCGGTGTCGAACTTGGTTTGGTGTTTGCCGCTGGAGCAGCCTTCGTTGCAGCGTTCTTGAACGCGGCATTCAACTACTGCCTCGGCTGCCAAATTTTCTTAGGCCTGAAGCGCCTCAAGGTAATTCGCTAACTCAACCGTGTAATTTGATCGCCTTGCGCATGCTCGCCCGAGCGCGAGGCCGGTCGGATGCCGCGTCATAGGCCAAACCTAGAACAAACCAGCTTCTCCAGTCTTCTGGGGCATTCAGCGCTGCTTCGCGGAATCGCTGAAATTCGGAATCCGCTGATGCCTTTACTGGACGACCACTTGGGCGTACCTCAAAGTGAAATTCAGGCCACAGATTTTCTGATTGCAACTGTTTGGCGAGCCTTTCGACCTTCAGTCCGAAGAAGAGTTCTTTGATGATGCTCCAGATCGCAACAACCGGAAAAACCAGCAGCAACGCACCGATCAGCACCGAGAGTGATTCACGGCTCTGAAGCAATGCAAAAGCAGTATTCGATAGCAGGGCGACATACATAATCACCAGGCAGCTGGTGACGATGGCCCCGAGCTTTGCGCTGGTCATTTGACGACGGACTCTAGTCCGATGTGAAGTCCGGTGTTTGAGGCTGCAAATTCGACTGCCAGCTTGATTCCGTGGGCATAGGCGTTGACGCTTGTGGTTTCGTGGCTGATTGTGAGTAGTTCACTGTCGCCTCCCAAGAACACGTCTTGCTTTGCGCTAACTCCTTCAAGTCGAAGGCTGTGCACCGGCACTCCTGCCACGACCTGTCCTCGAGCGGCATCCTCAGAAGAGGAAGCGGAACCCTTGCGGTTTGCAGCTATCATTTCGGCGGTGCGAATGGCTGTTCCCGAAGGTGAATCAAGCTTCTTGGCGTGATGTGCTTCAACGATTTCAATCGACTCAAAGTACTTAGCCGCCTCTGCCGCGAATCTGCTGGCCAGCATCGAGCCAACCGAGAAGTTCGGAATGACCACGACGCTGTTGTTGGCATCGAGCTTCGAAGATAGTGCCGAAAGCAGAGCCTGACTCCAACCACTCGTTCCCACCACTATTGAGATCGAATTGGTGATGGCAAAATCGACAACCTGCTGGCTCACTTCGAGTCGAGTGACATCAAAGATCACATCGGCGCCGATGCACTCCTCGAGCGATGACATGCTGCCAAGCGCACTGTGCAGGGTTAAGTTTGGGTCCGCCTCGACAACGCTGCGCGCGAGGGTTCCCATGCGCCCGGTAGCGCCAACGATCGATACTTTGATAGCCATTTGTCTAGATTAGACCAGCCCGGCGAAGGTATCTTCGGTCAGATCGCCAACCGCGACTAGCGTTCGGTCGGATGCCAAAAGTGTAGAAGCCAACCGGGTAACCTCATCGATGGTGACCTTGCGATAGCGAGCCAGCGCTTCATCCAAGTCAACGAACTTGCCAGTGCTCAATTCGGTGCCGGATAGACGGCTCATTCGAGCTGCGGTGTTTTCAAACTTGAGCGCGAGTCCGCCCGATACGTTGCCGTAGGCCAGGTCCATTTCGGCTTGCGTGACGCCCGAAGTTGCTATCTTTTCGAGTTCGACCAGCATCAATTCGGTAACCTCGCGTGCCTTTGCCGGCGAACATCCCGCGTAAAGACCGAAGACTCCCGCATCGCTATAGCCCTGATTAAACGAATACGTGGAATAGGCCAATCCACGTTTCTCGCGTATCTCTTGGAACAGGCGAGATGACATGCCGCCGCCGAGAATTGTGTTGAGAACCGCCATGGCGTATCGGCGATCATCGTCGCCAACTATGCCCTTGGAGCCAATCAGAATATTTGCCTGGGCATTTTCCTCGTGAATCACGCGCAGCTTGGAACGGCGAGTAACCGAAGCCTCGAGCAATGGACGTCTAGGTCTTGGGGCGGCATGAGCAGCCAAATCCCATCCGGCCTCAGCCATACCTGCTTCAACAAGCTGGATGAGCCGGTCGTGGTCGATGCTTCCAGCCGCGGCAACAACAAGGTCGCGTGGCTGATAGTTTGCCTGATAGTGCTCCCAGACTGCATCGCGCGAAACGGCGGTGATGGTTTCATTGGTGCCGCCAATCGGGCGACCGAGCTCGTGCTCACCAAGCACCTCTTCGAAGAAGGCTTCGTGTGCGACATCCTGAGGATCATCCTCATTCATCGCCAATTCTTCGAGAATCACGGTGCGTTCGTTCTCGAACTCTGCTTTGTCGATCACCGACGAGGTAAGCATGTCGCAAATGACGTCTACGGCAAGCTCGACCGCAGACTCTTGAACCTTGGCGTAGTAGGAGGTGTGCTCCTTGCCAGTGGCAGCGTTCGAAGAACCACCGACCGAATCGAAGGCGATGGCGATGTCAAGGGCCGAACGGCGCTTCGTGCCCTTGAACAGCAAGTGTTCTAAAAAGTGCGTAGACCCGAAGTGACCGTTGGTCTCGTCACGGCTTCCAACCGGAACCGAGATTGAAATCGAGGTGCTTTGCACACCTGGTACCGACTCCGTTAAAACACGAACACCGCTCGGGAGGACAGTGCGGCGAACCGCACTGCCACCCGAAGCGGTGAACGAAAGCTCGCTCTGATCTAGGTCAAACTGGATTTCAGTCATGACTAACTTCTCAGAGCCTCGCCTAATTACTCTTCGTCAGAGCCTGCAGGCTCTGCGGCCGCATCACCTTCGATGACAGGCGAAAGCGAAAGCTTGCCGCGGTCATCAATCTTGGTGATCTCAACCTGGATCTTCTGGCCAACCTCGAGAACGTCTTCGACGTTCTCAACGCGCTTGCCGCCCAAGATCTTCTTGAGTTCCGATACGTGAAGGAGACCATCCTTGCCAGGCACCAACGAAATGAAGGCACCGAAGGTGGCTAGCTTGACAACGGTTCCAAGGAATCGTTCACCAATCTCAGGCACGTGCGGGTTGGCAATGGCGTTGATGGCAGCCTTGGCTGCATCGGCCGAAGGACCATCGGTCGCACCGATGTAAACGGTTCCGTCGTCTTCGATCGAGATGTCGGCTCCGGTGTCTTCCTGAATCTGGTTGATCATCTTGCCCTTTGGACCAATGACCTCACCGATCTTGTCAACCGGAATCTTCACTGCAATAACGCGCGGCGCGGTCGGTGCCATTTCGTCAGGCTCAGAAATGGCCTGGTTCATGACATCGAGGATGCGAACACGAGCGTCACGAGCCTGAGTCAGCGCGCCGGCTAGAACATCCGATGGGATTCCATCGAGTTTGGTGTCTAGCTGAATCGCAGTAACGAACTCGCGGGTACCGGCAACCTTGAAGTCCATGTCGCCGAGGGCGTCTTCGGCTCCAAGAATGTCGGTAAGGGCTGCGTACTCGGTCTTGCCGTCAACGGTGTCCGAAATAAGACCCATAGCAATACCAGCAACTGGTGCACGCAGAGGTACACCGGCGTTTAGCAGCGCAAGAGTCGAAGCACAGACCGAACCCATCGAGGTCGATCCGTTCGAACCAAGAGCCTCCGAAACCTGACGAATCGCGTAAGGGAACTCGTCACGAGCTGGAAGAACCGGCACGAGCGCACGCTCGGCTAGCGCACCGTGACCGATTTCGCGGCGCTTTGGAGTGCCAACGCGACCAACTTCACCCGTCGAGTAAGGCGGGAAGTTGTAGTTGTGCATGTAGCGCTTAGTGGTCTCTGGGCTCAGCGAGTCGATCTGCTGTTCCATCTTGAGCATGTTCAGGGTGGTGACACCAAGAATTTGGGTCTCACCGCGCTGGAAGATGGCCGAACCGTGAACACGTGGAAGCACCGAAACCTCGGCGTCAAGCGCACGAATGTCGGTTAGTCCACGGCCGTCGATACGAACTTTTTCCTTTAGAACGCGGGTGCGAACCACGTGCTTGGTGACCGACTTGTAAGCAGCCGAAACCTGGCCAAGCTGAGCCTCATCGAGAGTCTCGGCAAGTTTTTCCTTGACCGAAGCCTTGAGTGCGTCATCCGCATCCTGGCGAGCCTGCTTATCGGCGATTAGGTAAACCTTGCCGAGCTCTGCTTCTGCTAGAGCCGCAACGGCGCTGTAAACCTCGTCGGTGTAAGGCGGGAACAGAGGGTACTCGGTGAGTGGCTTGGCCGCGCGTGCAGCCAAGCGGCTCTGCGCTTCGCAAAGTTCCTTGATGAATGGCTTGGCAGCCTCGAGGCCCTGAGCCACAACCTCTTCGGTCGGAGCCTGCACACCATCGTTCTTGATTAGGTTCCAGGAAACCTCTGTCGCCTCAGCCTCAACCATCATGATCGCAACGTCTTCGACGCCGTTCTCTACAACAACGCGTCCGGCAACGACCATGTCGAATACGGCGCGCTCGAGCTGCGAGTGCTTAGGGAAAGCAACCCACTGACCATCGATGAGTGCTACGCGCACGCCACCAACAGGGCCAGAGAATGGCAGACCGGCGAGTTTGGTCGACATCGATGCGGCGTTGATCGCCACTACGTCGTAAAGCTCGTCTGGGTGGATTGCCATAACGGTTACCACGACCTGAATCTCGTTACGCAGACCATCGTCGAACGATGGGCGTAGCGGACGGTCGATTAGTCGACAGGCCAAAATAGCGTCGGTGGTTGGGCGACCTTCGCGGCGGAAGAATGACCCTGGGATTCGGCCAGCGGCGTACATCTTCTCTTCGACGTCAATGGTCAAAGGGAAGAAGTCAAACTGATCTTTTGGCTGCTTGCTTGCGGTGGTGGCCGAGAACAGCATGGTCTCGCCATCGATGTAAACGGATGCGGCACCCTGTGCCTGCTGGGCTAGACGCCCGGTTTCGAAACGGATAACACGCTTGCCGTGCTTGCCGTTGTCAATGATTGCGTATTCGTATTCAGTGCCGTCCATCGGCTCGTGGTTGTCTGGACCTACCATGGTCCCTCCTCTTTATTCCTCGGCGTGCTTGAGCCGAAGCTGTGAGCACGCGAGCGTACGAGGCGAGTAAACGTTGCCACAATGGTGTGGATTGCCCTGGTCTGCAGTAGAAAACCTTGGAGACTCTCCAAGATCCACGACCGAAGACCAGCAAACTCGCTATGTCGCTCTAAGGTCAAGGCTAACAGAGGCGAGCGACAAAGGCTAGGAAAAAGAAAACGACCCGCCAAAGTTGGCGGGCCGTTTCTTTGAATAAGACCTATCGACGCAGACCTAGACGCTCGATGAGCGCACGGTAGCGGTTGATGTCAACGTTCTGCAGGTAACCGAGTAGACGGCGACGCTGACCAACTAGAAGGAGAAGGCCACGACGGCTGTGGTGGTCGTGCTTGTGCTCCTTGAGGTGCTCAGTGAGGTCCTTGATTCGCTGAGTCAGAACTGCGATCTGAACTTCAGGGGAACCAGTGTCACCCGGGTGAGTTGCGTACTCGTTGATGATTGCGGTCTTTACATTTGCTGCTAGAGCCATAGTTTGGTTCCTTTCTAAACCTCGCTGCGCGGCGCCTGAATCGGAATGAATCAAGCTCTCTTTATCCGCGGCCGTTACACGGCAACTTCACAAGCATAGTTGAACGGGGCTGGTTTTGCCAGCCCCGTTCGAATAACTTTGCCTAACCGATCTAGGCGGTGGTTTCGGTGACCGGCTGCGCCTGCGACGGAGCGACGAGTTTGTTGCCCTGCTCGAAGGTCTTGGTTGGTCGAAGATAAATCACAAAGAAGAAGATCATCACGGCAAGCGATACCAGCAGCGTGATGCCGAACCAAAGGAAGGTTCCCTGGAACATTGTCATTAGTTGCTCAAGGTAGGCAGGGTCACTAGCGGATGCAGCCATCGCTCCAAGCAGGTAAACCGGTGCGAGCAGGAGCTGCGAAGAGTCTTCGATAAGTCCGGTGGCCGTAACTTCGTTCACAAACGTAACGATGGTCATGGTCAGCGGAATCAGTGGAAGCCCTTGAGCGAGCAACCACCAGGCGCTGAAGCCGGCGTCCCTCATTCGACGGATACCGACTGTGAGTGAAGGCAGAGCAAGTGCAATCGACGCGATGTTGTTCACCATGCCGCTGCTCGATAGAGCATCAAGCGAGCTGGCATCCGTCATGCCTGATGGGCTGATCACGTTGTCGATGGTGCTCGTTACGACGCTCACCAGGATGGAAAAGAGAAACCAGTACCAGAATTCTGGCTTGGTTGCCGTGCCACGAAATTGGGCGTAGTTCTTGAAACCTGCCGTAACGGCTTGTGAAAAGTTCATGGGGTCCCCCTTGGTCTAAGAGCGCGGGCTTTTCCTGCGCCTATAGAAGTAGTTTGGCACGAACCTCTTCGATGTCGAGATAGATTTGCGCAACCAGACTCTCGATGCCGTCAAACTTTGCCACCGGACGGATGAAATCGACATACTCGAGCGTTACTGTTTTGTCGTAGAAATCAAGGTCTGTGCGGTCTAGAACGTGGGCTTCGATCAGCCGAGGCACTGCCTGAAATGTTTCGTTGATTCCCACCGAGAGAGCAGCCGGATAGCGCTCCCCTTCGCAGTGCAGCCAACCGGCATACACGCCATCGATTGGCAAGTAACCCTCGGCATCTCGAGCCATATTCGCGGTTGGGAAACCTATGGTTCGTCCGATTTTGAGGCCGTGTTCAATGATGCCCGTGGTTTCGTGGTTGCGCCCCAAAAGGCGAGCAGCGAGTTTCACGTCGCCCGCATCCAAAGCATTTCGAACATTCGTGGTCGATGCAGTAACGCCATCAACGCGAACCGAAGGAACCTCAATCACGCCAACTCGGTGCATGTCACCGAGCTCACGAAGAGTGTCAATCGAACCCGAACCGCCGGCTCCGAACCTGAAACCCTCGCCAACAATGATGTACCTGGCGCGCAATCTGCCAACCAGATAGTTGGCGAAGAAGGCAGCTGGCTCCATAGCGGCAAACTCAGAATCGAAGTCGACCGTGATTACCGATTCGACACCCGCGTCTTGGAGTAGCGCAAGGCGCTGGTTCTCGCCAATCACAGAAAGAGGAATTTGTTCTGGTGACAGCACAGTGTTGGGGTGATTTGCAAAGGTGAACACCACTGGCTGCAGCTCATTTTGTTCGGCAACTTCGATTAGAGCAGCGAGCAGCGCTTGATGCCCAAGGTGAATCGCGTCGAACTTGCCGATTGTGACCGCGGTGGCTGAGCCAACCGCGGCAACTTCAGACATCGCATGGAGATTTGTCATTTAGTGCGGCGATTCAGCCATACCAAGGCCAGGATCGGCAAGGCCAGAGGCACAAAACCATAGCCAATGCCAAATTCGCTCCACACCGAAGGATGCTTGAACAACTCTGGGAGAAGTAGCGAAAGAAGCCCTACGGTTACGACTCCACCGAGCTCGATCCAAACCAACCTTGCGGCGAATTTGGACCATTTCGCACCCCGTCGAGCAAGGGCGAGAGTTACCAACACGTAGGTGACGGCACTCACCAGGGAAAGGGTATATGCAAGCGGAGCTTCATCGAACTTGCGGAACAGCTGATACAACGCTCTGGCGGTCGCAGAAAGCGCGAAGACTCCATACACCGCAACCAGTAAGCGTCCTTTGCCAAGGGAGTTGGTTTTAGTCATGCTTCAACTCTATGAGTTCCATCAGGCCACCAAACCCCAGATCTGGGCCATTCGGTAGGCCATCACAGCGACCGTCAGCCCAGCTACGGCTAGCACCATGGTCGAGGTGGATGATCGTTCTGCTAGCGACCAAAAGACTGCGCCGGCCGGAACCATCATCGCAACCAGGATGTAGCCGAAGAATTCGACAATGTCACCGCGGCTGGTTTGGCCTACGAAGAGTAACGCCACTGTGGCTACCAACTGAACCAACAGGGCCAACTCTACGAGAGCTACCGAACCTATTGAGATTAGCGACGGCTTGCGACCGAACATTCCGAGTAGCAGACAAAGAGCGCCTGACACACCTGACGTGATCAGCAAAAGTTGGTAGAGCCAATCGATCACTGACTTGCCTCCTGCTCTGCAAATACCACGAGCGACTTTACCTGTTTGCCAACTTTGGTAAGCATCGAGACCAAGCGGCCATCGGCAGAAAAGGCAGCAATCTCATCGGATCGTTCAGCGCCGTGCACGCTTCCGAGTGCGATTCGTTTGCCGTGACGTAAATCCACTTCTTCGGCATCGGTCAGTTCACGAACCGCAAACTGGTTTCTCGCGGCGTCTGCGCTCGTAAGCAAGGTGACCTCACCCTTTTTGATTGAGTCGAGAGTGGATGCCTGCTGAATCGTGTAGTTGCCAACACGAGTGCGGCGAAGAGCGGTCAGATGCCCACCAACGCCTAGAGCGCTACCAAGATCGCGTGCCAAGGCACGAATGTAGGTTCCCGAGGAACAGTCGATGATGGCATCGAAATCAATGAAGGATCTACCGTCTATCGCGACTCGGCGCGGATCACCGATGCGCTGGAATCTAGAAACTTCTACTTCACGAGCAGCGAGTTTTACCTCGTCTCCCCCTCGCACCTTCGCATAGGCCCGCTCCCCGTTAACCTTGATTGCGCTTACCGATGATGGCACCTGCAAGATTCGACCAGTGAGCCCAGCGATTGCCGCGTCTATTTCGGAATCGGTGATGGCAGCCAATTGATCTGAATCAGCAAAACCCACGTAGTCGCCTTCGCGATCATCCGTGACAGTGCTAGCCCCTAGCCGAATCGTGGTTACGTAGGTCTTGGTTGCCCCGACGATAAAGGTGAGCAATTTCGTAGCCGAATTGACGCCAAGCACCAGCAAGCCGGTTGCCATTGGGTCGAGTGTTCCGGCGTGGCCAATCTTGCGAGTACCGACCAGCCCTCGTGCCTTAGCAACCACATCGTGGCTGGTCCAACCTTCGGGCTTGTCGATTAGTAACAAACCGCTTTCGCTGGTCAACTACTCGTCTTCTTCCTCTGACTTTGGTTCGCGGTATGGATTCTCATCACCGGCGAACTTGGCGTCGGCAGCCAGCTTGGCCACCTCTGCGTCACGTGCCTTGGCCTCGGCGAGCAGTTCGCTCAGGTGAGCGGCATTTACCGGCACCTCATCGATCAGGAACTCGAGCGTTGGGGTTACCCGAATCTGCAGGTGGCTGCCGACTTCTTTGCGAATACGACCGGTGTTGCGCGTGATGATCTCACGGCTACGTTGAATATCCGCGGGCGACCCGTAAACCGAGTAGAAGACAGTTGCGTGGGCCAGATCTGGAGTCACTCGAACATCGGTAATGGTGACCATGCCGAGATCTGGGTCTTTGACGACCCGATCTAACGACTCGGCAATCAAAACCTTGATGCGTTCGGCCAGGCGTCTGGCCCGTGCAACATCTGCCATGACTAGACCCTAGGCTTCTCGCGCATCTCGAAGGTTTCAATGACGTCATCGATCTGAATGTCGTTGAATCCTGCGAGACCGATACCACACTCGTAGTCGGTCTTGACTTCGGTGGCGTCGTCTTTGAATCGCTTGAGCGAGTCAATCTTGAGGTTATCGGCAATAACCACGCCATCGCGAAGTACGCGAGCCGAGGAGTTTCGCTTGATCGAACCGCTGCGCACGTACGACCCGGCGATGGTTCCAACCTTCGAAGATTTGAAGATGTCACGAACTTCGGCGGTACCGAGCTGAACCTCTTCGTACTCTGGCTTGAGCATGCCCTTGAGTGCTTGCTCGATGTCATCGAGAGCGGCGTAAATGACCGAGTAGTGACGGATGTCGACACCCTCGCGGTCGGCGCGCTCCTTGGCCTTGTTGTCCGGACGGACGTTGAAGCCGATGATGATTGCATTGTCGACGGTGGCCAGGTTGACATCCGACTCGGTAATGGCACCAACACCTCGGTGAATGATGCGCAACTGTACGCTGTCGTCCACTTCGATTTTGAGCAACGAATCTTCGAGAGCCTCGACGGCACCCGAAACGTCACCCTTGATGACCAAGTTGAGTGATTCAACCTTGCCCTCTTCGAGTGCCTTGGTGAAGTCTTCAAGGCTGACGCGCTTGCGAGTCTTAGCCAGCAGGGCGTTACGATCTGCTGCTTCACGCTTCTCAGCGATCTGGCGAGCCTGACGCTCGTCATCGGTTACCACGAAGGTGTCACCGGCGCGAGGAACCGACTGCAGACCCAAGACCTGAACCGGACGCGATGGCCCGGCCGCTTCGACAGGCTGACCGTTTTCGTCGAACATGGCTCGAACACGTCCGTGCGACGAACCAGCAACGATCGAGTCTCCAACCTGAAGAGTTCCCGACTGAATCAGAACGGTGGCGACCGATCCGCGACCCTTGTCCAAGTTGGCTTCGATGGCTACGCCTCGAGCATCCTTGTCTGGGTTAGCGCGCATGTCTAGTGCAGCATCCGCGGTTAGCAGCACCGCGTCGAGAAGGTCGTCGATACCCTTGCCAGTCAAAGCCGAAACGTCGACGAACATGACATCGCCACCGTACTCTTCGGCAACCAGGTTGAACTCGGTCAACTGCTGACGGATCTTGGCTGGGTTTGCGCCTTCCTTATCGGTCTTGTTGACCGCTACGACAATTGGCACGCCGGCCGACTGCGCGTGGTTTAGGGCTTCAACAGTTTGAGGCATGACGCCGTCATCGGCTGCAACCACAAGGATTGCAAGGTCGGTGACCTGGGCACCACGAGCACGCATTGCGGTGAAGGCCTCGTGACCAGGTGTGTCGATGAAGGTGATGGCGCGGTCGATGCCCTCGTGCATCACGTGTACTTGGTAGGCACCAATGTGCTGGGTGATTCCACCGGCTTCACCAGCCATGACGTTCGACTTGCGGATGGTGTCGAGCAAACGGGTCTTACCGTGATCGACGTGACCCATGACAGTGACTACCGGAGGACGAGGCAGAAGATCTTCTTCATCGTCTTCGTAGTCGGTTGAAATGTCTAGACCGAAACCTTCGAATAGCTCGCGCTCTTCATCTTCTGGCGAAACGATCTCGACCTTGTAGCCAAGCTCCTGACCCAGGATGGCAAAGGTGTCTTCATCGAGCGAAGCGGTTGCGGTAGCCATCTGACCGAGGTGGAACAGCACGGTGATGAGCTGGCCAGCGTTTGCATCAATCTTGTCAGCGAAGTCTTGGATGCTCGATCCGCGACGTAAACGGATGATGGTGTTGCCATCGCCGCGTGGCACAACCGCGCCACCTAGGCTCGGTGCTGTTCTTTGTTCGAATTCTTCGCGTTTCGCACGCTTCGACTTGCGAGCCTTAGACGAACCGCGTGGCCCGCCCTTTCCGAATGCACCGGAGGTTCCACCGCCGACACCGCGGCCACGGCCGGCACCTGGGCCGCCGCCTGGGCGACCTGCACCCGGACCACCGAAGGCTGGAGCGGCACCGCCACCGGCACCAAAACCTGGACGGTTAGCGCCGAAACCTGCACCGGCTGGACGCGGAGCGCCACCACCTGGACGTCCCGGACCACCAGCACCACCCGGACGTCCCGGACCACCAGCACCACCCGGACGACCTGGGCCGCCTGGACGAGAAGCACCTGGGCGCCCCATGCCTTGGCTAGGTGCGAACGGGTTGTTGCCCGGACGCGAAACTGGTCGCGGAATTCCCATGCCCTGCGCCGATGCGAATGGGTTGTTGCCCGGACGAGGAATACCAGGGGTTGCGCTCGGAGCTGGAGCTGGGGCTGCAGCCGGCTTGGCTGCGTCTGAACTTGGAGTGACTGCTGCCTGAGTAGCGGCAGGCGCCGCCGGCGCTTCAGTCTTAGCCTCAGGTTGCGCCGCTGCTGCAGGCTTTTCTACCTTCGGTTCTGCTTTAGGAGTAGCCGCCGGAGCAGACTCTGCCTTCGGCTTGGCGTTTGGGAAAGCGTCGCGGAGCTTCTTGGCTACCGGCGGGGTGATTGTGGATGAGCCACTCTTGACGTACTCGCCAAGCTGCTCAAGTTTTGCCAAAGCATCCTTGGTATCGATTCCAAGTTCTTTGGCGATGTCATAAACGCGAAGCGCCATTAATTTCCTCTGTTCGGGGGCCTACCCCGAGCAGGGCAGGCCGTTA
>JBJTMF010000096.1:0-3077 GCA_046063405.1 Microbacteriaceae bacterium
GGTGTTGCGTCTCACGATGCCCCGAGCGTCGAAGTTTCTACTAGCGACCAGGCAGCAAGCATCCATATCAAGCTGATTCCAGCCCCGCAAGATGCTGAAGCGCAGTTGTATCACATCCAAATTTCCGAGACACCTGACTTCGCTGGTATGGCTTGGACTCACACGACCACCGAACGAGAATTCGATGTCGCTCTCGTGGCCAATCACACTTACTACGTGCGCGAATCTGCCCACGAACGCATCGGTGATACCAACCAATACGTGCGCGTAGGCGCGTGGGGTTCGGGTTCGGCAGTCGCGCAGGTCGGCAGCGATGAAGCGCGGCTGGGCTCATTGGCCTTGGAAGAGGGCATTGACCTGAACGCCGAGTTCGCATCGGACGTCTTGGAGTACACAGCCAATGTCGGTACCGCCAAAGAATTTTTGAGCGTGAGCGCTTTAGCGATCCTTAAAGCAGCCCAGGTGACCATCCAAGGAAACACTGTTACCGCCGACTCTCCTTCGACTGTGATTCCACTTAGTTACGGAGAAAACCTGATTGGCATCAAGAGTGTCTCTCCAGACAACAGCAAGTCGGTGACTTACCTGCTCACGGTTACCCGCGCCTACCCGAAGGGTTGGACCGAACGGACAACTGAAGAGGCTTCGCCGGTTGTTACTACAACTGATGCCACCGACAACAAGCCGGTGGTTGAAACTGTAAACACCGACCCGATTGTCGAGCCGACCGCAGAGAACATCGCCGCCAGCTTTGCCAACATTCTTACCTCGGTTACCGGAGACCTAAGCAATGCCGAGTCCGAGGTTCAGGTCTCTGGGCTTCAGCCAGAAAGCGCGTTCACTGTAACAATGCACTCCGACCCAGTGGTGCTCTTTGAGGGAAGTGCCGATGCGAACGGTTCGTTGAACGTAAACCTTGATTGGGCTAAGGCTGACTGCACACCTGGCGAACATCACATTGAAGTTGCCTTCGTCGCGGCTGATGGCACCAACCAGACCAGCTCGATTGCTGCTGAAATCAGCGATGGATGCACCGTTGGCGCAGTCGCACCAGCCGTGTACAAGAGCTCGGAAGCCGAGCAAACCACTGGCGGAACTGACGAGCCAGACGTAATGGCACAATCAGGCAGCGCAGAGACTACCGACTTCTCGGGTTGGATCATTGGCGGTATCGCTCTGGTGGTGCTGGCAGGGCTCGGACTGTTTGTCGCACGCCGCCGCCGCGCCTAGCGCCTCAGTTCTCGATGTCGGGAGTCAGGGCGTCCCTGATTAGCCCTAAGAGAATTTCGCGCACCTCGTCGCTTCGCATGATGACGACGAGTAACCCGGCGAATGCAACGGCCGCCATGGTTGCAATGGCATACTCGGCGGTGGCCGCACCCGACTCTGCGGTCACGCTCCGGATGAACGCAGATTGGGTGCGCACTTTTCTTGTCATTCTTGGTGATTCTGCCGAGCGGTTCATTTGACTCCTTTATCTATAGCGAAACGTT
This sequence comes from Microbacteriaceae bacterium, assembly GCA_046063405.1. Lineage (GTDB taxonomy): Bacteria > Actinomycetota > Actinomycetes > Actinomycetales > Microbacteriaceae > Rhodoluna. The sequence goes on from JBJTMF010000096.1 coordinate 1,494, forward strand.
GTTGATCGAGGTGGCTGTAAACATCGGGATTACAACCAAAAACACGAGTGCCGGCAGAAGCGCTACCCCTAGTGGCAAAGCAAGCTGAACCCCTGCCTGGCGAACCCGATTTCGATCGGCTTCGAACTGCTGCTGGGTAAGTTGAGCCAAGCGCCCTCGCAACACCCATGCCACACCGGCGCCTGTTTTGCGGCACAGCGCCAGCTCTTCGGAGATGAGTTCGAAAACCGCAGGGGGCAGTTCGAGTTCGTCTTTCGCTTGGCGCACAGTAAGACCTGCCGAAAGTGCCATCAAAAAATCGCCCAAGGATGCGAGTTGAGAGTTGGCCCGGGGCATTGCTTTTCGCAAGATGCTTTGTGACCAGCGCTTTGAAATCCAGACTAAAAACAGACCAACCAAAATCGAGGCCAACGTTACCGGTTGTCTTAGAGCCGACAAGAGGTCAAACCCAGAACCAACGGCAAGCAAGACGGCAACCACCGGTAGCCAACTAACCATTCGAATTGTGGCTTTTGGCGCAACAAACTCCGAGGCCAACTCCTCTTGAATCGCTTGCTCACTTCGCGATTGGTCAAGAAGATGCCTGAGGTTCGGCAGCAGACTCGCGCCATATTTGCGGGTGATCTCTAGCCCTCTGGCGAGCTCGATCGGTACCTGGTCGCCGGGGCCGACATTGAGGCTCGCCAAGGCTTGGTGCGGAGTGAGCCCGGCTTCGAGAGACAGCACTAGTCGCTCGACGAATTGCATTTGCTCAGGCGACATGTCGAAACTCCAGTCGCTGATCAATTAGGCGTGGTGCGGCCACCTCGGCGATTTCGAACTCAGGAGACCGTCGCATAAAAACCGCGAACGAAAAGGCCGACACGACCTGGCGGGCCAATGTTGTCGGTGCCAGACCCGCACGCAAACCAAGCGCTTCTAGTCGTGCAGCCAAATCGTTGAGTGAGTTGGCGTGGATGGTTGCTCCTGCACCTTGATGCCCGGTGTTCAGCGCTTCGAGCATCGGCACCAACTCAGCGCTGCGAACCTCACCGACCGCGATCCGATCCGGACTCATCCGAAGTGCCTCGATGAGCAAGCGACTAAGGTCAACCGACCCAGCACCCTCCTGGTTCGGTTCACGCGAAACGAGCGAGACCACATTCTCACCGGCTAACCGCAACTCGGCGGTATCTTCGAGTGTCACAACGCGAAAGTCGGTTAGCTGCTGCAGAAGCGCCCGAAGCAACGTGGTCTTGCCCGAACCTGCTGCGCCAGCAATGAGAATCGACTTACCGGCGATCAGCGCGCGACTGAGCCCTAAGAATTTTTGCGATGAAGCGCTGCCGGTCGCGAACAGGAAATCACCCGAAGTGCCATCGAGCCTTCGAATCGTGACCTGCGTGTGTTCGGTGATGCCAAATGCCAGCGCGGCATGAATTCGAAAATTACCTAGACCAATTGATGCGAGTGGATTCTTGTAGTTCAGGGCGATGCCGACCGACTCGAAAACTTCAACGCACCAGTCGCGAAGCCCTTGTTCCGCGTCGAAAAGACAGCCAACGGAATGCCAGCGTCCGCCAATTCGAACCCTCGAGTGACCCT
>JBJTMF010000016.1:0-3918 GCA_046063405.1 Microbacteriaceae bacterium
AAGACTGTCATCGAACAGCTAAGCGATAAACCAAAAAACTAACTAGCGACGATCACGCAAGAGATTCGTGATTCTCACGGTCGAAAGGCGAGTTCCTCTTTCATCCTCGATCTTGATCTGATGAACCGTAAGAGTGTTGCCCAGCGTTATCGACTCGCAGGTAGCAGTGACCAGCCCTTCGCGTGCTGAACCCGAGTGCGAGGCGTTGACTTCGATGCCGACGGCGAATTTGCCCTTCGGATAAGCCCAGACGTTTGCGGCCATTGAACCTAACGATTCAGCAATGACCACATAGGCGCCTCCGTGCAGCAGTCCTAGCGGTTGGCGGTTTCCTTCCACGGGCATGGTGGCTACCGCTCGTTCTGCGCTTAGCTCGAGCAGTTTGACGCCCATTCGGTCAGCAAGTTCACCGACGCCTCTAGTCTCAAAGAGCGCTTTTGCATCATCGGAAAGAATCGGGTCAACATTCGTCATTTTGGCTCCGAACACAGGGGGTTTGGCAGATTAGGCTTGCGGTATGAACGCTAGCCCCAAGCCTACTCTCTTGCTTATTGACGGTCATTCGCTGGCGTTCCGAGCTTTTTACGCCCTGAGTCCGGATTCTTTCAAGACCAGCGCTGGTCAGCACACCAATGCGGTTCACGGCTTCATTTCGATGATGCTAAACATCTTGCAGGCCGAACAACCAACCCACTTGGCGGTGGCTTTCGATCTTTCGCGGGCCTCTTTCCGTACCGAAGAATATCCTGCCTACAAGGGCACACGCGGAGAGACCCCACCAGAATTCAACGGTCAGACCGAGCTGCTCCAGGAAGCGCTTGCGGCGATGAACATCGTGACCATTACCAAAGAGAACTACGAGGCTGACGACATCCTGGCCACTCTCTCGCAGGTGGGCGCGGATGCAGGTTACGACGTATACGTGGTCTCGGGAGACCGCGACACTTTCCAACTGATTTCGGAACGCACCACAATTCTTTACCCCGTCAAGGGCGTCATGAATCTGGCCAGAATGGATGACGCGGCCGTCTACGAGAAGTATGGCGTCCACGCCAACCAGTACTCTGATCTCGCTGCGTTAGTGGGTGAAACGTCGGACAACCTACCTGGCATTCCAGGTGTTGGACCAAAGACCGCAGCCAAATGGTTGCAGGAGCATGGGGATCTTCAAACCATTCTCGACAATGCAGCGTCGTTCACCGGCAAAGTGGGGGAGAGCCTTCGTGAACACCAAGGGGAAGCCGTTCGAAACCGTCGCCTCAATCGACTTTTGCGCGATCTAGAATTACCGGTCGGTTTGGACGATCTGAAACTCGGCCCAGTTAACAATGCCGAGGTAAAACGCGTCTTTGGCAACCTCCAGTTCCGCACCCTCACCGAACGAGTACTTCGACTTCGCGGATCATCCGAAACCCAGACTGCAACCGATCCAGCCGCCAGCGCAATCGAAGAAATCATGCCGATCTTTGATGCACCAACCCAGCCAGAAAGCAAGCAGGTCGACGAAAGCGAGTTTCTGACTTGGGTAACCGGCAAAACGGTTGCGGCAAAATTTGAATTTGCCGAGAGCAAAGTGATTGCGATCGGTGCTGCATCGAGTAGCGAACGTGTTTACCTGCCGACCAATGGACTCACACCCGCTCTTTCGGCATGGGTAACAGACGAACTCGCTAGCAAAGTCTTGTTCGGCGCTAAAGACCAAGAACGTCAACTACTCTCGTCTGGCTCAACGTTAGGGGGAGTCGTCGGTGATTCACTGCTGGTTGGCTATCTACTTAACCCAGTGAGACGTGGCTATGACATCGATTCACTGGCCGAAGAGTACTTAGGCGTGGCTGTTTCACGAGGCGATGCCAATGCTCTGATCGCAACTGATTCGGCAAACTGTTCTTTGGATGCCTGGCTAGCCATGCTGCTATGGGAGCGCTGCTGGCCACTGGTTGAAGATCAGCAGCAAGAGCGCGTCTATTTAGAAATCGAGGCTCCTTCTTCACCGGTCCTCGCTCAGATGGAAGCTCTTGGCATCCAAGTAAATGCCCAAAAACTCGACTCGATGTACGACGAACTCTCGAACGAGGTGAATGCGGCCGAGAAAGCTTGCTTCGACCTAATCGGTAAAGAGATCAATCTGGCATCGCCCAAGCAGCTACAAACTGTACTCTTCGACGACCTAGGCATGGTTGGCAACAAGAAAGTAAAAACCGGGTTCTCAACGAATGCCGAGTCGCTTACAACACTGTTTGAAGAAACCGGTCACCCATTTCTGGAGGCCCTGCTCAAGCACCGAGAAGTGACCAAGATTCGACAAATGGTGGAAATCCTGCGTAAGGCGATCGGCACCGACGGTCGCGTGCACACCAACTACGTGCAGGTTGGCACGTCAACCGGCCGCCTTTCGAGTGAAGGTCCTAACCTACAGAACATCCCAATCAAAACCGATCGTGGCCGGGCGATGCGTGACTGTTTCGAGGTCAGCGCTGGCTTCGAAACCCTCCTGACCGCAGACTATTCTCAAATCGAAATGCGTATCATGGCGCATCTGAGTGAGGATGAAGGCCTTATCGAAGCATTCAATACCGGGGAAGACCTGCACCGCTTCGTTGGTGCTCGAATCTTCGGTGTTGCACCAGAAGACGTTACACCGGCCATGCGTTCTAAGGTCAAGGCCATGTCTTACGGCTTGGTTTACGGTTTGAGCGAATACGGACTTGCCAAACAGCTGCGCATCTCGAATGCAGAAGCCAAGCAGTTGATGAACGATTACTTTGAACGATTCGGTGGCGTACGCCGTTACCTTGCCAGCGTCGTCGATCACGCCAAGCTGAACGGTTACACCGTTACCAACTTCGGGCGTCGTCGTCCATTTGACGACCTCAAGAGTCCAATCTTCCAAATCCGCGAGAACGCCAGACGCGCTGCACTAAATGCACCAATTCAAGGCACCGCGGCCGACATCATCAAATTGGCCATGGTCCAAATTCAACACGCAATGATTGATGCCAAACTGAACAGCCGGATGCTCCTGCAGGTGCACGACGAGCTGGTCTTCGAGGTAGCTCAGGGCGAACTTGAGACCTTGAAGCAGATCGTGATCGATCGAATGGCTAACGTGGTCAAACTGAGTGTTCCACTGGATGTTCATATCGGCGTCGGAAACACCTGGGATTCGGCCGGCCACTAGCGATTCCAGCTCGGCCGCGCGCTCACAATCCGCCTTTGCTAGGTGTCTTTTGCCGCGCCTAGGCACTAGGCTAGAAAGGCACGCAAGTGCAATCCCAATCCGCCGTCGCGGCAATCCGGAAAATCATTTCGATTTGTCGCGACCAGAGTATGTCCCTACGAGAGCAAACTAAATATGACTAATAAGACCGAGAAGGCCACCAAGCAGGTTGCCATTAACGACATTGGCAGCGCCGAAGACTTTTTGGCTGCGGTTGAAAAGACCCTAAAGTTCTTTAACGACGGAGACCTCATTGAAGGTGTAGTTGTGAAGATCGACCGCGACGAGGTTCTCCTCGACGTCGGATACAAGACCGAAGGTGTAATCCCTTCCCGCGAACTTTCGATTCGCCACGATGCAGATCCATCCGAGATCGTTACCGTCGGTGACTCAGTTGAGGCCCTTGTTCTTCAGAAAGAAGACAAAGAAGGCCGCCTAATCCTGTCCAAGAAGCGTGCCCAATACGAGCGCGCATGGGGCGATGTAGAGAAGATCCGCGACGCTGATGGCACCGTAACTGGAACCATCATCGAAGTAGTCAAGGGTGGTCTGATCGTAGACATCGGACTCCGTGGATTCCTCCCAGCCTCGCTGATTGAGCTTCGTCGCGTCCGGGACCTAGGCCCATACCTGGGTCAGAAGGTTGAAGCCAAGATCCTCGAGCTCGACAAAAACCGCAACAACGTTGTGCTTTCGCG
>JBJTMF010000097.1:0-15224 GCA_046063405.1 Microbacteriaceae bacterium
CGTGCGGTGCTGATTCTCAGCGAAGGTCGCCTAATGAACCTAGGAAATGCCACCGGGCATCCGAGTTTTGTAATGAGCGCATCGTTCAGCAACCAGGTGCTTGCCCAGATTGAACTCTTCACCCGCCAGGCTGACTACCCACTAGGTGTTTACGTTCTTCCGAAACCGCTGGATGAAAAAGTCGCGAGACTTCACCTTGCGGCTTTGGGTGTTGAATTGACTGAACTTACCGGAGACCAAGCGCGTTACATCGGCGTCTCGGCCAATGGTCCTTTCAAACCAGAGCACTACAAGTACTAACGGAGAACACATGGCGCACAAGATTCTCGTCGTCGAAGACGAGCTAGACATGAACCGTCAGCTTTGCGAGTTTTTGGCTAACGCTGGATACGAAACCACCGGTGCGCATGATGGCGGCAAAGCCATCGACCTCTTTCACTCCTATTCACCAGACCTGATTCTGCTAGACGTGCAGCTGCCGGTGCTGATGGGAACCGCGGTCTGCCGTCAGATTCGTGAAGTTTCGGGTGTGCCAATCATCATGCTCACCGCCCAAACCGAACTCGAGCAGGTAATCGCCGGACTCGAAGCCGGTGCCGACGACTACATCAAGAAGCCATTTGACCCGAGCGAACTACTGGCTCGAATCAAGGCGCGCCTCCGCCCGATTCAGGTTTCGGGCGATGTCACTGAACTTCGAATTGGCCCGCTGGTTATTGATGTTTCCGGACACGAAGTGCGTCGCGACGGTGTTCGCATTTCGCTCACTCCGCTTGAATTTAGCCTGTTGCAAACGCTCGCCGAAAAGCCCAAGCAAGTCTTCTCTCGTGAGATGCTGCTCGAAAAGGTTTGGGGTTATCAGTACAAGGCTGATACTCGCCTGGTAAACGTGCACGTTCAGCGACTTCGTTCGAAGATCGAAGACGACCCGGAAGACCCGAAGATCGTAGTCACCGAACGCGGCGTTGGTTACAAAGCCGGTCAATCCTAAGTTGCGATTCACTTCGCCCATCCGGGCTTTCGTCGGCTACCTGCAGCGCTCGCTTCAGGCTCGCTACACCTTTGTCACGGTAGCCCTCAGTGGTGTGGCGCTGGTCGCAGTGGGTGGCTTTCTCTCGTATTCGATCGGTAGCGGACTTTTTTCTACTCGCCTCGACCAAATTCTTTCCGACTCCGCGCGCTCGGTTAGTGAGGTGCAGAACACTTTTTCTGCATCAAGTGCAACCGATGAAGTTGGTCTTCAGTCGCTAATGAACTCGATCGTGCCGACGCTAGAGTCAAGCACAACCTCTGAACCGCGCCGAGTCGCACTGCTTCGTTCGCCGGGCCAAACCACCGCACAAGTTTTGCAAAGCCCGATTTCGCTCGACCTTGATACCTCGGTAATTCCAGAAGACCTCAAAGTGAAGATTCGATCAACTCCCGGCAAGGTTGTCTTTCAGTCGATCTCGCTTCCGGTGATCAACGGAGAGCACCCCGCGGTAGTGGTCGGCGCGCAGATCGAGGTGCCGATTGCCGGCCTCTACGAGTTGTACCTCGTCTATGACTTGGTTAGCGCACAGCAGACTCTCGACTTCGTTCAAAGCACCCTGGTGTTCGGTGGTGCCATCCTGCTTATTCTCATCGGTGGTGTGGCCTTTTATGTGACCACTCGAATGGTGAACCCGGTTCGCGTTGCGGTGGAGGCCGCCGAGGAGCTCGCCGCTGGCGCGCTCGAAAACCGCCTGACCGTCAAGGGGCAGGACATCATCTCGAACCTGGCGCGTTCGTTCAACACGATGGCCGCATCCATCGAGGGGCAGATTGGCACCCTCAACAAGCTTTCCAAGATGCAGCAACGCTTCGTGTCGGACGTCTCGCACGAGCTTCGCACACCGCTGACCACAATCAAACTTTCGGTAGCGATTCTCGATCAGCAGCGCGACGAGCTGCCCGAGAACGCCATCCGTTCGCTAGATACCCTGCAGTCGCAACTCAACCGATTCGAGGCTCTGCTCGCCGACCTGCTTGAGATTTCACGCTACGACGCCGGTGCGGTCACCGCCGAGTTCGAAATGACCGACCTAAACGGTGTGGTTGGTATGGCCCTCAGCCACATTGAACCGCTCGCGCAGGCTAAGAATTGCGAACTCAAGATCGACATTCCGGCCGGCCCGGTGCTTGCCGAAATCGATGCCCGGCGAATCGAGCGTGTAATTCGCAACCTGCTTTCTAACGCCATCGAACACGGCGAAGGCAAGCCAATCGAGGTGGCCGTTGGCGAAAGCGATACCGCGGTTGCCATCACGATTACCGACCACGGAATTGGTATGACGCGAACCGAGCTAGATCGAGTATTCGATCGTTTCTGGCGAGCAGACCCCGCACGTAAACGCACGGTAGGTGGCACGGGTCTCGGGCTGGCGATCGCAACCGAAGACGCAAACCTGCACAACGGTTGGCTGCAAGCCACCGCCAAGCCGAACGAAGGCTCGACCTTCCGACTCACTTTGCCCAAGCGTCAGGGTGTGCTGTTCACACAATCGCCGCTGCCGCTAGGTAACGCATTCAACTCCGGCAAGAAGGAGGCGAAAGCGTGAAGAAGTTAGCCAGATCCCTCGCGGTAATCGCCACACTCATCTTGTTGGCCGGATGCGCGCAGCTCCCGCGGGGCGGGGCCATCGGTGTTGGTCCGGATATCGAATTCGAGTCGGATTCGAACTTCCTCTATTACTCGCCGTCAGCGCCATCCGAAGGCGATAGCCCACAGCAGATTCTGAGCGGATTCCTGAGTGCCGGCAACGGACCTCAGAATGACTACGCAGTCGCACGTTCTTATCTAACAACTGGTTTCCAGCGCGATTGGCAGCCATCAGCCGAAGTTCTGGTTCAAGATGGCTCGCCATCGTTCACCTTCACAACGGATAGCCAGGCGGTTGCCGAAATCACCGTTAGTGCGGTGATCAACTCGCAGGGCGTCTACGAGTCTCAGCCTCCGGGCACCAAGCGCTACTTGAACTTTGAACTGAGCAAGCAGGCTGGGGAATGGCGAATTGTTTCTGCTCCGAACCTCACGTCACTCATTCGACCCAACTTTTCGGTTTTGTTCAAGGCCTATCAGTTGTACTTCTTTGACCAAAACCATTCCACGCTCGTGCCAGACGTGCGCTGGTTCCCCTCTCGCACCTCGACTGCAACCCAGCTGGTTCAGGCACTGCTTCAAGGCCCGCAGAGTTGGATGGATCAGGCTCTTGCCCATGATTTCCCAGAAAACACCTCGCTGAATCTGGATGCGGTCACGGTGGTGGATGGAGTGGCAAACGTCGACCTCACGGGTGAGGCCAACGGGGCTACGGTGGAACAGCTCGCGTTCATGAAGGCGCAGCTCAAGGCGACCTTGTTGCAGATTCCTTCGGTGACTAGCGTTTCGCTTTCGATCAACAAGAGCCCGGTAACGGTGCCTGAGCTACGAGTGAATGTTCCTAGCGCCGCGGCCGCCTCATTGGTGACCCTCGACGATAGCGGGCTCTTTGGAGCAACCGGTCAGAGCGTTGTCTCGTTGACCAACGCCGGTGTCGATTTGCTTCGCGACTCCAACGAGTTTGCCCTCAGCCAGCGAGCCGAATCGCTGGCACTAAGTACCACGACCTCGTTGTATCGACTCGAACTTTCTGCGCTCGATAAATCTCCGCGAGTGGTGGATGCGCGCAGCAAGCGACTCGCTCCAGAATTCGATGCCCAAGGATACCTATGGTCGGTGGGTTCGGCGGCTAGTTCGGCCTGGATATCTGCCGGCAAATCGTCTTCGTCGAGAATCTCTACTCGCCAGTTGCTCTCGACACCGATCAAACAGTTCTCCTTGAGCCCCGATGGCACTCGCGTGGCAGTGTTGTACGCAGGTCAGAGCTCGAATATCTGGCTACATTCTGTGATTCGCGATGACAGCGGTCGCCCGCTTCGGCTTGGCGCGGGAATCAAGATCGACAATCGTTACGGGCAGGCACTTTCAATTCAGTGGACCGACGCAATCAACTTGGCAGTGCTTGTGCGCGCCGAGAATGAAGGCGTGCGACCAACCGTGATGATGGTCGGTGGTGAAACCAAGACCTATCCGGTTGTCCTCGGCGGAGTGCAGATGATTGCAAACCTTTCGATCCCGGCCATTCTGATCAAGCGTGAGGATGGCACCGTAGTTTCTTACAAGTCTTCATCTTGGGTTGAGGTGGCAAACCAAGTACGTGCGATGCACTTTGTGACGCTGGGCTAAGGCGAAACCAAGTTCATTTCCGTTATCCACAGATTTCGCGAGCGATCGTCACGAATCCGGTATCGGTACCAAACTCTTCTTTGTGACCCGAGTGCTGACGCAGATTCTCGATGTAGTTCTCCCCACTTCCTGCATCTTCTGCGAAAGCCTCGGGTCGCACCAATGCTCGTCTTGCACCGATCGCTATCGACCCAATCCGCACTGGGTTTCACGCCGGTGGTTAGCCGGTTTCTCGGCGACCGAACTCAGCAGTGGCGCTGCGGCGCTGTTGCGCGCTGTCAAAGACCAAGGCCGCACCGCCTTGATTTCGAGAATGGCTCAAGAGATTTGTCTGGCTCTCGAGATGCCGGCCGAAAATCCGACGCAGCAGAGGCTGCAAGATTCGTTGCGAAAGTCTCAGGCTGTGCTGGTGCCGGTGCCGGTTTCTGACTCGGCCATGCGTTCGCGCGGGTTCGATGTGGCAGGCAGCATCGCTCGAAAAATCGCAGCGCAACTCAACCTGACAAACCACCGAGGGCTATCGCTAGTTCGCCAGCCCGAAGATCAACGTCGACTGGGCGAGCTGGCTCGTTTCACCAATCTCCACGAAGCGATGAGATATCGCAGCAGCGGGGTGGCTGGTCGTGAAGTTGTGCTCGTAGACGATGTGGTAACCACCGGCGCGACCCTGCTCGAGGCGGCTCGAGCAGTTGCCTCGGCGGGAAATGTCGTTGTGGGTTTTATGACATTTGCGCAGACACACCGAGAGCAAGATGCAAAATCCGAAAAATAGGCGTACATTTTCTCCACCAAGCAAAGTTGCTTGAGATGGAGGTAGAAAATGCAAGTCACTATTTCAGCCCACAACCTCACGGTCTCAGATCGCTTTCGAGACTACGTTGCCGATCGAGCCCCAAAAATAGAGCACTTCTTCCATCAGTCTGCCGACCTGCTAATCAAGGTCACACGCCACGATCACTCCCGCACCTCGGGTCCAGAAGATGAAATCGAACTGGTTACTCACTCGGGTTCCGAGACCGTGCGTGCGCACGCATCCGCGGGAGACAAATTTGCGGCATTCGATGTAGCCTTCGACAAGCTAATGGAGCAGCTTCGCCGTCACTCCGATAAGCGCAAGGTGCACCGCGGCAAGCACGCTACTCCTGGTGCCGCTGAACTTTCCGCTCAAGATTTTGCAAGCCTAGACATCGAGCCGGTGGATGCCGAAGTTTTGTTGCGCAATCAGAAGTTGCGAGGAGAGTAGCGAAGCGTTACTCCCATGGCGTAATCACAGGCAAGTGGTCGGTGAGTGGTGAAACTGCCTCGCATCTAAGATTGAACAGAGCCACAATCTAAAGGTTTGGAGCATAGTTTTGGCATCTGTAATCGACAAACTGCTACGCGCGGGCGAAGGAAGAGTTCTTGCTCGCCTTCGCAACTACACCTCGGCCGTCAATGCCCTCGAAGAATCTTTCAAAGCCCTCAGCGACGAGGAGCTAAAGAACGAAACCACCCTGCTTCGCGAACGCTATGCAGCCGGTGAAACCCTAGACGAACTGCTACCAGAGGCATTTGCTGCTGTGCGTGAGGCCTCGGTTCGAACCCTCGGAATGCGTCACTTCGACGTTCAGATCATGGGTGGTGCTGCACTCCACCTCGGTAACATCGCCGAAATGAAAACCGGTGAAGGTAAGACCCTGGTTGCCACGCTTCCTGCCTACCTCAACGCAATCGCAGGTCGCGGCGTACACGTCGTTACCGTAAACGACTTCTTGGCTCGCTACCAGAGCGATCTGATGGGCCGCGTGTTCCGCGCCTTGGGCATGAAAGTCGGCTGCATCCTGGGTGGCCAAAACCCAGCTGAGCGTCGCGAAGAGTATCTCGCCGACATCACATACGGAACCAACAACGAGTTCGGCTTCGACTACCTGCGCGACAACATGACCTGGCAGAGCTCCGATCTGGTCCAGCGCGGACACTTCTTCGCGATCGTCGATGAGGTTGACTCGATCCTGATCGATGAGGCACGTACTCCTCTGATCATCTCGGGCCCGGCTGCCGGAGATGCCAACCGCTGGTTCAGCGAATTCGCCAAGATTGCCGAGCGCCTACAACCGGTCATCGACTACGAAGTTGATGAGAAAAAGGGCACGATCGGTATTCTCGAGGCCGGAATCGAAAAGGTCGAAGACTACCTCGGAATCTCAAACCTTTACGAGACCAGCAACACTCCGTTGATCTCGTTCTTGAACAACTCGATTCGCGCCAAGGCCTTGTTCAAGCGCGACAAGGATTACGTCGTCATGGACGGCGAGGTGCTGATCGTTGACGAGCACACCGGCCGTATCCTGCCTGGCCGTCGTTACAACGAGGGTATCCACCAGGCCATCGAGGCTAAAGAAGGTGTCGAGGTCAAGGCCGAGAACCAGACTCTAGCCACAGTGACTCTTCAGAACTACTTCCGCCTCTACTCCAAACTGGCCGGTATGACCGGTACCGCCGAGACCGAGGCCGCCGAATTCATGAGCACCTACAAGCTGGGTGTCGTGCCGATTCCTACCAACAAGCCGATGGTTCGCATCGACCAGACCGACCTCATCTATAAGAACGAAGAGGTTAAGTTTGCGATGGTGGTCGAAGACATCGCGGCACGCCATGCCAAGGGTCAGCCGGTTTTGGTTGGTACCACCAGCGTCGAGAAGAGCGAATACCTCAGCAAGCTGCTCGCTCGCCGTGGAGTTCGCCACGAAGTGCTGAACGCCAAAAACCACGCCCGCGAAGCAGCAATCGTTGCGCAAGCGGGTCGTCTCGCTGCGGTCACGGTTGCTACCAACATGGCCGGCCGTGGAACCGACATCATGCTCGGCGGTAACGCAGAGTTCCTGACCGTGGATGCACTTGCCAAGCGAGGGCTCAACGCCGAAGAAAAGCCTGACGAATACCAAGCGGCTTGGAATGACGCCTTCAACCAGATCAAAGACCAGGTTGCCGTCGAAGCTGAAAAGGTTCTCGAAGCCGGCGGTCTCTATGTTCTCGGCACCGAGCGTCACGAATCGCGCCGAATCGACAACCAGCTGCGTGGTCGTGCCGGTCGTCAGGGTGACAAGGGTGAATCACGTTTTTACCTGTCACTGACCGACGACCTGATGCGCTTGTTCAACAGTGGCGCAGCGTCGGCCATGATGAATAACCCGAACGTTCCAGATGACATGCCGATCGAGTCCAAGTTGGTGAGCCGCGCTATCGCCAGTGCTCAGTCGCAAGTTGAGGCCCGTAACGCCGAAATCCGCAAGAACGTGCTCAAGTATGACGATGTATTGAACCGCCAGCGCGAGGCTATTTACGACGACCGTCGCCACATCCTTGCTGGAGACGACATTGCCACTCGAGTCGACGTTTTCCTCGAAGACGTTGTCAATGCAGTCGTAGACCAGCACATCGTTGAGGCCGCCGGAAACTGGAATCTCGATGCTCTATGGACCGACCTCAAAGCCATTTACCCGGTTGGGCTAACCATCGAGGAGGTTCTCGAAGAAGCCGGAAGCCGCGCCAAGCTAACCAAGCGTTGGTTGATTGATGAACTCGTCAGCGATGCTCGTCTGGCTTACCAAAAGCGAGTTTCCCTGATCGGCGAAGAGGGTATGCGTGAGCTTGAACGCCGCGTCGTACTATCGGTTGTTGACCGCAAATGGCGCGACCACCTTTACGAGATGGACTACCTCAAGGAAGGCATTGGCCTTCGTGCCATGGCCCAGCGCGACCCATTGGTCGAGTACCAGCGTGAAGGTTACACGATGTTCCAGCAGATGATGGGAGCCATCAAGGAGGAAACCATCGGATTCCTGTTCAACATCGAGGTTCAGGTTCAGCAGGTCGCTGAGCCTGATGATGTCGAGCTCACTTACTCTGCGCCAGGCGAATCGGGTGAAGTGCAAGAACAGCACGAGCAAGTTCAGCACAACGAAGCCGCTAAGTCGAAGAAGGCGACGCCCCCGGCACAATCGCAGCCAAATAACGCCGCGAATGGCCAGGGGTCATCGTTCTTCAAACGCCCTAACTAGTTAGAGGATCGAAACCGCCGTTGCTAGCCAGCGGCGGTTTCGGCTTTCCAGCCGAATTGCCACTGCGCGAGTGCGAAGGTTAGAGCTGATCAGAACAACAGACTGGATCACTCCAGGTCGGTTGCTCTCCTGGTGAAGGTTCTTGACCACAAAGTTCGGTCGCTGAACCACTGCATTTGATGCTGTGCGCGAACGTGCTGCTCTCGCAGCTCGATCTCGCAGTTTCAGATAAATGGTTTCGCTCAACATCGAGCTGAGCTGCTCCACGGTTCTCACGCCAGCCATAACCTCAACGACGGCTGGTGCGAGAAAGCGCAACTGTTCGGTTGCATCTGGAAGATTTTCGAAATCTTCTTCTTGTTGTTCAAACAGGTTTGGAATCATTCCCCCTGCCTTCCTTTTTAGTGTGTGTTTGTAAAACGCCTAAAAAGTAGCCCGATATTGCCCTTCAAAACGTGCCTGTGGATAACTTTTTGAAAAATGTCTTCAGTTCGAATACTTGGCGCATGACACACTTGCCACTGCTCGATGACCTTGAGTTGCTTTTCCGAAACGAATCCGCTGCCCGCCGTACAGGTGGCAATCCCGATGAGCCATCTCTCCGAGCCGGTCGGTTGACCGTTCTGTTGAAGTTTGCAAATGAGACCTTCAAATTGAACTCAGCTGGAATTGGTCGCGGATTCGTGGTTGGCTTCGACGAACGTGATCAGTTGACGTTTTGTTCCTCGACCCAAATTTTCGAAATCGAACTGGTAACCAAAATGACCGTGCGTCAGAGCGCTTTGGTTCGAGAGTTGGTGACCAGCCGGATACGACTTTCTAAATGGCTCGGGCGTCTAGCGGGCGCTCAGGTAGAACTGCAGACGCAGCTTGGCAACGCCTCTGGTCGAATCGAAGATGTGGTGCACAATCATCTGGTGTTGGCGGCTTCCGCCACGACCTTAGTGTTTCCCCTTAGCGCCATAATGCGCTGCACAATTCTTTGCTGAACCTTGTGTTGTGGAGAAGTTTCACTCCAGATTCGCATTCTTGCCAAGATTTTGATTTGTGAATTCCTCCCGAAACAGCGCGGCCATAAATCTTCAGAGAATCCGCCGCAAGACCGGCAAGACATCAGCTCTGCGCTGGGTGTTGGTTGCGCTTTTGGCTTCCGGGCTTGGTGTCATGGCCTTCGGTTATCTAGGCTTTGGTAGCCAACAAGTCTTGGTGGCCACAGCGCAAATCTTGCCCGGTGATGCCTTGAATGCGAACAACACCGCGGTCGTTTCTGTCGATCTTGGTCAGCGAGCAGGTGTTTATCTTCGTGGGGTGCCGAGCGATTCGATTGCGGTGCGAGCGGTTGGTGCGGGGGAGTTCATTCCCGAGTCGTCGTCGGCAAATTCACTCGCCAAGCAACTCGTTTCGCTGGCGATCGAGTTGAACAATCCGGTGAGCACGACGGTGCAGCCTGGTGATCGCGTCGATGTATTCGCCACCGAAGCGATGCCATCCGGACAGGTAGGTGAGCCTGAGCAGGTTGCCAGCGCGGCATGGGTTCGCAAGATCACCACCGACTCATCGATGGGACAGCGCAGCACCTCTGTCGAACTGTCGTTTTCACCCGACTACCTTTCACTGCTGTTGACGGCAATGGCGAGGGGAGACGAGTTGGCGCTGGTTGCTAGCGGGGCGAGGTGACAGTGCTAGTTCAAGAGGCAACCTCAAATTTGGCTGGGCTCGAAGTTGGATCACATTCGACGATTGATGAACACTCTGCGAGTGTGCGCACCATCGGCGTGTGGGGTCCGAGTGGATCACCCGGTAAGTCGACGATTGCCATCAGCATTGCAGACGCTTTGGTCCGCGCCGGCAAGCGGGTGTTGCTGGTCGACGCTGATACCCACAACCCATCTTTGGCGTTGATGTTGGGGGTCATCGAAAAGTGTCAGAGCCTGTCGACGGTGCTTGATGCCATGCGATTCAGTTCATCTACCGAGTTGTGGTCAGATCTGGTAGTTCCGATTCGCACCTCTCGTGGAACCTTCGACTTGGTTGCTGGCCTGGCTTCTCCAGAGCGTTGGGCTGAAGTTCGATTTGACGAGCTCAGATCGGTGCTTCCAATCCAAACGCTTTATGACTTCGTGGTCTTTGACTTGGCCACTCCACTTGGTGACACCGAGAACCTTAGGCGCAATGCGCTAACTCTCGAATTGCTAAAGGCAGTCGATAACCTGGTGGTGTTGGGCAGACCAGATCTGGTTGGGGTTCAACGACTTGCCGAGTCGCTACTGGATCTTCGACGCATTCGGCGTGAAGCAAGCATACATTTGGTGTTCAATCAGACATCAGCGCACGGTAGCGTTGGTGCCGCGCTAGATGCTTTTGAACTTCTAGCTCGTGAACGCATCAACGCCGTGGTGCCTAGAGACCGCCGAGTGTTCGCAACGGCGCTGGCACAAGGAACCACAATTTCGCGGGTTAGACGATCGGGTAGGCTGCAGGCGCAAATTGATGAACTCATGGATCAGGTGCTAACGCCTAGACTCTAAGCGTGTCGACACTCAGTGAACTCGTCAAGAAGCATGGCGCAAGCAGCGCTTTGGACCTTGAGTGGTTCCACATCTTGGTAGCCGACTGGCAGATCGTTGCCGACATGCTCTTTGCCGATCTGGTGCTCTGGGTTCCGAATTCCGCAGGCGAGTTCATCGCGGTAGCACACGCGCGACCATCGAGTGCAGCAACAATCTTTTATCGCGACATCGCCGGTGAGGCACCGGCAAAACCATGGGATGCATTGATTTCCGACTCCTTTACAAAAGGTGAAATCTCCAACCTCAAGGGGCTCTCCTCTTATGAAGGTATTCACGCCAAGCTTTCGGCGGTGCCCATTCGGCGCCCGGTCAACACAAAATCTCAAGAGGTTACCGCCGCACCAATCGGCATCGTCACAGTTCACAACAACATCACCGAAAATCAAGAGCCTTCGAAGTTGCAGATTAACTACCGTGACTGCGGCGCCGCTCTGCTGCAGATGATTCGAGATGGCTCTTATCCAGATTTCTCAAACCCGACCGGCCCGAGAAGAGGTGCGCCTCGCGTCAATGACGGCCTGATGCGCCTAGACCTAGATGGTGAAGTTCAATTCGCTTCGCCAAACGCTCTCTCGGCGTTCAACCGACTCGGCATCGCGGGGGAGCTAGTCGGCCGTTCACTAAGTGAGGCCGTAACCGCCGCGGTTAAGACAAAACTCCGTGTAGACGAGTCGCTCTCTCTGGTAGTGACCGGGCGTGCCCCTTGGCGGGCAGACATCGAGTCTAAGAACCTCACGCTTTCGGTACGTGCTATTCCACTTCGCAAGGGCGGGGAGCGTTACGGCGCAATCGTGCTCTGTCGCGATGTTACCGAGTTGCGTCGACAAGAGCGTGAGTTGATTACCAAAGATGCCACCATCCGTGAAATTCACCACCGTGTGAAAAACAATCTTCAGACCGTGGCCTCGTTGCTGCGCATCCAGTCTCGACGCACCAAAAGCGATGAAGCTAAAGAGTCACTCGAACAGGCCATGCGTAGAGTTTCAGCCATCGCGCTCGTGCACGATACTCTCTCGAGCGGGCTAAATCAAGATGTGAACTTCGACGAGGTTTTCGATCGCGTGATGATGCTCGCCTCCGAAGTTGCTTCGGTGCAGGGTTACTCGGTGCGAAACCTGCTGGATGGCAAATTCGGAATGCTAAAAAGCGAAATCGCTACGCCGCTTGCGGTTGCGCTAACCGAAATTGTTACGAATGCGGTCGAGCACGGACTTGCCGACCGGAGCGGTGTCGTTCACGTGAACGCCGAACGCAAGCCCCGCCGTCTCGGAATCACGATTTCG
Organism: Microbacteriaceae bacterium; assembly: GCA_046063405.1. GTDB lineage: Bacteria > Actinomycetota > Actinomycetes > Actinomycetales > Microbacteriaceae > Rhodoluna. Next base: position 12,140 of record JBJTMF010000097.1, read on the forward strand.
GACAATGGCAAGGGGCTTGAGGGTGGCCAGGTTGGCCAAGGCCTGGGCACTCAGATCATCCGCACACTAATCGAGGGTGAACTGCGTGGCACGATCCGCTGGTTCTCACCACATGAGGGTGGTACGCGCGTGGTGATCGAGGTGCCGCTCTAGCCTCGAGCGAGCGCTAGATGCGGCAATGGAGCAAAAAAAAGGTCACACCAAGCGGTGTGACCCTTTGAAGTTTTCGCGTACTAGCCGGCGCGACGAGCTCGTGCGTACTTGCGCTTCAGTGATTTGCGCTCGTCTTCGCTAAGGCCGCCCCAAACGCCGGAGTCTTGGTTTTCTTTGATTGCGTACTCGAGGCACTGGCTCGAAACGGTGCATTCACGGCAAACCGCTTTGGCCTGTTCGATTTGTTCTGCCGCAGGGCCAGTGTTACCAACTGGAAAGAAGAGTTCTGGGTCTTCGGTGAGGCATCGAGACTCGTTTAGCCACTGCATATCCATGCGTAGTCCTTCAGTTGTAATCAAAACGGCAAGGTTTTTGGAAACCTGGGGGAGGGTGGAATTTTCGCCGAAATGCGTCTTGGGCTTACGCTTGAAATGCTTCTCGAGGCGAACTTTTCCTACCGATATGGTTTCACACGAGACAAGCTTTGGCAATACCCAATTTGTTCGAAGAGGCGATGTTTTGCAATTCAAACCCCTACCTTGGCAGGCCACCGTGGCCGTGGTTGTCTTGTTTGCCGAAGTGGCTACTCTGTTGTGTGGCGCAGCCTATTTTGCCTGGGGAGCTCTCTCCGGGCAGGCCCGTCTGATGTCAACATTGCTTGCAATCATCGGGTTTATCTTGCTGGCTGCCATCTGGGTACTAAGTCTGGCGATCGGCCTATTGCAGCACAAAAAGTCGTCGAGAACTGCAGCCCTCTATGCACAGATGATCCCGATTTCCATCGGCTTCGGTTCGGCAACAGGTCCTGGAGCAAATGCCTTGGTTGCCTTTTTGCTTATTGCCGTAGGTTTAACAGTCGTGCTGTTGCTGGTATCAAAGCCGGTCGGCTCGATCTTTAATAGAACGCTTTAGATTCCCAGTTTTTTGCGCAACGAAACTACGTGGCCCGTGGCTTTCACGTTGTACAGGGCGAGCGCAATCTTGCCGGCTTCATCGACTACAAAAGTTGAGCGCATAACGCCTTTATAGATTCGTCCGTAGAGGCTCTTGGTGCCGAAGGCTCCCCACTTCTTGTGGATCTCGAGTTCAGGGTCGCTGAGCAATTCGAAATCGAGCCCTTGGTTGGCCTTGAATTTTTTGAGTTTGGTGACGGCATCAGGTGAGATGGCAAGCACTTCGTATCCGGCCTTGCGCAAGTCACCCAAATTGTCATTGAAGTCGCAGGCTTCTTTCGTGCAGCCGGGGGTGGCGGCGGCAGGGTAGAAGTAAACGATAACCTTGCGCCCCTGGAATTGCGACAGGCTAATCGCTGTGCCGTCTTGGTTCGGGAGCTCAAAATCAGGCGCAACAGCGCCGACATCTAAGCGAAACTCGTCCATGTTTTTCCCTCTCACGAGATCTCGTAGCCATAGCCTAGCGGCAGGGCTCGCCGACTTGAAGGTAGGTTCGCCAATGGCGAGCAGGTTGCTAACTTTTTTGTTTTGAGTACAGGATGCTGGTAATGTTAACCCTCGTTGCTCTTGCAACATGCGCCTCTAGCTCAATCGGCAGAGCAACTGACTCTTAATCAGTGGGTTCCGGGTTCAAGTCCCGGGGGGCGCACGAAAGCCAGGTTTCTTCTCACGAGAACCTGGCTTTTTCTTTTAAGTTTTCTTCCTATTCCGTGCCTACTGGCGGTGCAGAGAGTAATGTGTGCCATACAGACTTTCAGAGCAGAAGGTCGCAGGGAGGGAACAATGGCAATATCGCCGTCACGTTTGAAAAAATCTATTCTCGCCGCTTCGGCAGCCGTCGGACTCGTACTTGGCGGTTCGGCATTCGCTCAAGGGGCATCCGAGCTGAACACGACTTGGGGTGGCTATGTGGTTTGTGTCGACAAAACCACCGGCGATATGAATCTGCGTTGGGCTGAGACCTGTCCGGTAGGTTCAACAACTAAAGTCTTCGGCGCTCGCGGAATGCGAGGTTTCACCGGCGCTACCGGCGCCACGGGTGCAACTGGTCCTGCGGGTGCCGATGGTATCGATGGCATAAACGGTACGAATGGTGTCGATGGTGCGCCAGGTGCCAACGGTACGAATGGCCTCGATGGCGCGCCAGGTTCCAACGGTACGAATGGTGTGGACGGAATGGTTGGTCCTCAAGGACCCGCGGGTGCCGATGCGACTCAAGACTTCATCTTCTTCAACGCCGATGATTTCGCTGGACCAGCCGTGCAAGAGGTTTACACCGCCGGTTACCGTCGAGATGTTTTAGTTTTACCTCCCGGAACAAACACGGCATCTCTAGCGCCGTTAGTTATTCCAACTACTTGGAAGTCATTCACATACCTAAAGATGGAGGTGTTTTATCGCACCACTTCCGACGCCTCAACTCAGATCGCTTTCTGGGTGGGCTTGGAAGGCCGTGACTCGGGGGCTACACCGGATTCTGCTAGCTCTGTTCCCCTTGACTCAACGCCTGACGGAACCAGCGGGATTCAGGTTGCGACCAGAAATATTTTTGCCACAATGGGTTCATTTGCGACCAGCCCATTTTTCGAACTATATGTTGAGAGGTCAGGGTCCAGTGACAGCAACACTGGAGACATTCAAGTTCTTGGAGTGAAACTTTCGCCGATTACCAATCTGTGCCCAGCCAACTTCAATCGGGCTGCTTGCTGAGCTGGTTCAAGGAAAGGCTGCACCGAAAAATTGGTGCAGCCTTTTCTTTTGGCTGAGCCGGGTATCTTTGGCAGACTTAACCAACGATGAGCATCCCTGATCAATTCCGAAATTACGTGAACGAAGAAGGTCGCATTGAGCGCCTGCCCGTGAAGTGGTCTAAAAAGGTTGCGTTGGCCAATTGGTGTATCGAGCTACTGGAACTTGGTCGTAACTACACAGAACCCGAAGTGAACGATATTTTTGAAACCTACGTTGTGGATTTCGCA
>JBJTMF010000098.1:0-4754 GCA_046063405.1 Microbacteriaceae bacterium
GAGTGCTTCTCGCCGTACTCGCTCATGTCGATGCGAACCATCGCCTTTTCGTCGTCAAACAAAAACTCGGCAAGGCTCTTGGCGAGTTCGGTCTTGCCAACACCGGTTGGGCCGAGAAACAGGAACGAACCGGTCGGACGACTCGGATCACTGATGCCGGCCTTGGTGCGTCGAACCGCATCGCTCACCGACTTGACCGCCGCCTTCTGCCCGATCAAACGCTTGCCTAGTTCGGCTTCTAGGTTCAAGAGTTTCTGACTTTCGCCAGCCAAGAGCCGACCGGTCGGGATGCCCGTCCATGCGCTAACCACAGCTGCGATGTCGTCTTCTCCCACCTGGTCGTTGACCATGCGTTCACCCTTGGATGCGCTCTGCTCGGCTTCGGCAAGTTCGATAGCCGCGAGTTCCTTTTCGAGCGCTGGGATCTCTGCATATAGAAGTCGCGATGCGCGTTCGAGGTTGGCTTCGCGCTGCGCGCGATCGGCCTCGATGCGCAGTGCGTCGAGTTTAGTCTTGAGTTCGCCAACTCGGTTCAGCTCGGCTCGCTCCTGCTCCCAGCGCTTGCTCAACTCGGCGAGGTCGGCAGACTTTTCGGCGAGTTGCTCGCGCAGCTTTTCGAGACGTTCCTTCGAGGCGGCATCTTTCTCTTTGGCGAGGGCCAACTCTTCTAGCTTCAAACGATCAACCGAGCGCCTTAGCTCGTCAATCTCGATCGGAGCCGAGTCGATTTCCATGCGCAAACGCGATGCCGCTTCATCAACCAGGTCGATTGCTTTGTCTGGCAGTTGTCGCCCGGTGATGTACCGGTTTGAAAGTGTTGCTGCCGCAACCAAAGCGGCATCCGAAATGGCTACCTTGTGGTGTGCTTCGTAGCGTTCTTTGAGTCCGCGAAGAATCGCGATGCTGTCAACCACCGAAGGTTCGCCAACATAGACCTGCTGGAAGCGGCGTTCGAGGGCGGGGTCGCGCTCGATACGTTCGCGGTATTCGTCAAGGGTGGTGGCGCCGATCAGTCGCAGTTCGCCTCGGGCAAGCATCGGCTTGAGCATGTTGCTCGCATCCATCGCGCCGTCTCCGGCACCAGCGCCAACTAACGTGTGCAGTTCATCAACGAACGTGATGATTTCACCCTGAGCGTCGTTGATTTCTTTGAGCACGGCCTTCAGGCGCTCTTCAAATTCGCCTCGGTATTTTGCTCCGGCAACCATGGCGGCAAGGTCGAGCGAGATCAGCTGTTTGCCTTTGAGTGATTCGGGCACGTCACCGGCGACGATGCGCTGAGCCAGCCCTTCAACCACGGCGGTTTTACCGACACCGGGTTCACCGATCAGCACCGGGTTGTTTTTGGTGCGGCGCGAAAGCACCTGCGATACGCGACGAATCTCGGCGTCGCGGCCGATCACCGGATCAAGTTTTCCGGCTTTAGCAACCTCGGTCAGGTTGATTCCAAATTGTTCGAGAGCCGACTTTTGCTCTTCGCCTTGTGGGTTTTGTTGGTTCATTTATTACTCCTGATCCTGTTCTGGGATCTACTTCGCCCGCCAGAGCACGAGACTCGTGCGCTTGGTAGGGCGCTGGCCGATTGCAATGCTTTCGGCCCCCTGGTCGCCAACCGCGAACACTCGGTTGCCCGGTCGGTTCATCAGTTCGTTAGCCAAGGTTGCTTCGAGGTCACGGATGCGTTGCTTCAGCTCGGCATTCTGATTCTCGAGTTCGAGAACTCGCTTGATGCCTTCGAGGCTCACGCCTTCGGCAGACAATCGAGCAATTTCTCGAAGTTGTGCCACGTTGCGCATGGTGTAGCGTCGCCCGCCACCACCGGTGCGAACCGGCACCACCATGCCCATGCGGTCGTATTGACGCAGGGTTTGCGGGTGCATCACGGCAAGTTCGGCCGCCACCGAAATCACAAACATCGGTGTGTTTTCGTCGAACTCTTCCATCTCATGCACCTACCTTTCTGCTGCCTAGAGCAGACCCGCCTTGTTGAGCAGGTCTTCTCGTGGATCCTCGTTCGGAAGCAGCGCCTCAAATTCTTCGAGTGCTTTCTTCGCCTTGTCGCTCACGTGCGATGGCACGGCGATGTCGACCGTTGCCAGCAGGTCGCCGTCGCCCTTCGGCGAGTGAACACCCTTGCCCTTGACTCGCAGCACGCGACCATTCGGGGTGCCTGGTGCAACCTTTAGTTTCACCGGTTCGCCACCTAGAGTCGGCACCTGAATCGTCGCACCAAGCACAGCCTCGGCAAAGGTGACCGGCACTGTGACGCGCAGGTTGTTGCCATCGCGACTAAACACCGGATGCGGCTTGACGCTCACGGTAATCAATAGATCACCTGGCTCACCACCGTTTGGTGAAGCCTGACCCTTGCCGCGCAGTTTGATCTTCTGACCGTCTTGAATGCCCGCAGGCACCTTGACGCTGGTTGGTTCACCGGATGCATTGATGCGCAACTTGAGGGTCGCGCCATGAATGCTGTCGATGAAATCAACCGTGGTTGACATGGTTAGGTCGGCTCCACGCTGCGGGCCAAACCCGCCGCCAAAGCCACCAGGAAAACCACCGCGTGTACCGCCACCGCCAAACAGGTTGGCGAAGACATCCTCGAAGCCCGCTGCGTTGCCGGCAGAAAATCCGCCTGGGAATCCGCCGCCAGGGCCACCGGTGAATCTTGCTCCGCCGCCCATGGCACGAACAGCGTCATACTCTTTGCGCTGTTCTTTGTCGCTGAGCACGCTAAAGGCTTCGCTGATTTCTTTGAAGCGAGCTTCGGCTGCCGCATCACCCGGGTTTGAATCCGGATGAAACTGGCGAGCGAGCTTGCGATAAACCTTCTTTAGCTCGGCGTCAGAGACATCTTTGGCGACCCCGAGAACCTTGTAGAAATCTTTCTCGAACCAGTCCTGACTTGCCATGGCTAACCCTCCGCTGGAATGAAGACCGCAACCTTCGCGGCACGCAGTAGGCGTTCGCCCACCATGAAGCCGGCTTCCACAACATCAGCGACGGTGTTCTCGGTGACCTCTGCTGAGGGGGTCTGCACGAGAGCCTCGTGAATCTCGGGGTCGAACTTGTCGCCCTTGGCTGCAAATGACTTCAATCCAAACTTTTCGCCAGCGTTACGCAACTTGGTTACTACCGCTGCGAATGGCGAACCTTCGAGGTCGCCGTGTGCTTCGGCGCGCGATAGATCATCGAGTGCCGGTAGCAGCGAACGCAAGACTTCGGCGATTGCCGCGTTGCGCGAAACCTCACGGTCGCGTTCAACTCTGGCCTTGTAGTTCACAAACTCTGCCTGCAACCGCTGAAGGTCGGCGAGCAGTTCGGCCTCTTTGCTGATCGGTCCGGTGGCGTCAACCAGGTCGGCCAATTCGGCGTCGATCGGATCGGTTGGTGCCGAAGCCGAATCACCGACCGGGTCGTTCTCGGCCGAGGCCGCAGCCTCAGGGGTTTCCCCCTGAGGTGCAGCTTCGTCTTTGTTCAACTCGTCAGACATTACTTCTTGTCGTCCTCGTCTTCGTCAACAACTTCTGCATCGACAACGTCTTCGTCGGTGGTTGCCTGCTCGCCTTCGGCTGGTGCTTCGGCCTGAGCGGCTGCATAAATTGCCTCGCCGAGCTTCTGCTGCGATTCGGTCAACTTGGTGAGTGCCGACTTAACCGCTTCGATGTCGTCACCGGCAAGAGCCGCCTTGAGCGCATCGACGTCGGCCTGAACCTCGGTCTTTACGTCTTCTGGCAACTTCTCGTCGTTTTCCTTGATGAGCTTCTCGGTCTGGTAAACCAACTGCTCACCGGTGTTGCGGTCTTCTTGCTCTTCGCGACGCTTCTTGTCTTCGGCCGCGTGCTCTTCGGCTTCACGCACCATGCGCTCGATGTCTTCCTTCGGAAGGCTCGATCCGCCGGTGATGGTCATCGACTGTTCTTTGCCGGTGCCCTTGTCTTTCGCCGAAACGTGAACGATACCGTTGGCATCGATGTCGAAGGTTACTTCGATCTGCGGGATGCCTCGCGGCGCAGGAGCGATGCCGGTCAACTCGAAGTTTCCGAGTGACTTGTTGTCGCGAGTGAACTCACGCTCACCCTGGAAGACCTGAATCGAAACCGATGGCTGGTTGTCGTCGGCGGTGGTGAAGGTTTCCGAACGCTTGGTCGGAATCGCGGTGTTGCGCTCGATGAGCTTGGTCATGATGCCACCCTTGGTCTCGATTCCGAGGCTAAGTGGGGTGACGTCGATGAGCAGAACATCCTTGCGCTCACCCTTCAGCACACCGGCTTGCAGCGACGCACCTACGGCAACAACCTCATCCGGGTTGACACCCTTGTTTGGTTCTTTGCCACCGGTGAGCGACTTCACGAGTTCGCTGACCGCAGGCATACGGGTCGATCCACCGACCAGCACCACGTGTGCAATGTCGGCAACCTTCACGCCTGCTTCTTTGATGACATCGTTGAACGGCTTGCGAGTGCGCTCGAGCAGGTCCTCGGTCATCTGTTCGAACTGTGCGCGAGTCAGTGTCTCGTCGAGGTTGGCTGGGCCGTTCTCGGTGAGCGATAGGTAAGGCAGCTGAATGTTGGTCGAGGTCGACTGCGAGAGTTCTTTCTTGGCCTGCTCGGCTGCTTCCTTCAAACGCTGAAGCGCGATCTTGTCTTTCGACACGTCAACGCCGGTGGTCTCCTTGAACTTCTTGACCAGGTGGTCAACGATGCGCTGATCCCAGTCGTCGCCGCCGAGGCGGTTGTCGCCCGAGGTGG
>JBJTMF010000099.1:0-4300 GCA_046063405.1 Microbacteriaceae bacterium
TCGGCTAACAACCTGCTCATGCAGATACAGGCCAACGAGCTGCAATGTGTAATCGAACGCCCGGAAAACCTTGAAACCACAGCCCTTGGCATCGCCTATCTAGCCGGGCTGGGTGCGGGGGTGTGGGACTCCCTCGAAACCATTCGTGGACTCAATAGAGTGCGCTCAACTTTCCAACCGGATGCCCGCCGTGAGGGCGAGTACGAAGCGTGGTTGAGGGTTATCGAATCGTTCGCGTAGTGCCTCAGCGTGCCTCGCACGAGCGAGCCGTTTTGCGTTTTACTATGACGTTCTTATGTCTGCAAAACGTGCCCTTCCGCGCTCGCTCGATGTGCCACATCCGGAGCGACTAGCGCCTGAGCACCCACGCTACAGCGAGATTATGTTGCAGCATTCAATGTCGATGGCCTTGGAAGAACCGGGCTACAAAGACCCTGATACCGGGCTATTTGTCTTCAACGCTAAGACGCTCGCCGACGAAGGCAAATGCTGTGCGATGGCTTGCCGGCATTGTCCTTTCAAGCGCTGAGTGTTGAGCGGCAACCTGCGTTAGACTTGCTTGGTGCCTTGGCACTTGGGCCTCTAGCTCAGTTGGTTAGAGCAACGGACTTTTAATCCGTGGGTCGTCGGTTCGATCCCGACGGGGCCTACCGAGAAATAAAACCTCACCTTTTGGTGGGGTTTTATTTTTTGGTTGTCGTCTTGTGGAGAACCTACTAGGCCCCTATTCACGAAGTGAGTAGGGCGTGGATCCCCATAAAACTTGCTGCCTGCCTTGCGAACAGTAGTCTGGCTGTATGACGCAGAGCGCGATATCTGAAGGGCTTGAAATTATTCGAGTGCCCGGAAAGCCGCTCGTGCTGGTAACAGGAGCAACCGGATACATCGGTGGGCGGCTGATTCCCGAACTGATGAAGGCGGGCTATCGAGTTCGGGTTTTGGCTCGAAACGCAGAACGCCTAAAACACCAGAGCTGGTTGAATCAAGTTGAAGTTATAGAGGGCGATGCCAACGACACGGTTGCCGTATCTAACGCTCTTGCTGGAGTCGATGTCGCCTACTACCTGCTTCACGCTTTGATGGCCAAGGAAGATTTTGAATCCAAGGAAGCGAGACTTGCGCGCATCTTTAGTGCGGCGGCGAAGCAACAAAAGGTAAAGCGCATCGTGTACCTCGGCGGCATCATTGCCCCAGATTCTGCCCTTTCACCGCATTTGCAATCGCGTGCCGACACGGGAGAGATATTGAGATCATCCGGCGTACCAACTATCGAGTTGCGCGCCGGTGTGGTCATAGGTTCGGGATCGGCATCCTTCGAGATGCTGAGGTACCTGACCGAACGTTTGCCTTTCATGATTACGCCGAAGTGGCTTAATGTGCGGATTCAACCGATCGCGGTACGCGATGTTCTGCGATACCTGATTGGCGCTGCGTCAATCGATGCAAAAATCACCGGAGCTTTCGATATTGGTGGCCCAGATGTTTTCAGTTACAAAGAGATGATGCAGCGGTACGCAGCAGCAGCCGGCTTACGCAAGCGGATCATCATCCCCGTACCCGTAATGACACCGAAACTTTCTAGCGGTTGGGTTGGGTTAGTAACGCCTGTTCCTTACACCTTGGCAAAACGATTGGTTTCTAGCCTCAAGAATGAAGTTGTTGCTACTCCCTCCGTAATTAGGCAACTCGTGCCTGATCCAAAAAGCGGCCTAACCGATTTCGACACGGCCGTTAAGCTCGCGTTGGTCAAGATCAAGGATGCCAACGTCGATACACGCTGGTCAGACGCGTCACTACCGGGCACCCCTTCTGAACCTCTTCCTACAGACCCAGAATGGGCTGGCGGAACACTCTACAAAGATGTTCGCACCGTCCACAGCACGGATTCGATAGAGAACGTTTGGGCGCGCATCGAGGCAATTGGTGGCGAAAACGGATACTCGACTGCGACATGGGCTTGGGAGCTGCGTGGTTTTGTAGACAAGCTGGTCGGGGGCGTCGGGCTTCGACGTGGTCGTCGTGATCCGAATAAGTTGAAGGTCGGTGATGCCTTGGACTTTTGGCGGGTAGAAAAGATCGAAAACACGAAGGTTCTTCGGCTGAGAGCGGAGATGAAAATGCCTGGTTTGGCGTGGCTGGAGTTCGGCGTCGAGCCAGAAGGCTCAGGCTGTGTAGTTACACAAGTGGCTATCTACGCTCCGAGGGGGCTAGTCGGACACCTTTATTGGTGGGCGGTGTGGCCAATGCACGGAATCGTTTTTCCGAGCATGGTAAAAAAGATGGCGCGTGGCTAGAGAGCCGAAGGCAGTTCGCCTAGGACTTAGCGGAATTGGTGCTAAACCACACCGAGCAGGTCGATAACGAAAACCAAGGTGCGGCCTGATAGTCGGTGTCCGCCTCCGACCGGGCCGTAGGCGTATTCCGGTGGGCAGATGAGGGTGCGACGACCGCCCACCTTCATGCCTGGAATGCCTTCTTGCCAACCCTTAATCAGGCGGTCTAGAGGGAACTCGATTGGTTCACCTCGACCCCACGAAGAATCGAATTCTTCGCCGGTTTCATAATCCACGCCAAGGTAGTGAACCTTGACGGTGCCGCCGACTGGAGCCTCGACGCCGGTTCCCTCGAACACCTCCTTGATGGTCAGCACCTCTGGTGCTGGTTCGAGCATTGGTTCGAGTTCTGGACGTTCAAGATTGGTCATGCAGCAACACTATCCCAGCCGCATTGGCGACCAAAGGATTGAGTCATAATGCCTGTATGAAACGTTTCCTAATCATGTTCAACGATGGCGACATGCAGGTAGCCGACCACGAATGGCAGCAAGTTGCTGATGAATCTCACGCGGTAGTTCGCGAGGCTAAAGCCGCCGGGGTCTGGGTCTTTGGCGGAGGCTTCTTCGAAGACAAACCGGTTGTTGTGCACGCGGATGGATCCGTGACCGCCGGGCCTATCAAAGCTAGCGATGTTCGCCTAGGAGGATTCAGCGTGCTAAACGTTGAAACCGAGGCAGACGCACACTTCTGGGCGCAGAAGATTGCTGTTTCTTGTCGCTGCCCTCAAGAGGTTCGCGAGATGATCTGGGATGACGAATCGGTCAACTAGCTCCGAGAATTAGGGTTGAGGCATGTCTCTGCAGATTTCAAACTTCGTCGAACGCGACCTAAACCTCGTTGAGTCGGGTGAGCCGGTTGCTATTCTGCTTCACGGCTACGGTTCGAACGAGCGTGACCTGCCATCTTTGATGGATTTTCTGCCGAAGATGCCTTGGGCTGCTCTGCGTGCACCCCTCACTCTGCAGCAGGGTGCCTACGCCTGGTACGGCATTACCACTCCCCTGACGCCAACCCTCGAAGAGGTAGAGCCAGCCACCGATGCCGTTTGGGATTGGATCGAACAACACGTTCCCAGCGATTCACCGCTAGTGATTCTCGGTTTTTCGCAAGGTGGACTAATGGCGACCCAACTGCTTCGAACGCATCCCGAGCGGATAATCGCCACCGTGATCTTGGCTGGCTTCAGATACCAAGGTGTCCAGCCCGCAGACGAGCGACTGCTTGAGAACAAGCCGAAGGTTTTTTACGGGCGCGGAGTGCAAGACACCGTAATCACAAAGGAAGCCGTTGCTTCGTTGAACATTTGGCTACAGAGTCACACCAGAGCGGTTACGAAAACCTATGAAGCACTCGGTCATTCGATTGACGCTCGAGTGATGAACGACGTCGCGCAATATTTATCGGATCAACTGCGCGTGCGGGCGTAACTGACCAAAACCACTGCCGACACGTAGAGCGCTTGCGACACCGCAACCACGCGTTCCCAAACACCCACATTGGTTGCGGCAGGGTCGGTCCAGGTGCTCAAAAACCACAGAGCCAACGCCGTTTGAAACGCGGTGCCTACGACGGAAGGTACCGGACGAAGAATCCATGGCGCGGTTTTACTTTTTCGCATGGCCAACAGCGGCCATCCCGCCGAGATCACAAAAGCACTAATGGCAAAAATGCGGTGTTCGATTGAGTAGCCGATCAGGGGCGTTGGAAAGATTGTGAGCCCAAAGGTGCAGAAAGCAGAAACAGCGAGCGCGATTCGACCAGGCATTGCTAGCGTGCGCGCATAAAGCGCGACGATCAAAGTGAGAACCCCACCGAATACAAAAAACGCAGACATGATGGCTCGAACCGGAGATTCGTTGGCCGCCAAATCGCTGATGGTTTGCCTAACCGGGTCATAGCTCGGCCAGAGCGCCCCCGCGATTAGCCACCCAGACGCAGACTGAATTGGGCCGATGATTGCCGCG
>JBJTMF010000017.1:0-9165 GCA_046063405.1 Microbacteriaceae bacterium
CCGAAAACTCCGCTGGGTGGCGTTTCTCTGTGGCGCTGCTCAGCGTGGCATCCGTCTGGATCATCTACCTCGTGGCAGCACGGTTGTTTGGCGATAGGCGCTGGGCGTTGCTGCCCGCATTTCTGCTGACCATTGATGGCCATGCCATTGTTCTTGGTCGTACCGCTCTACTCGACGGAATACTCGCCTTTTTTGTTCTATTGGCGTTCTATTTCTTGCTTCGCGATCGCGACCGGCTCTACTCAAATCTCGGTTTGTGGGCTCGACCTTGGCTGTTCGCCAGCATCATCACCTTGGGATTCTCGGCCGCGGTGAAGTGGTCTGGTTGGTATTTCTTGGCATTTTTCTTCAGCTATGTCGTGGTTTCGGATACCTTGCGCGAACGTAGAATCCAGATCTCGGATGCACAAACGCCGAGTTGGGCATCCACCTCAATAGCGGCATTCTGGCGTGCCGTGCGGCTGGGGATGCCGACCCTTCTGCTCACCGTGACTAGCTACCTGATTACCTGGACCGGCTGGTTTGTGACCAACGCGGGCTACTACCGGCAGTTGACTTCCAGTCAAACCGGGTTCCCTGCTTGGCTCGCTTGGATTCCACAACCGCTTCAGAATTTTTGGTATTACCAGGTGCAGGCTTACAACTTTCACGTGAACTTGCACCAGCCGCACGGTTACCAGAGCAACGCTTTGTTTTGGTTGCTCCCGATTCGCCCTACGGCTTTCTGGTTTCAAAGCACGGATGCGGGCACATCCGGCTGCGCATCAAGTGACAACTGCGTCAATGCGATTACGGCGCTAGGAAATCCAGCTATTTGGGTTGCCGCTTTTGTGGCACTGGCATTCATCGTGACGCAATGGTACCGACAGCGCACCCAAAACTCCGGTCTGATTCTGCTCGGCCTGGCTGCCGGTTACCTGCCTTGGCTGATGTATCTAAATCGCACCACCTTCCAGTTCTATGCGATCGTCTTCTTGCCCTGGATGCTCTTGGCACTTGGGCTCTGGCTAAAGTTGTTGTTCGACTCGGCAGAAGACCAGGACAAGGTGCGAAATCGCATACGAGCGTTCTTGATTCTGGCAACCGCTATGAGTCTGTTTTTCTCGAATATTTGGTTCGGATACACCACCGACTATTGGTACTGGCATATTCACATGTGGTTGCCGTCCTGGATTTAGCCGCCATCGAACGCCAAGGTAGTCTGGGGTGATGGCCACCTACAGCGAACTCCTCAAAAAACCTGCGGTAATCCGAGTGGTCAGCTCGCAGCTTGCGGCACGTTTCCCGTTCGGCATGATGACTTTGGTTTTCGTGCTTCACATTCAGGGAATGACCGGTTCTTACGCGATCGCCGGACTCGCGGTCGGTCTCGAAACCCTTGGAGTAGCCATCGCCGGACCAGTGCTCGGAAGATGGATGACCACCTTTGGCGTTCGCCGGATGTTGCTGATTTCGGCTAGCATTTCGGCGGCTACCATCTTTGCGATTGGTCTACTCCCTCTTCCGGCCGAATACCTGGTTGCCTTGTGTTTGCTGGTTGGCCTTTCAAGCCCGCCAATTCAGTCGGCGGTGCGCACCATCTACCCCACTCTCGTTGAAAAACGACAAATGGGAACTCTCTATGCGCTAGACGCCAGCCTGCAGGAGATCATCTGGATCATCGGCCCGGTGGCTGCCACTTTTATCGCGGCATCCAGCAGCACGACAACCGGTGTTCTCGTAATGGGTGTCGTTCAAATTACCGGCGCAATTTGGTTCTGCACGAATCCAGAGATTTCCAAGATCGACCTTCCGAAGCCATCTCGACGGCTCGGCGGGGTGTTGAAGCAAAAGATCGTCTTGGCTAACACGGTCATCGGTGGTCTACTCGTTGGATCATTCTCTGGTGTCGAGGTGGGTACCGTCGCTCTATTTGACAAAGCCACCGCTGGCTGGGTTATCGCAGCCCTCTCGCTGGGATCAATGCTCGGCGGTTTTGCTTTCGGACATCGCTCACGCACTCGCTATGCTCTGGCTAAGTTCTTAACCACCGTTGCCGCCGGATACATTTTGGTGTTCTTCGCGCCACAGAATCCGATCTGGCTTTCGGTGACCTGGTTCATTGCCGGCCTCTGCGTCGCACCAGCGCTTGGACTTCTCGGCGCGATTATTGGCGCAAGCGTAAAAACCCAAGATGCACCAGAGGCGTACGGATGGGTTGGCACCGGTCAAACCGCCGGTTACGCAGCAGCCGCTGCGGCGACTGGCATTGTTATCGATCTCGTGAATCCGGTATTTGCCTTGGCAACGGCAGGAATTTGTGCGGGTGCCGCGAGTGTTGTTGCTTGGTACACGGCAAGAATCACTCCGGTGATTTCAAACCAAAACTCATAGAGGAGAAACTCGTGGCAGTCTTTGCGGTCACCTACACCTACGACGCGAGCCCGGATCAGTTGTCGGCCATTCGCCCAACACACCGCGAATTCTTGGCTGAACTTCTCAACAAAGGAGTCCTCTTGGCCAGCGGTCCGATGGTTGACCTAGCTGCTGCATTACTGGTCGTCAAAGCCGATTCGGTTGACGAGGTCGCCGCCATTCTCGATGCAGATCCTTTTGAAATAGCGGGATTCATTGGTGAACGAACCATCGCACAGTGGAATCCAGTTTTCGGACCCTGGAGCGCGGAATGACTTTTGAAATCACGCAAAACCCACTGGTGCAGTTGTATAACGGGCAGCTGATTCCCCAACTCGGCCTTGGTGTTTACAAGGTGCAACAGGACGTTGCAACGCAAGTTGTGCGCACCGCCCTCGACCTCGGTTATCGACGTATCGACACTGCAGCGCTTTATGACAACGAACAAGAGGTCGGTGCCGCCGTTCGAGCCAGCGGACTAGAGCGCGAAGAGATTTTCGTAACCACCAAGATTTGGAATGACCGACACGGTTACGAGAATGCACTCGAGGCAATCGACGAATCGCTAGAGCGCCTAAACATCGGCTACGTAGACATGATGCTGATTCACTGGCCAAACCCGAAGGCCGATAAATATGTGGAGACCTGGGCTGCGCTTGAGAAATCACTCGAGTCTGGCAAGGTTCGTGGCATTGGCGTGTCTAACTTTCACCCCGAACATCTTGATCGCCTATTGGCAAAAGCCGAAGTCGTGCCGGCATTGAATCAGGTAGAACTTCACCCTGGCCTAGGTCAAGCCGAAATTCGTGCTTACGACGCCAATAAAGCCATTGCCACCGAAGCCTGGTCGCCTTTGGCTCGAGGTCTAATGTCTGATGCCGACCCGATAACCGCCGCGGCAGAAGCACACTCAAAGACTCCCGCGCAGGTCATTTTGCGTTGGCACATTCAGTTAGGGAATCTGGTGATTCCGAAATCCTCCAATCCGGTGCGCCTCGCAGAAAATCTCAACATTTTTGATTTCGAACTAACCACCGATGAAATGCTGGCAATCGATGCGCTCGAAAATGGTGAACGCATCGGTCCTGACCCAAGGGAGTTCTAAATGCGCGTATTGATCTCTGGAGCTAGCGGCCTAATCGCTAGCGAACTTAAGGTTCAACTTAGAAAACTGGGACACGAACCGATTTCGCTAGTGCGCCGCGAAGCCCGATCAGCCGATGAAGTGAGCTGGAACCCGGCAACCGGCACACTGGATGTCGCGGTGCTTGAAACTATTGACGCGGTGGTCAACCTAGGTGGCGCCACCACCGGAAAACTTCCGTGGACTAAGAAATATAAGCAAGAACTCGTTGCCTCTAGGCTCGACTCCACCCGCACGCTCGTCGAGGCAATCAAGGCAGCCAACAATAAACCAAAGGTTTTGATTAGCGGCTCGGCATCAGGTTTCTACGGGGACTGCAACGACGCTGAACTCGATGAAACCGCGCCGAAGGGCACGGGTTTCTTGAGTGACTTAGCTGCCGCTTGGGAGAAGCAAGCGCTAGAAGCCCAGGGTTCAACCCGCGTTGTTTTGCTGCGCACAACCATGGTCATGTCTCGCAAACTCGGTGCACTTGGCAAATTGCTTCCGCTACTCAAGCTCGGCATCGGTGGCCCACTCGGTTCGGGAAAACAGTGGTGGGCGTGGATCAGCGTGGTCGATGAGGCTAGAGCCATCATCCACCTGATCGAAAACGAACAGTGCTCGGGTGCCTACAACATAACGGCGCCGGAGCCAGCCACCTGCGAGCAGATCATTCGCGAGCTCGCCAAGGGAATGAAGCGCCCGGCGTTGTTCAGGGTGCCAGCTTTTGCCATGCGAGCATTGCTCGGAGAAGCAGCAGATGAGCTACTGCTGTGCAGCCAAAAGATGACAGCTGATCGACTGATCGACTCGGGCTTCAAGTTTGAGCATCCCGACCTTGCCAGTGCCTGCAGGTACGTGCTTAGCTGACGTGCTCTGACTCATCGCCAAGGCGGCGGATGAAGCCAAACGAGAAGGCCGCGATGGTGATCGAAATTGTTCCGGCAATCAAGTAAGGCAAGCGCAGATCAATCTTTGCTATTGCACCACCAATCACGGCACCAATCGGCATGAGACCCCAAACAAGCGTTCGCCTGGTTCCGTGGATGCGGCCGAAAATCTCATTCGGAATCAGGCTGTGATAGAGACTCATGAGCAAGATGTTCCAAGCGGCAACGCCGAAGCCGCCAAGTGCCATTGCGAGCGCATAGGTCCAAACATTCGGAGCAAGACCCATCACCGTTTCGAAGATTGTGGTGATCGTAATTCCTGCCGCTAGCGCGATTCCGCGTCCGTATTTTGCGGAAGCCCGGGCAGCCAATACCGCTCCACCTAGAGCGCCAAATGCTCCGGCGCTCATCAGCGCTCCATACCAACTTTCAGGAACATCCAGCACGTTCAGAACAAAAAGAACTTGCGTGGCATTGGCTATGTTGAAGCAAAAACCCAGTGCCGCGGTGGTGATCACCAGTCGGCGAAGTTTCTTATAGTTCCAGAGATACTCGATGCCGCCGCGCATCTGGTCAACAAATTTCTCGTCACGAGACTTTGTGATTCGAGTTGCCGCCAACAAGCTGGCCGGAATCGATGAGACCAGCACCGCGGCCGCCAGGAATCCTGCCGATTGAACCACCCATGGCACGAACGCCGAAATGGTGAAAATGACCGCTCCGAGTGGAGCACCGAGAAAACCCACCAGCAGGGTATCGGCCGCTTGAATCCTCGAGTTTCCCCGTTCGAGCTTGTCGCTCGAGAGGAGGGTTGGAACTAGCGACTGCGTCGCGGTATCCGAAACAACATCGAAAATTCCAATGAGGAAAACAGAAATGTAGAAGGTAACCAGCGTGAGTGTGTTGGTGATTAAGAGTGTGGTGACAATGAGGGCCACCAACGCGCGAGAGTAATTGACGACACCTAGTGCGATGCGGCGATCGACTCGATCGACCAAAGTTCCGATTGGAATTGCGAAGAGCAGCCAAGGCAACATGTAAAGCGCCCCCATGAGCGAAATCTCTACGGTGTCTTGGGTGAGCTTGGCGGCCAATAGCGGTCCGGCAGCAGCGATTAGTCCATCGCCAAGTTTGGTGGCAACGAGAGCCGAGTAAAGGCGATTGAATCCAGAGCCAAGCGACTCTTTAGTTTTGCTCGACACCGAACTCCTCAACGATCGTGTTCAGCCTAAACGAAAAGCGCCTCACCTTTCGTTGGCGAGGCGCTTTTCACGAATAATCGTTTACTTCTTTGGTGTAGCCTTCTTTGCCGCTGGCTTAGCAGCAGCCTTAGGAGCGGCCTTCTTCACCGCAGGCTTGGCAGCTGGCTTAGCAGCAACCGGCTTCTTAGCAACAGGCTTCTTAGCAACAGCTGGCTTAGCAGCAGCCTTCTTCACCGCAGGCTTGGCAGCTGGCTTAGCAGCAACCGGCTTCTTAGCAACTGCTGGCTTTGCAGCAGCCTTAGGAGCAGCCTTCTTAGCGGCTGGCTTCTTGGCAACGCTCTTGGTCGCGGCAGCAACCTTCTTCTCGACGGCGTCGGCAGCCTTGGTTACATTCTTGGCTGCGGTCCTGGTAGCCGACTGAGTTGCCTTGGAGGCAGTCTTCACTGCGGCGGTTGCCTTCTTTTCAACAACCTTGGCAGTCGATGCAACCTTCTTCTCAACCTTCTTAGCAGTGGCAGCTACGGTCTTCTCTGCGTCCTTAGCAGCGCGACCAACCTGCTTACCAGCGTTCTTGGCAGCCTTCTCGGCGGCGGCGGTAACATCGGCAATCACTTCAGCAGCTTCGGCTGCAATGTCTGCGCCAACTTCTTGTGCGGCCTTGGTTACGGCCGGGGCATTTTTGTTCCAAATCTTTTTTAGACGATCGAACACGCTCATAGTTATCTCCTTGAATAACGGGGGTTGGTTCAAGTTTAGCCGTCGATGGCTTGATACTTGGGGATGGCGCTAGCCGTTTGCGCGACGCTTGCGCAAAATCTCATCGAGAGTTTCGGCCTCGAGTATTGGTGCCTTAGCGGTTTCGATTTCGACAACGTCCGCAAAATTAGCTGGCAAAATCGTTCCCTCAGAGCCGCGATAAATCTGGCTTGGAACACCGGGGGCCTGCCAAGAGTTATCCGGCAAGCCACCAGTTCGAGATGCGGATGCGCTGTGCGCTGGAGTTTCATAGGTGGCGCCGTAAACGTATGGGCGAGACTTTCTTCTCGACTGAGATTGCGAAATCGCCAAACGGTATGAACGATTTGCTACTCGGTTTATGACGATGCCAGTAGTTGCCAGCCCAAGTCCGCCGGCCAGTGCCATCCACGCGAAATCAAACGAAGTGAGCAAAGTGGCGGCCCAGATTGCCGCACCGATGCCACCGAACGAAATAAGTGCGCCGATACGCTTCAGGCTCAAGGCTCGAGATCCTGACTCCGCCGATTGTTTGATTTGTGATGAAGCGAGTTTGGTCTTAATCTCGCGCGCCTCACTCCGGAGCGCAAGCAACTCATCGCGTTCTGCTTCTCGTTCCTGACTCCTCTTCGAAAAAGAAGGAACGAAGTAGAGAAACCATGCTGCGCCGAGGACAACAAACATGAGTCCACCAGAAAGCGAAGTTAGGTTCATGTCTCAAAGATATGGGGTGAATTAATTGACCGGCAGAATCTGGTTCGGCGTGTTTCGATGAAAGTTCTTACTAGGAAGTAAGCACACCTGGATGTTTAAGTTTCGGCACGTGCCCTTGCACCCAGCGATTAAGAACCCCGCCTAAAACTTCTTCGTGGGTTAGAGCAAATAGGTAGTGATCGCGCCAGGCACCGTTGATGTGAATGTATCTCTGCTTTAGCCCCTCATATCGAAAACCAAGTTTCTCAACGACTCTAAGGCTCGGACCATTTTCGGGTCTGATGGCAATCTCGACGCGGTGCAAACGAAGGTCGTTGAACAGGTAATCGGTAGCCAGCGCAACCGCGGTCGGTGCAATGCCTCGCCCGGCATATTCGGGAGCAATCCAATAGCCGATGATCGCGCTCGAAACCGACCCAAACAGTATGTTGGCGACATTCAACTGACCGACAACCTGGCCGTCCACCTCGATTACGAACGGAAGGCCTTCGCGGGCATCGACTTGCCGGATCAAACCTCGAACCATGCCACGGATGTCGAAACTGTTCGGCCCGCTCGGGTTTGTCGCTTCCCAAGGTCGAAGCCAGGCGCGATTGGACAGGATTAGCCGCTCGAGTTCGCGCGCATCCCGCATCTTCACTAGTCGAAGACGAACTTCACCGTGGGATAGAACGAAAGAGGTGACCACGATGGCAAGATTAGTCGCATGTCTGATGCAGAAACCACGCAACTCAAAAAAGAGCTAAGAGCCGAAATCTTGAAGCACCGCGTAGCCGGTGACGCCGGTCATGTTTGCGAGGATGCACACGACGAACACATCGTTCTCTTTCTAGCCGACCAAGGCTTCAAGAAAATTGCCGCATACGTTGCACTCGATGAAGAACCGTGCACCGATCTGCTGCTGGGAGTCTGTGAAGAGGTCGGCGTGCAGGTTTTGGTGCCGCGCGTGTCTGGGGATGACCTCGAATGGGCACTATTCGATTGGGACAATCTGGTCGACGGCTCTTTTGGAATTCCGGAACCTACCGGGCGCGCGGAACCACTTCAGGTTGAAGCGGTATTCATACCAGCGTTGGCGGTCGACCAGCACTGCCACCGCCTTGGTCGAGGCAAGGGTTACTACGATCGCGCGTTGAAAAATCTGCCAGCAAACATTCCGGTCATTGCTTTGGTTCATGACAACGAGTTTCTTGAAGAAGTTCCGGCTGAGGCTCACGACCGCAAGGTAACTCACGTGGCCACTTGTTCAGGCTTGCACGCAATCCAAGCGAGTTAAAATATCCTCAAGATGCCCACATATTCCTACGCCTGCAAAAAGTGCGACTACACCTTTGACATCCAGCAGTCGATAACCGCCGACGCTCTTACCGAGTGTCCAAAATGCAAAGGTGAACTGAAAAAGGTTTTCGGCAACGTAGGTGTGACGTTTAAGGGCAGTGGTTTCTATCGAACCGATTCGGCAAAACCGAACTCTTCAGAAACTAACTAGCCCCAGTGCGGTGGCTTATCCGCTGCCAGTCGCGCGTCGTTGCTAACTTCACGATCACCCCAGGCCTGTGGCGTTTCGTCGAAAGCCGCGCTATCAAACAACGCCTGTGGTCGCTTGGTTAACTGCATTCCCAACGACTCTCCGATTCGAACCGCGAGCGCGGCCGGATCGGCAAACAACTCAAAGGTGTGCACGCGAATCACTCGCCAACCCATTGCACGCAGCAGCGCAGGTCGAAGACGGAGTCGCTCGCTCAGCGTTTCTCCATAAAGATCCCAGTCAGGAAGTATCACCGCAGCCTTGTTGGCGTAAGAAACCACCAGAGGCAAGGCTGACTTGAAGTTGAGCACTACACGAGCGCCGAGCTTTTTGAGACGAAGCGCTAGATCTTCTAACAGTGGATCTGGTTCGGCATCATCGGTGTCTTCGACCGGCGATGTGGTCAAAACCTCAGCCAGAAGATAAGTTGCGCTCAAAGGCGAACTTGCCCGAAGCACATCGGCGTCAATACAACTGACCGCCGTGATGCGATTTCGCGCACTCACAAGCAAGTTAGCCAGATAGCGTCGCCCCTCGGTCTGCGACAAATCGCCGAGGGTTCCCGGTGCTTGTCCG